>NZ_CP118480.1:1516250-1819500 GCF_030450055.1 Gallaecimonas kandeliae
CCCCTTGGCAGGGCCAGCCGCCTGGCCTTGGGGGCGGCGGCGCTGCTCTTTGTCGCCTTGCTGCCGCCGGCCGAGGATGGAGTCTGGTTCCTGGACGTGGGCCAGGGCAGCAGTACGGCCCTGGTGGCCGGACGGCAGATGCTGTTGGTGGATACGGGCCCAGGGCTCTGGGCCATGGACGGGGCCAGGAGCCTTGCCGCTTCCCGCCATCTCGACACCCTGGTGCTGTCCCACAGCGACAGGGACCATGTGGGCGGTGCTGCCGCCTTCGATGCGCCCATACTGGCGGGCCAACCGGCGGTGGGGCAGCGCCAGTGCCTGGCCGGCCAAACCCTTGCCTTGGCGGGCGGCGAGTTGCATGTCCTCTGGCCGCCAAGGCCGGGACTGAGGCCGGACAACGACGCCTCCTGCATCCTCGCCGGGCGTTTGGCTGGGCACTCTTTCCTGTTGCCAGGGGATGCCAGCGCCAGGGTGGAGGCCAGCCGCTCCTGGCCGCAGGCGGACTGGCTGGCGGTGCCCCACCACGGCTCCAAGAGCGCCTCCAGCCAGGCCTTTATCGACCAGGTGCGGCCCAAGGTGGCCGTCTTTTCCACCGGCCTTGGCAACCCCTTCGGCTTTCCGGTGCCTGCCGTCGTGGCCCGTTACCGGGCGGAAGGGGCCGCCACCTGGAACACCGCCAGCCAGGGGGCGCTTTTTTGCGCAAAAAGTGGCTGCCAGGGCCTGCGCCACTATTGGTGGGAAGGCGCCGTGGTTGGCCTGGAGGGGCGCTGAAGCTAAACTAGCGGCCTTGAATTTAAAGAGCCGACTCCATGTCTGAACATTCGTCCTCTCGTCTTGGGACCTACAAACGCCTTTTGAAGTATGCCGTGCCCTTTCGCATGGGCCTGGTATTGTCCATCGTCGGCATGGTGGCCAACGCCGGTTTCGAGGCCTCTTTCCTCTACCTGATGGGTCCCTTCCTGGACAAGTCCTTCAGCGGCAAACCCAGTGTCGACAGCGCCGGCCTGCTCACCAACCCCGCCAACGATCTCTTCATGCTGGCGCCTTTGGTGGTCATAGGCCTCTTCGTGGCCAGGGGCCTGAGCTCCTTCATGGCCCGCTACGGCCTGGCCTGGGTCGGGCGGCACGTGGTGCGCGCCCTGCGCCAGGAACTGTTCGAGAAGATGATCCGCTTCCCCATCCAGGAGTTCGACAAGGCCAGCTCCGGCAGCCTCATCTCCAAGATCACCTTCGACGTTGAGCTGGTGGCCAATTCCGTCACCAATTCGCTGCTGACCGTGGTCCGACAGGGGGCCCTGGTGCTCTTCCTGCTCTACACCATGTTCAGCTACAGCTGGGAGCTGACCATGGTGTTCTTCTTGGTCATTCCCCCCATCGCCTTCGCCGTGAAAAAGGTCTCTTCCCGCTTTCGCAAGCTGGGCCTGCGGATCCAGGCCGCCATGGGCATGGTGACCGACAAGTCCGAACAGATGGTCAGCGGCAACAAGGTGATGAAGCTGTTTGGCGCCGAGGCCATGGAGTCCCAGCGGTTCGACGCCATCAACAACCACAACCGCCAACAGAACATGAAGGTGCTGGCCACCCAGGGCAGCTCTGACGCCATCATCCAGCTGCTGGCCGGTGTGGGCCTTGCCATAGTGCTGTTCATGGCCGGCAAGCTGGCCGCCCAGGGCAGCCTGACCATGGGCGACTTCGTGTCCCTGGTGTCCGCCATGCTGGCCATGATGACCCCCATCAAGCAGCTCACCAACGTCAATGCCGAGCTGCAGCGGGGCATCGCCGCCGCCGACTCCATCTTCACGGTACTGGACAAGGACACCGAAGTGGACCAAGGCACCCTGTCCTTGGACAAGCCCAAGGGCGACATCCGCTTCGAGGACGTGGTGTTCAGCTACCCCGGTAAGGACGCACCGGCCCTCAAACACATCAGCTTCCAGGTGCCGGCCGGCAAGACGGTGGCCCTGGTGGGCCGTTCCGGCTCCGGCAAGACCACCATCAGCTCGCTGCTGACCCGCTTCTACGACATCGACAGCGGCCATATCCGCCTCGACGGCGAGGATCTGCGCGACTACCGGCTGCGGGATCTGCGCCGCCAGTTCGCCGTGGTCAGCCAGCAGGTCTACCTCTTCAACGACAGCATCGCCGCCAACATCGCCTACGGCATGGAAGGGGAGGTGAGCCGCGAGGCCATCATCCAGGCCGCCACCAGGGCCCACGCCATGGAATTCATCGAGCGGATGCCAGAAGGCCTCGACACCGTCATCGGCGAGAACGGCGTCATGCTCTCGGGTGGCCAGCGCCAGCGCATCGCCATAGCCCGGGCCCTTTTGCGGGACGCGCCGCTCCTTATCCTCGACGAGGCCACCTCGGCCCTCGACACCGAGTCAGAGCGCCATATCCAGGCGGGCCTGGAAGCCTTGCAGCAGAACCGCACTTCCCTGGTCATAGCCCACCGGCTCTCCACCATCGAGAAGGCCGACCAGATCCTGGTGCTGGACCAGGGCGCCATCATAGAGCAGGGCAGCCACGAGCAGCTGCTGGCCAAAGACGGTGCCTACGCCGGCCTCTATAAGATGCAGTTCGGCAACTGATGGACTTCTGGTACCAGAAGGCCGGCTGGCAGGCCTGGCTGCTGTCGCCCCTGACCGGCCTCTTCTGGCTGGTCTCGGCCCTGCGCCGCCTGCTGTTCCGCCTGGGCCTGAAAAAGGTCTACAGAGCGCCGGTACCGGTCATCATCGTCGGCAACCTGTCGGTGGGGGGCAATGGCAAGACCCCGGTGGTGCTGGCCCTGGCCGAAAGCCTCAAGGAAGCCGGCCTCAAACCCGGCCTTATCGCCCGCGGCTACGGCGCCAAGGGGCCTTTCCCGGCCCTGGTTAAGGCGGACAGCCCGGCGGCGGCGGTTGGTGACGAGGCGCGGCTGCTGGCCAAGCGCAGCGGCCTTCCCATGGCGGTGGGGCCCGACAGGCGCGCCGCCATAGAGTTGCTGCTGGCCGACCAGGATGTCGATGTGATCATCAGCGACGATGGCCTCCAGCATTACGCCCTGTCCAGGGACATCGAGATAGTGGTGATGGACGGCGAGCGGCGCCTCGGCAACGGCTGGCTGCTGCCGTCCGGACCCTTGCGAGAGGGGGCTTGGCGGCTGGACAAGGTGGATTTCGTGGTGGTCAACGGCGGCATGGCCGGCCCTGGCCAGTACGCCATGACCCTCAACCAGGGCCTGCCCAAACGGGTGGCGGACGATGTGGAGCTGCCCTGGGAGCAGCTGCCTGCCAGGGTCAAGGCGGCGGCCGGCATCGGCAACCCGGGGCGCTTCTTTGCCAGCCTTGCCCAGCGCGGCCTCGAGCTGGAACGGCGCCTCGCTTTCGCCGACCACCATGCCTTTAGCGCAGCGGATTTTGCCGGTGTCGAAGGGACCCTGCTGATGACCGAAAAAGACGCGGTCAAGTGCCAGCCCTTCGCCGCCGACTCTTGGTATTATGTGCCGGTCGAGGCCGCCTTCGGGCCCAACCTCGGCGAGGCCCTTCTCGAGATCTTAAGGAGCCGTCATGGCCTTTGATAAGCGTTTGCTGGACATCATCGCCTGCCCCATCTGCAAGGGTAAGGTCAAACTGGTTGAAGACAAGAACGAGCTCTGGTGCAGCTTTGACAAGCTGGCTTACCCCATCAGGGGCGACATCCCCGTGATGCTGCCCGACGAAGCCCGTAAGCTGGAGCTGGACGAGGTGCTGCCTTGAGCTTCCTGGTGGTGATCCCCGCCCGCCATGCCTCCACCCGGCTGCCGGGCAAACCCCTGCTGGAAGTGGGGGGCAAGGCCATGGTGCTGCACGTCCTGGAAAAGGCCAAGGCGGCCGGAGCCATCGACGTTTGGGTCGCCACCGATGACGGGCGCATCGAGGCCCTGGTCCAAGGGGCCGGCGGCCAGGTGATGATGACCTCCCCTGACCACGAGTCCGGCACCGACCGCCTGGCGGAAGTGGCCGAGCGCCTGGGCCTGGCTGACGACGCCATCGTCGTCAACGTCCAGGGTGACGAGCCTCTGGTGCCGCCGGCCGTGATCCGCCAGGTGGCAGAGCTGCTCGAGGCCCACCCACAAGCGGCGGTGGCGACCCTGGCCACCCCCATCCATGACCTTGACGAGGCGGTCAATCCCAATGCCGTCAAGGTGGTGACCGACAAGAACGGCCTGGCGCTCTATTTCAGCCGCGCCTCGATACCGGCCCAGCGGGCCCGCCTGCTGGCCGGTGAAGCGCCGCAGCTGGAAGGCGGCCTGCTGCGCCGCCACCTCGGGATCTATGCCTACCGCGCCGGCTTCCTGCGCCGCTACGCGGGCCTCGCCGTCAGCCCCCTGGAGCAGCTCGAAGCCCTGGAGCAGCTGCGGGTGCTCTGGCATGGCGAACGCATCGTCGTCGCCGACGCCTGCGAACTGCCGCCGGCCGGCATCGACACCCCGGCCGACCTCGAGCGGGTCAACCGCCTGCTGGAGCAATAAGAAAGCCGCCTAAGGGCGGCTTTTTCATGGTTGCTCCTGGCGCGCCAGAGCCTGGCCCAGCAGCGCAAAGTAGCGGCCAAAGGCCTGGCCCAGGGCGCGCCTGTGCTGCCCTTGCGGGTAGGCCCCTTCCTTGGCCGCCGCGCTTTTGTGGGTCCCGGTCACCAGATAGGGGTTGGCGATCTCCCTGTCGTCCTGCACGAAAGACTCGAAGGCCCGGGCCAGCAGCTCGGTGGGCTGGCTGTAGTAGGGGCGACCGAGCTGTTTGTCGAGGGCGATGGCCCGGCGCACATAGTCGCTTGGTGCCTGGCCGTCCTCGCTGAGCAATGCCTGCTTGAACACCTCGGCCAGGGCCAGGTTGAGGGGATGGGCACGCAGCGAAGGGCGCTTGAGCCAGAGATGGGAGGCCAGGGCCCTTGGCGGGCAGCCGGGGTAGAGATGGGCCGCGACGTGATGGTCGAAGGCGTGCCAGAACTCGTGGGCCAGGGCGCCGCCACCGGCGTTCTTGGCCAGGGCCAGGATGCGGGTGGCCGGCTCGTAGTGGGCCTGGGCCCCTGGGCTGCCCCTGGTGCCGAAGGCCAGCTGCAACTGGCCGCGCAGGCCCAGGGTCCAGGGCGGCACCTTGAGCACCCAGGCCAGGTCGGCCAGGGCGTCGAAGACCAGGTTGGCGGCCAGCTGCTGTTCCTCGGCACTGACCCAGGCCCCCACCCTGACGCCGGCCAGGCCGAACTGGTCCCTCACCTCGGCAAAGGTCCTGTCCTCGCCAAAGCGGTAATCGGGGCCGCGGCGCCAGTAGTCTCTGTGCAGTCGGGATGGGGTGGACAAGTGAGCTCCGTCGGCAAGATGCCGTTCTACGTCATGGTTTTAGGCTTATTTTTGTAGCAGCCCGGGCAAAGCTGACCAGCCTTGCTATAACTAGCATTGTCAAATGTTAACAAAAGCTAAACATGGCGCCGCTGACACTACCGCAACGCCTCGATGTCGGCCAGGCCCCTTCCCTCTGGAGCCAATGGCGGGATCTGAGCCAGCAACAACTGCAACTGGACGGCGGCAGCGTCGAGCAGGTCGACGTCGCCGGTTTGCAGCTGCTGTTACGTCTGGGTGCGGCCAACAGCCTGCAATGGCTGGCGGTCAGTGAGCCTTTGAAGAACGCCGCCTCCTTGGCAGGCGTCGATACCTTGCTTGCATTGCCTTGATAAAACCAATAGGGACATGCGATGACGACAATACTGGCTGCGGATGACTCCGTTTCCATCCGGGAAATGGTGCAGTTTACCCTGGAAAGTGCAGGTTACCAGGTCCAATGCGCCGAGGACGGCGCCAAGGCCCTGGCCCTGGCGAGGGAGCGCAAATTCGATGTGGTGATCTCAGACGTCAACATGCCGAACCTCGACGGCATAGGCCTCACCAAAGCCCTTCGCGACCTGCCCGACTACCAGTTTACCCCCATCCTCATCCTCACCACCGAAAGCTCCCCCGAAATGAAATCCGAAGGCAAGGCCGCAGGCGCCACCGGCTGGATAGTCAAACCCTTCAACCCGGACACCCTGCTCAAGACCCTGGGCAAAGTCATCTAGAGGTCCTCATGGAACTGGACATGGATCGTTTCCGCCAGATCTTCTTGGAAGAGTGCAGCGAGAACCTGGCCGTGCTGGAGGCCGATCTGCTGCTGATGGAGCAGGGCAAGGCCGACGAGGAAGTGATCAACAGGGTGTTCAGGGCCGCCCATTCCATCAAGGGCGGCGCCGGCACCTTCGGCCTTTCGGCCATGAGCCAGTTCACCCACCTGCTGGAAACCCTGCTCGACGAGTTGCGCTCTGGCAAGCGCCGCGCCGCGCCGGCCCTGGCGGCCCTGATGCTCAAGGCGACGGACGTCATCAGCCAGATGCGGGACGATGCCCAGGCCGGCGGCCCTGGCCAAAGCGAGGCGGCGGCCAGGGTCAAGGCCGAGCTGGCGGCGCTGCTGGCCCTGGAGGCACAGCCGGCGGAGACGGCCTTTGAGGCCATCGCTGGGGAAGGCCCCTGGCACCTAAGCTTCAAGCCCCATGAGGGCATCCTTGCCAGCGGCAACGAGCCGCTGCGGCTGCTGCGGGAGCTCAAGACCCTGGGCTTTGCGGTGACGGCCACCGAGACGGGCCGCCTTTTCGAGCCGGACTTCGACCCCCAAAGCTGCTACCTGAGTTGGACCCTGGATGGGCCGGCCGCCGTGCCTGAGGAGGAGATCCGCGAGATCTTCTCCTGGGTGGAGGACGAGTGCGACATCGAGCTGCAACGCCAGGCCACCGAGGCCAAGCCCCAGGAACAGGCCGCCGCCGAGGGCCAGGCCAGACAGGGCCAGCTGGAACAGAGCATCCGTATCGACATCCGCAAGATAGACCAGCTCATCAACCTGGTGGGGGAACTGGTGATCACCCAGTCCATGCTGGCGGCCCTGGAAGGGGAGGGCGGCGAGATCCAGGAACGCCTCGACCGCGGCCTGTCGCTGCTCAAGAGCAACACCAAGGCCCTGCAGGAAAGCGTGCTGGGGATCCGCATGCTGCCCATCAGCTTCGCCTTCAACCGCTTCCCGCGGCTGGTGCGCGACCTTGCCCAGCAGCTGGGCAAGGAAGTGGAACTCAAGCTGGTCGGCCAGCAGACAGAGCTGGACAAGACGGTGTTGGAGCGCATCAGCGATCCTTTGGTGCACATGGTGCGCAATGCCCTGGATCACGGCATCGAAAGCCCGGCCAAACGCCGCCAACAGGGTAAGGCGGCCAGCGGCACCCTGACCCTGGCCGCCCGCCACGAGGGGGGCAACGTGGTCATCGACATCCAGGACGACGGCGCCGGCCTCGACAAGGGGCGGATCTGGGAAAAGGCCTGCGAGAAGCAGCTACCCCTGATCCAGGGCCGCCGCCGGGAGGATTTTTCCGACGCCCAGCTGTTCGATCTCATCTTCGCCCCCGGTTTTTCCACCGCCGCCACCGTCTCGGATCTGTCCGGCCGCGGTGTCGGCATGGACGTGGTCAAGCGCAACATCCTGGCCCTCGGCGGCAGTGTCGAGATCCAGTCCCAGCCAGGGCGCGGCACCCTTTTTCGCATCCGCCTGCCCCTGACCATGGCCATACTCGACGGCCAACTGGTGGCGGTGGGGGAAGAGCTCTTCGTCATTCCCCTCATCAACATCGTCGAGTCCTTGAAGCTGGAGCCGGATTGCCTGCAAAAGGCCGGTGGCGGCGTCGTCTTCTACCAGCTTCGCCAGCAGACCTTGCCGGTACTCTGGCTCTCTGAACTGCTGGGCACCAAAGGCGAGGAAGGGTCTATGCCGCTCTTGTGCGTGGTGGAGGCGGCCGGGCGCAAGCTGGGGCTGGTGGTGGATGCCCTGCTGGCCCAGCAGCAGGTGGTGATCAAATCCTTGGAGCAGAATTTTCGGCGGCTGCCGGGGATCTCCGGGGCCACCATACTCGGTGACGGCAAGGTCTGCCTCATCCTCGACATCCCTGGCCTGGTGGCCCGCCACGTGGGCCGGGAAAGCGATGCGGACGCGGCCAGCGCCGCCTAGGAGACGCCATGGAATGCCTGACCTTCCTGCTGGGCAAAGAACGTTTCGCGGTGGACATACTGCGGGTGCGGGAGATCCGGGTCTGGTCGGCCCCGACCCGGCTGCCGGCGGTGCCTGACTATGTCAGCGGCGTCATCAACCTGCGCGGCATGGTGGTGCCCATCCTCGATCTGCGGCTGCGCTTCGGTATCGGGGCCCAGCAGTACGACGCCAACACCGTCACCCTGATCCTCGGCAACGCCGAGGAGCGGCTGATGGGGCTGGTGGTGGACGCCGTCTCGGACGTGCTGAGCCTGGACGAGCTGCAGGGGGTGGCGGCCAAGCTCAATGCCCACAGCAGCGTGCTGCCCTTCCTCAATACCCTGGTGCGCCACCAGCAGCAGGTGGTGGCGATTCTGGACGTGGATGCCCTGATGGACATCGGCAGGGTTCCCTGCCTGGAGGACGAGGATGCGGCCTGAACTCCTGACCTTCCAATGTGCCGACCAGCTCTTTGCCCTGCCCATCGAAGTGGTGCGGGAGATCCGCGGCTGGCAGAAACCGCGCAAGGTGCCGGACGCGCCACCTCAGCTGTTGGGGTTGATGATGCTGCGCGAGCAGCCCATGCCGGTGCTGGATCTGGGGGCCCGCCTGGGCCTGGGTCCCACCCGCCTCGAGCCCACCACAGTAGTGATAGTGGTGCAGCAGGGGGATTCGCCCCTGGGGCTGGTGGTGGATGCCGTCGCCGACGTGCTGCAGCCGGAGACAGGGCAGATCAAGGCGCCCCCGCCCATGGGCCGGCACCTCGATCAGGGTTTCCTTTGCGGGGTGATGGAACTGGAAGACAGCCTGCTGCTGCTACTGGACGTCAATCACCTCTTTGATCTGGAAGAGGTTTTCTCACTGATAGACAACGCTTTCTCGAAGGAGGAGAGCCACTCATGACCAATCCAATGCGCAAGTTGGGGCAGTTCTTCTCCAGGCAGAGCGGCCGTCTGGGAGCCAGGTCTGACGATACCCAGGGGATCAGCAAGGCCCACCTCAAGGCGGCCCTGGATGCCACCCAGACCGCCATGATGATCGTCGACCGCGATCTCAGGATCACCTACTTCAACCACCAGAGCCTGGTGCTGTTCAAGACCCACGAAGCGGTGTTCCAATCCATTTGGCCCGACTTCAGGGCCAGCAACGACTACCTGATGGGGCGCTGCATCGATGGCTTCCACAAGAACCCCGCCCACCAGCGCCAACTGCTGAGCGATCCCCGCAACCTGCCCTACCAGACCGACATCAAGATAGGGCACCTCAAGTTGCAGCTGACGGTGGGGGCCATCATGGATGGTGACGGCCGCCATGTGGGCTCCAGCCTGGAGTGGGCGGACGTCACAGGCCAGCGCCAGCAGGAGGCGGATATCGCCCGGCTGCGCTCCACCGTCGACCAGGCCCAGACCGCCATCGTCACCATAGACCGCGACTTCAAGATCACCTACGTCAACGAGTCCTCCCTGGCCTTGTTCCGCGAGCAGCAGGGGCATTTTCGCAAGGTCTGGCCCAACTTCCAGGCCGAGGAAGCCTGGCTGCTGGGACGCTGCATCGACGAGTTCCACAGGAGGCCAGAACACCAGCGCCAGCTGCTGGCCAACCCGGACAACCTGCCCTACTGCACCGACATCCTGATCGACGGCATCGCCATAGAGCTCAATGTCTCGGTGATCCGCGACGGCGCCGGCACCTACATCGGCAACACCCTGGAATGGCGTAACGTCACCGACGAACGGACCCGCCAGCTGGAGGTGGGCCGCCTGGCCTCGGCGGTACAGGGCATGACCACCAACCTGATGATGGCGGATCTCGACGGCCGCATCGTCTTCATGAACCCCTCCCTGGTCCGGCTGCTCAAGAGCCGCGAACAGGCCCTGGCCGCCTCCTTCCCCGGCTTTGCCGTGGACAGGCTCATCGGCGAGAACATAGACCGCTTCCACAAGGATCCCAGCCACCAGCGGGGCATCATAGGTGATCCGTCCAAGCTGCCCCACAGCGCCAATATCGCGGTGGGGGAGCTGGAATTCGAACTGACCGTCATCGCCATGAAGGATGAAAAAGGCACCCACATCGGCACCGCAGTGCAGTGGCTGGATATCACTGAAGTGCAGGACGCCCAGCGCCAGGTGGCGGCCCTCATCGCCAAGGCCACCGACGGCGAACTGGCCGAGCGCATCGACGTCAGCCGTTACCAGGGCTTCATGCGGAACCTGGGCCAGGGCATCAACAGCCTGCTGGAAGCCATGGTCGGCCCCATGAGCGAAAGCATCCAGGTGATGAGCGCCATGGCCAGCGGCGACCTCAACCAGAGCATGTCGGACAGCTTCGGCGGCGAGTTCGGCCGCCTGGCCAACGCCGTCAACACCAGCATCGCCAACCTTAAGGACATGGTGGCCCAGATCAACGGCGCCGCCGCCAAGGTCACCAACGCCTCCACCGAGATAGCCCAGGGCAACAACGATCTCTCCCAGCGCACCGAGGAGCAGGCGTCCAGCCTGGAGCAAACGGCGGCCAGCATGGAGGCCCTGGCGACCCAGGTCAAATCCAGCGCCGACAACGCCCGCCAGGCCAATAACCAGGCCCAGGAGGCCATGACCAGGGCCAAGGACGGCGGCGCCGTTGTAACCCAGGCGGTGCAGGCCATGACCGAGATCGAGAGCGCCAGCCGCAAGATAGCGGACATCATCGGCGTCATCGACGAAATAGCCTTCCAGACCAACCTGCTGGCGCTGAACGCCGCCGTGGAAGCGGCCAGGGCCGGGGAGCAGGGCCGGGGCTTCGCGGTGGTGGCCTCTGAGGTGCGTAACCTGGCCCAGCGCAGCGCCGGCGCCGCCAAGGAGATCAAGGCCCTGATCCAGGACTCGGTGGCCAAGGTCTCCCAAGGCTCCAAGCTGGTGGGGGATTCGGGCACCCGCCTCAGCGAGATAGTCGCCTCAGTGGAAGAAGTCACCAAGCTGATGAAGCAGATCGACGTCGCCAGCCAGGAGCAGGCCACCGGCATCGACGAGGTCAGCCGCGCCGTCACCCAGATGGACGAGATGACCCAGCAGAACGCCGCCCTGGTGGAGCAGGCGGCCGCCTCTTCAGAGTCGCTCCTCGACGAGGCGCGCCAGCTGGTGCAGCTGATGGCCTTCTTCAACGGCGAGGAGGTGCAACAGCAGAGAGCCCCGGCCGCCAAGGCCAAGAGCCCGCGCAAGGCCAAGGGCCGGCTGGCCGACGAGGGTGAAGAGTGGGAGTCCTTTTAAACCCACCCGAAGGCTTCGCCTTCACGGCGGCCGACTTTGCCTTTATCCGGCAACGGATCTTCGCCCTGGCGGGGATCCGCTTGCTGGACCACAAGGACAAGCTGGTCTACAGCCGCCTCAGCCGGCGTATCCGCGAGCTGGGGCTGCACAGCTTTGCCCAGTACTGCCAGCTGCTGGAGCGCCAGCCGGCGGAGCAGACCCACTTCGTCAACGCCTTGACGACCAACAAGACCCAGTTCTTCCGTGAACAGCATCATTTTGCCTTCCTGGCCGAACTGGCCGAGCGCCACCCGGCGCCGCTGCGGCTCTGGTCGGCCGCCTGCTCGACGGGGGAAGAACCCTATTCCATCGCCGCCCAGCTGGTGGCCCTGGGGCGCCACCAGGACAAGGTGCTGGCCACGGATCTCAACACCCAGGTGCTGGCAGCGGCAGAGGCCGGCCTTTACGACCTGGGTGATGCCGCCGCCATACCGCAAGCCATACGCCACAGCGGCTTCCTCAAGGGCAAAGGCGCCCAGGCCGGGTGGATGAAACCCCGCCAGGCGGTCAGGGCGCTGGTCAGCTTTCGGCGCCTCAACCTGATGGACGACTGGCCCTTTCGCGAGCCTTTCGACGTCATATTCTGCCGCAACGTCATGATTTATTTTGATAAAGCGACCCAGTCCAAGCTGCTGGGGCGCTTTCGCCAACATCTGCGAGCCGGCGGCTACCTGCTGCTGGGCCATGCCGAGGGCATGGACAAGGGCCAGCCGGGCTACCGCTCCCTGGGCCACACCATCTGGGAAGCCGTATGAGCCTGGCCTGCAACCGTTTCTTCGACCCCAGCCGCGAGCGCACCATGGTCAAGGTGCTGCCGGGGCAGTATTTCGTCACCGGCGGCGAGGAGCTGCTGGCCACCACCCTGGGCTCCTGCGTCTGTGCCTGCGTCTGGGATCCCCTGGCCCGCATCGGCGGCCTCAACCATTTCATGTTGCCAGAAGGCAATCCCGACACCCTGTCCCAGGCCAACCGCTACGGCACCCATGCCATGGAGAGCCTGATCAACGGCCTGCTGGCCCTGGGGGCCCACCGCGACCGGTTGCTGGCCAAGCTCTTTGGCGGTGCCCGCGTCTTCGGTGAAGGCTCTGTGGGGGACATGAACATCGATTTTGTGCGCCGCTTCGTGGCCAGGGAAGGCTTGCAGGTGGTGTCGGAATGCCTGGGGGGCCAGCTGGCCCTCAAGGTGCTGTTCGAGCCCCAGGACGGCCGGGCCTGGGTCAAGCGGCTCAAACAGCTGCCCAACGACACCCTGATCCGGCGCGAGGTGCGGCTGGCCAATGCCATAGCCCAGGAGACCAGAGTGGAGCTGTTCAAATGACCCGGGTGCTGGTGGTGGACGACTCGCCGTTGATGCGGGCCCTGATCAGCGACCTGCTGGCCCGGGATCCGGAGCTGGAGGTGGTGGGCAGCGCCGCCGACCCCTATGAGGCTCGCGACGCCATCAAGGCACTGAAACCCGATGTGCTGACCCTGGACATCGAGATGCCGAAGATGAACGGCCTGGCCTTCCTCAAGAACCTGATGCGCCTGCATCCCCTGCCGGTGGTGATGGTCTCGACCCTGACCCAGCACGGGGCCGAGGTCACGCTCCAGGCCCTGGAGCTGGGGGCCGTGGACTATGTGCCCAAGCCCGCCAGCGCCACAGGGGCCCTGGCGGCCTATGGTGAGTTGCTCAGGGAAAAGGTGAAGGTGGCGGCCTCGGCCCGGCTGCAGCAGCCGGGGGCCCCCAAGGCGCCGAGGGTGCAGGGCGTCAACGTCGGCCGCCTGGAGGCCATCCTCATCGGCGCCAGTACCGGCGGAACAGAGGCCGTCAAGCGGTTGCTCTGCCAATGGCCGGCCACCATGCCACCGATCCTGGTGGTGCAGCACATCAGGCCCTTCTTCTCCAGCGCCTTCACCCGCACCTTGGACAGCCTGACGCCGCTCAAGGTGCAGGAGCTGGAGAAGGAGCAGCCCCTGCTGCCGGGAGAGGTGTGGGTGGCGCCGGGAGACAGGCACATGCGCCTGGTGCGGCGGGCCGGCCGCCTCTATGCCCAGGCTTTCGACGGTGAGCCGGTCGGCCGCCACAGGCCGGCGGTGGACGTCTTGTTCGAGTCCGCTGCCCAGGCGGGGGCGGGGGAGATGCTGGCCCTGCTGCTGACCGGCATGGGCCGGGACGGGGCCGCCGGCATGAAGGCCTTGGCGGAGGGCGGCGCCACGACCTGGGTGCAGGACGAGGAGAGCGCCGTGGTCTGGGGGATGCCGAGGGTCGCCTGGGAGAACGGGGCGGCCCAGCGCAAGCTGGGGCTGGACGCCCTGGCCATGGAGACCATGAAGCTGCTGGCGTCCTAGAAGAGTTCCACCTCCTCTTCGTCCATCGGCGCCTGGACCTCGGGCGCCTTTTCCATGGCCATGGCGGCCTGGACCTGGGCCAACATGGTCTTGAGCCTTTCCTCCAGTTCCCGCAGATCCCCTTCAGTTTCCCTCAAGGTTTCGGCCCCTTGCTCGATAAGGCGGGTAAAGAAGTCCTCCTGCTGTTCGTTGAGCTCCAGCACATGGAAGCTCAGGCGGATCTCGTTGTTGAGCTTGCTGATCAGGGCATCGAGGCGGCCGTCGTACTGGCGTATGGTGCTGGCCAGGTCGCCCATGGAGCCCTGCAAAGCGTCCACCATCAGCTTCATGGTGCGCTGGCGGTGCAGATCCCGCCACTTGGCCTCCATGCCTTCCACCAGCACCGCCACCACGTCCCGCAGCTTGCCGGCCTCGGCTTCCTCTAGGGGCATGGCCTTGACCAGGAAGGAGACATGCTGGTCGTTGACCATCAGCCGCTGGCCGAAAGGGTAGAGCCGGCCCTGGCCTATCAGGAGGTCGAAGATGTTCTGCTCCAAAGGGCTGACCGGCTGATGGCCCTGGCCGAAGAAGTGCAGCCCCTGGTGGTGGAAGCAGAGGGTGGCCTTGAACTGGAAGAAGTCGGCGGCGGCGAAGAAGAGATCCGCCAACTGCTCCTCGTCCTGGCAGGCCATCAATTTCTTGAAAAACTGGGTGATGAAGCCGTACTGGGAGGCCTCCTTCATGGAGGCGAAGGCCATGGCCCTGGAACGGGCTTCCCGTTCGCTAAGCTGCTGCTTGCTGGCCAGGTACTGGCTGCAGTGCTCCAGGCGGGCCTGGAACTCGGCCAACGCGAAAGGCTTGGCGATGAAATCGGCGGCCCCTGCCTGCCAGGCCTGCAGCCGTTCTTCCAGGCTGTTGTGCCCTGAGACGAAGATGATGGCCCTGTCTTCCGCCGCCAGTTCCTCGGCTATCTGGACGCCATCGCCATCCGGCAGCTCCAGGTCCAGCAGCAGTATGTCGGGATGCTCCTGCTCGCAGTAGGCCAGGGCTTCGGCCTTGCTGCCGGCCTGGCCCAGCTTGGCCACCTGGCCTTCCAGCAAGTCCTGAATGAGCTGCCGATACTGGGGGTCGTCGTCTATCACGAGGATATGGTTGTCCATGTCATTCCTTAGGGCGTAGCAGTTGGACCAGGGCGCGCAGCAGATCGGTGCGGCTTACCGGTTTGGCCAGGCGGGGCAGGGAGGCCAGGGCTTGCGGTACCTGGGACAGCTGCCCCGACACCAGCAGTACCGGCTTGCCCTGGCGGCCGGCGAAGGCCTCGGCCAGGTCGAAGCCCGTCATGCCGGGCATCTCCACGTCGCACAGCAGCAGGTCGAAGTCGCCGCCCAGGGCGGCCTTGGCGTCGAAGGGATTGTCGAAGCTGGTCACCACCATGCCGAGGCGGGACAGGAGTGCCGCCATCACCGCCAGCAGATCCTTTTCGTCATCCACCAGCAGCAGCTTCTTGCCGGTCAGCACGGCGCTGTCTCCCTCGGCCAGGACGGGCTCCAGGGGGTTGTCCTGGGAGGCCTGGGGCAGCCAGATATGGACGGCGGTGCCTTGACCGGGGGCCGAGCGCAGCGCCAGGTAGCCTTTGGAGCGCTTGACGAAACCGTAGACCATGGACAGCCCAAGGCCGGTGCCCTTGCCCCTGGTCTTGGTGGTGAAGAAGGGCTCCAGCACCTTGTCGTGCAGCTCTGGGGCTATGCCGCAGCCGTTGTCGGCCACCACGAATTCGGTGTAGGGGCCTGGCCGGGTCTCGGTATCCAGGCCGGGGATCTTGCTGCCCAGCAGCACGGGGCGGCAGGACAGGCGTATGGTTCCCTCTTGGCCCAAGGCGTCACGGGCGTTGAAGGCGAGGTTCAGCAGGGCGTCGACAAAGTCGCCCTTGTCCACCCGGACAGTGCCAGAGCAGGTGTCCAGCTCCACCTCCAGGTGGATGTCCTTGCCGAGGCTGGCCGACAGCAGCTCTTCGGCATCCAGCAGCGCCTGGTGGGCCGCCACCGGCTGGTTGGCCACCGGCTCCTGGCGGGAGAACTGGGACAGGCGGCGGGTGATGGCGGAGGCGCGCTGGGCGGCCTTGAGGGCGTTGCCTATGGCCTTGTGGCCCTTGTGCTCGGCCTCCAGTTGCAGGTCCAGCAGTTCCAGGTTGCCCTGGATAATGCCGATGATGTTGTTGAAATCATGGGCCAGGCCCGAGACCAGCTGGCCCAGGGTCTCCATCTTCTGGTTGCTCTGCAGCAGGCGGTTGGCCCGGCGGCTGGCCGTCGTTTCCCTCAGCATCACCAACTGGTAGGGGATGGCGTCCGGCCCCTGGACAGGGGAGCGCAGCACGAAGATGCTGCGTTCGGGATCGGCGGCCAGTTTCAGCTCCTGGCTGCTTTCGCCGCTGCGCGGCTGTGGCGAAGCCAGGAAGAAGCCGCCGGGAAACTGGCGGCCCTTAAGTGCTTGGCCCGGCTCGGCCAGCAGCCGGCAGGCGGCCGGGTTGGCCTCATGGATGCGGTTGTCCTTCGCCAGGATCAGCATGCCCACCTCCACTTGGTCGAAGGCGGCCTGGTACAGCTTGAGGCTTTCTTCGCTGGCCTTGCGCTCTGAGATGTCGTCGAGGATGCCGATGAAGCCGTCATGGCTGAGCTGGTGGTATAGGGGGGTGATATTGAGGTGGAGCCAGGGGCAGCCGGCCCCTTGAGGGTAATGGAGGTCTCCTTCGAAGCGCTGGCCCCTGGTCATGGCGCGGCGGATGGCGCCGGCAGCCTCGGGGCAGGCGTTGCCCAGCATGGTGGCGGGCGACTTGCCCTTTATCTCGTCCAGCTTGTAGCCCAGCAGCCGTTCGCAGGCCGGGTTACCCCAAGCGATGTGGCCTTCGGCGTTGCAGATGAAGGCCCCGATACCGCCCTGGGCGGCGACCATGGCCAGTCGCTCTATCTGGGCCTGGCTCTGCTGCTGCTCTGTGACGTCCTGGACCACGCCGAAGAGGTCGGTGACGGCCCCGGCCTTGCCGCTGCTGATGCCCAGCACGCTGATCTGGCGCCACTGGCCGTCGGCCCGAAGTATGCTGCCCAGGTGGCGTTTGCGGGTGGGGGCCTGCAGGGCCTCGTTGATGAGGGCGCGCAGCTTGGGCTGATCGTCGCAATGGAAGCGGCTCAGGCTGTCTTCCAGGGAGGTGGGGTGGCTGCGGGGCAGGCCGAAGATGCGAAACACCTGGGGCGACCAGAAGAAATGGTCCGTCGGCAGGTGCCAGTGCCAGTAACCTATCCCCAGGTCTTCGACCAGGTGCAGCAGGGTGCTGTCGCGGGACGGCTGCCCTTCCAGCAGCTGCATCCGCACCTCCTCGCCGTCCCGGCTGGCCACCAGCCAGAGGTGGCGGTCCGGCCCCTGGTGTTCCAGCACGGCCTTGTCCTGGTGGCTGAGGCTGTGGCGAAGCTCCTTCAGCCTGGCCAGGGCCTGGTTGCCGAACAGTTGGCGCAGCATGTGCCGGGTGCCGCATTGGAGGGTCTTGCCGTCCTGGTAGATGGCGGTAAGCCGGTTACCCGGTTGCCAGCAAAGGGCGGCAAGCTGTGGCGAGGAGGCTGTCATTGGCGTCCCTGTCGTGACCCTGTGCGAAGTATGGAAGCCAACCACTGTTTTGCAAAAAACAGGCCCCCGGCATTGGGGGCCAAAATTAGAAGGTTGTCACAAAGCTACGGTTGTCATACCGGCTCAGGCCAGCCCCAGCCGCAGTTTGGCGGCCAGGCTTACCTGGCGCCAGCGGCGCTTGAGGCCGGTCAGGCTCTGGTAGCAGAGCGGCACAAGGAAGAGGCTGACCAGGGTGGAGAGCAGCAGGCCGCCGATGATGGCGATGGCCATGGGGGCATAGCTGGGGCCGCCGCCGCCGACTCGGGTGCTGCCGAGCGCTAGGGGCACCAGGCCCAGCACGGTAGTGGCCACCGTCATCAGGATGGGCCTCAGGCGCTCGCCGCAGGCCTTGAGGATCACCTCTTGCAGCGGGCCTGTGCCTTGCAGCTGGTTGATGCGGTCCACCAGCACTATGCCGTTGTTGACCACTATGCCCATCAGGATCAGCAGGCCTATCATGCCCATCACCGACATGGGGGTCTGGGTCAGCCAGAAGGCCCAGAAGGCGCCGGTCATGGAGTAGCCGATGGCGGTGACGATGGCCAGCGGCATCAACACCGACTCGAACAGGGCCGCCATCACCAGGTAGATCATGGCCAGGGCCAGCAGCATATTGGTGGCCATCACCTGTTGGCCTTCGTCCTGGGTCTTGAAGCGGCCGTCCAGGCTCCAGCGGTAGCCAGCGGGCAGGGCCACCTGGTCCATCATTTCCGTGATCTTTTCCCTGGCCTCCGACAACGGCAGCTTCTCGAGGTTGGCCCCTATGGTGACTGTGGTCTGGCGGTTGTAGCGCTGGATGGCGCCGACCTGGGGGCTTTCCTCTATCTGGGCCACCTGCTCCAGGCGCACCAGTTGGCCGCCCGCTTCACCGACCGGCAGCCTTTTCAGCATGGCCAGGTTGTAGCGGGCGCCGTGGTCGCTGTAGAGGCTGACGTCGGTCTCACCGTCGTCGTTGCGCAGCGTCCTGGCCGGCTGGCCGCGCAGGGCGAGGCCCACCTGATCGGCGATGTCGGAGGCGGTCAGCCCCAGCTGGCGGGCGCGATCGCTGTCGGGGTGGATGCGAATTTCCCTGGCCAGGGCGTCCTGATCGGCGCGTACGTCCTTGAGCCCCTTGATGGTGGCCAGTTGCGGCACCAGGGACTCGGCCAGGATGCGCAGCCGCTCGCTGGAGGGGCCCTGCAAGGTCAGTTGGACGCCGCCGTTCTTGCCGTCGGAGAAGCCGAACTGGGGCCGGGCCAGGGCCGTCTTGGGCCAGTGTTCACGCAGGCGTTTCTTGAGCTCGTCCCTCGGCAACACGGCCGGCTTTTTCAGCAGCAAGGTGAGGGTAGCCTCGTTGGGGGCGTAGTAGGAATAGACCCCTGTGATGCCCAGCTCTTTTTTATGGGCATAGAGGTAGGTCTCCATCTTGGTCACCTCCGATTCCACCATGGCCAGGGGGAATTCGCCGGGTAGGGGCATGGAGATGAAAAGCCGTTCGTCGTTGCCGTCGAAGTTGTCGTCGGACGGCAACTGGCTCAGCGGCAGGGCGGTGCTGGCGGCCAGCAGTATGAAGCCGACCCAGGCGCGGACGGGCCTTTGCAGCACCCAGCCAAGGGCCTTCATGTAGCGCTTGGGGGTGGCGGGGCTGGCCGGGGCCCGGCCCGAGAAGCGCTTGGTGAGCAGGGGGATCAGGGTGATGGCCAGCAGCAGGGAGGCGGCCAGGGAGATACAGATGGCCACCGCCACGTGTTTGAGGAAGACGGTGATATCGACCTTGGCCCCGAACAGGTTGGGCAGGAAGACGATGGCGGTGGTCAGGGTACCGGCGGCCATGGCCAGGGCCACCCTGTTGACGCCCTGGGTCACCGCCTCTTCACCGGCCAGGCCGTTGGCCCGCTCGGTGGCGATGGATTCCACCACCACCACGGCGTTGTCCACCAGCATGCCCACCGCCAGCATCAGCCCCATCATGGAGAGGATGTTGAGGCTGAGCCCCAGGAAGTACATGGCCGCCAGGGTCAGGCAGATGGCGAAGGGCACCGACAGCACCACCACGGCGGTCATGGCGAAGCGGCGCAGGAAGGCGAACAGCACCAGGGCCGAGAGGGCGGCGCCGATAAGGCCGGACTGCATCAGGCCGTGCAGGGAGTCCTGTACCGATTCGGCCTGGTTTTCCATCACGAAGAGGCGCACGCCGGAGAGGGCCGGGTTGGTCTTGGCCTCGTCCACCACCTTCAGCACTTCGCTGGCCACGTCCACCAGGTTGGCGCTGGATTCCTTGAAGACGTCCAGGCCCACGGCGTAGGTCTGGTCGAAGTGGCGGCCTTCACGGCGCTCGGGCTCGCCGACGCTGATGTTGGCCACGTCCTTGAGCTGTACGGCCGGGGTCAGGTAGAGGCGGCCAACTTCGGCCGGATCCGTCCAGGTGCCGTTGGGGTGCACCAGCCACTGCTGGGTGGCGCCGTAGATGTTGCCGGCGGCCAGCTGGAAGTTGGCGGCCTGGAGTTTCTCGGCCACCTTGGCCGGGCTCAGCCCCATGGCGATCAGCTGCTCGGCCCTCAGGTCGATTTTCAGCTGTGGCTTGTCGACGCCGTAGAGGTTGACCTTGGAGACGCCGGGCAGGCGCTCCAGGGGCCGCTTGAGCTCCCGCTCCAGCATCATGTAGGCGGTGGAGAAGTCGGTCTTGCCGGACAGGCGCAGCGTCAGCACCGGCATGTCGTTGGTGGAGAACTGGAACACGAAGACCCTTTGCACGTCCCGCGGCAGCAGGTCACGGATGCTGTCCAGCTTCTCCCTGGCCTCGATGCTCTTGGCGTTGACGTTGGTGGCCCAGTCGAACTGCAGATCGACGTTGGCGCCGTCGCTGTTGGACCAGGAACGCATCTCCTTGACCCCGGACAGGGTGGCCAGGGCTTCCTCTATGGGTCTGGTGATGTTGTCCTCCACCTCCTGGGGGGTGGCGTTGGCGTAGGGGACCTGGATCGTTATCTCGGGGATCTCGATGCCGGGCCACATCTCCAACTGCAACCAGCGCGAGGCCAGCACCCCCATCACCAGCATGGACAGGCTCAGCATCAGTACCGTGACGGGGCGCTTGAGGGAGGCCCTTGCCAGGCGGGCGGCGGCGTTATTCATGGGCGGCCTCCCTTCCGGTCAGCTTCAGCAGCACCGGCAGCACCACCAACGTCAGCAAGGTGGCGAACACCAGGCCGGACATGACGGCGATGGCCATGGGGGCCCGCACTTCGGCCCCTTCACCCAGGCCGAGAGCCATGGGCAGCAGGCCCAGCACCGTGGTCAAGGTCGTCATGACGATGGGCCTCAGGCGGCTCTCGGCCGACTCGGCGATGGCGTCCAGCAGGTGCTGGCCCTCGGCCCGCAGCTGGTTGACCCTGTCGATGAGGACTATGGCGTTGTTGACGACTATGCCGGCCAGCATGATGAGGCCGATGAAGACCACCACCGACAGCGGTGTGCCGGTCAGCCAGAGCCCCAGCACGGCGCCGGCACCGGCGAGCGGCACAGTCACCAGGATCAGCAGCGGCTGGATGAAGGACTCGAACTGGGAGGCCATCACCAGGTAGACCAGGAAAATGGCCACCAGCAGCGCCACTTCCAGGGAGCCGAAGGCCGCTTCCCGTTCGCCGCTCTGGCCGGCCAGTTCTACCCGCACGTCCGGCGGCAGCTTGAGGGAGGCCAGCATGGCCTTGGCGTCGGCCTCGGCGCCCTTGAGGTCGCCAAAGGCGATGGCGGCATCCACCAGGGCCACGCGGGACTGGTCGACGCGGGTGATTTCAGAGGGCCCCATCCGCTCCTTGACCTTGGCCACGGCGGACAGCGGCAGGTTGGGGGTGATCCAGAGGCCGGCGAGATCCGCTATCTCGTCGCGGTGGGCGTCGTCCAGGCGCACCAGCATGTCGATCTTGCGGTCGTCCAGCTGGTAACGGGAGGCCAGGGTGCCACGCACCTTGTTGGCGATGCGTTTGCCCACCTGGGGGGCGGTGAGACCGAGGCTCGCCAGGCGGGCCTGGTCGAAGTCCACGGTCAGCTCCGGCTGGCCGCTGCCCGAGCCGGCCTTGATGTCGGTAAAGCGGGGGCGGCTTTCCAGACCGGCCGCCACCAGGCGGGAGGCGGTCGCCAGGCTGTCCAGGTTATGGCCGCTGATCTCCACCTCTAGGTCCTGGTCGAAGGTGAACAGGGCCGGGCGCTGGAACTGGCCCTCGACGCCGGGCTGGTTCTTCAGCGCCTGGCGCAGCACCTCGGTCACGGCCATCTCGTCGCTGGCGTGCTTGAGCACTATGTTGAGGCGGCCTTGGTTGGGCCTGTTGTCCGCCGCCCCCTGGTTGGCCAGCAGGGCGCCGCCGGCCTGGCTGTAGGCGTGGGCAATCCGGGGATCCTGGTTGATGGCCTTGGCCAGCTGGTCCAGCGCCTGATCGGTTTCCTCGAGGCGGGAGCCGGGGGGCAGGGTGACGTCCAGGAAGAATTCCCCCTGGGCCAGGTTCGGCAGCAGCGTCATGGGCAGGCGGGTGGCCAGCAGCCCGGATGCGGCCACCACCAGCACCATGATGCCGAGGGTGGTCCAGGGCCTGGCCAGGGCCTTGGGCAGCAGCCGCTGGTAGCTGCCTTGCAGGCCGCCAAAGCCCTTGCCGAAGAGCCAGGCGGCGGGTTTGAGCAGTAGCCCAAAACCACGGCCAAGCTGGTGCCAGCACCAGTAACAGGCCGCCAGCAGCCACATCAGCGGCAGGGCGCGGCGACGCAGGGGGGCCGCTTCTACACGGGCCTGTTCGGCCTTGCCGCGGGCCGCCAGCATGGGAATGAGGCTAAGGGCCACCAGCAGGGATATCGACAGCGCGAAGGTGACGGTCAGGGCCTGGTCGCGGAACAGCTGGCCGGCGATGCCCTCGACGAAGACCAGGGGTACGAACACCGCCAGGGAGGTGAGGGTGGAGGCGGTGATGGCGCCGGCCACTTCCACGCCGCCCTTGTGGGCCGCTTCCAAGGGGCTCAGCCCCTGGGCGCGGTAGCGGGCGATGTTCTCCAGCACCACTATGGCGTTGTCCACCAGCATGCCCACGGCCAGGGCCAAGCCGCCGAGGGACATGATGTTGAGGCTGACGGTCTGGGACAGCATCAGGTTGAAGGTGGCGATGACCGACACAGGTATCGCCAGGGAGATGATGGCGGTGGCCTTGAAATCCCTAAGGAAAAGGTAGAGCACCAGCATGGCCAGGAGGCCGCCGAGCCAGGCCGAGCTCATCACCTCGTCGATGGCGTGTTCGATGAAGCTGGACTGGTCGTAGAGCAAGGTCAGCTTGGCGCCGGGGGGCAGCATCTTGTTGAGGCGGGGCAGGGCGGCCTTGACCGCCTTGGCCATGGCCACGGTGTTGGCGTCCCCTTCCTTGTAGACGGCCAGCTCGATCATCTCGGTGCCGTTAACCCTGCTGATGGCCTCGCGTTGCTTGTGGCCGTCACGGATGGTGGCGATGTCCTTGAGCCGGACCCCGTCCGCCACCCAGGTATTGCCCATGGTGGCCAAGTCCGGGTACTGGTTGAGGGTGCGGACCAGCAGCTCGCGGCCGCCGTCTTCGATACGGCCGCCGGCCAGGTTGATGTTCTCCTGGGCCAGGCGCTTGGAAATGTCGTCCAGGGTCAGGCCCAGGCGGGCCGCCTTGACGTCGTCCACCAGGATCTGCACTTCCTGCTCCAGGCCGCCGCCGGGGCGGACGCTGGCTACGCCGTCAATGCCTTCCAGGCGCTGCTTGAGGTCGTCGTCGGCGAAGCTGCGCAGCGCCTTGAGGTCGGCGTCCTTGGCCGACAGGGCCAGGCGCAGCACCGGATCCAGGTTGGGGTTATAGCGCAGGATGATGGGGGCCTTGACGTCAAGGGGCAGCAGCACCAGATCCAGCTTTTCCCGCACTTCCAGGCTGGCCCAGTCCATGTCGGTGCCCCATTCGAACTCCAGCACCACGTCGGAGCGGCCGGGCCGCGAGTAGGACTTGAGGCTCTTGAGGCCCTTGACCACCCCCACCGATTCCTCGATGGGCTTGGAGATCAGGGTCTCCACCTCCAGGGGGGCGGCGCCGTCATAGTCGGTGCGGATGGTCAGGGTCGGGTAGGACAGGTCCGGCAGCAGGGTCACCGCCAGCTTGCCCAGGGCCACCATGCCGAACAGCAACACCGCCAGTGTCATCATGGCCACCGTCACAGGACGGCGGACCGAAAAAGCGACCAGGCTGTTCATCCTGCAATGACCTCGACTTTGGCTTCATCCTTGAGATGGTGCTGGCCCAGGGTCACCACCTGTTCGCCGGCATCCAGGCCTTTGACTTCCACCCAGTCGCGGTCGCCGTTACCCAGGGTTACGGGCTTGAGCTTGGCGATGCCGTCCTGGATCACGAACACCTTGTAGCCGCCGCTCTGGTTGATCAGCGCCTGGCGCGGTATCAGGTGGGCGCTGGGGTGCAGGTCGTAGCTGATCTGCACATTGGCGAACATGCCGGGCATCAGCTGGCCGTCGCCGTTGGGCAGGTTCAGGGTCAGGCGGGCCGTGCCTGTGGTCGGATCCACCACAGGGCTCAGGCGGGTGATCCGGGCCTTGAAGGTCTTGCCGGGCAGGGCGGCAAAACTGCAGTTGGCGCCTTGGGCCTGCTTGAGGGCGGCCAGGTACTGCTCAGGCACAGGCACGTCCAGGCGCAGATCCTGGTGCTGCACTATGTCGAACAGCGGCTGGTCCGGGTTCACCAGGTTGCCGGTCTTGATGTAGCGGCGGGAGATGGTGCCGCTGATGGGGGCCTTAACGGTGGCGTACTTGAGATCCAACTCGGCCATGCCCAGCTGCGCCTTGAGGGCGGCCAGCTGCAGCTTGAGCTTGTCCAGGGTGTCGGCGCTGACCAGCTTCTTGCCATAGAGGTTCTGGGTCCTTTCCAGCTCCTGGGCCACGGACTGGGTTTGGGCGTTGATGCGGTCCCGCTCCAACTGGTAGCGGTCCGGCTCGACGCTGGCCAGCACCTGGCCGGCCTTGACGTCGTCCCCTTCCTCTATATCCAGGGATTCCACCAGGCCGGAGACCCGGGCCACGACCTTGGCCTCGTGCTCGGCGGTGAGGACGCCGTGGCTCTCGAAGTGGGCGGCCATGGGGGCAACCTTGACGGCGGCGACGGAAACGGGCACCAGCACCGCTTCCTCCTTCTTCTTCTCATCGACTTTGGCTTCACCGTTGGAGCAGGCGGCCAGCAGGGTGGCGAGGGCAACGGCGATCACTGTTCTGTTCATGGCGTGGTTCCTTGACGCATGGGATACCCCTTTATAGCCAAGGTCGTGCCACTTTTATTTTTCCTTTATTTTCAGATAGATATTTACTTCTTTATTTGAGGTCTTGGTGATTTTCACCAACAGGTGGCGAAAGTGCTAAGAGCGGGTTAAGGATTTTGACCAAATGAAAAGGGCCCCGCGGGGCCCTTGTGGTCAGGAGTGGGTGGCCTGGTCGTAGAAATGGGCCAGGTCCTGGTGCAGCGTCTTGATGGCCTCGGGGTTGAGGTAAATCATGTGCCCAGAGGGGTAGTAGCCGAATTCCAGGTTCTTCTTCAGTTCGGCCGGCAGGTCCATGTGGGCCAGATCGTACTCGGTGCCGAAGAAGGGGGTGGCCAGATCGAAATAGCCGTTGGCGCTGAACACCTTGAGGTAGGGGTTGGTGCGCATGGCGTTGGCGAGATCGCCGTTGACCGCCGGCATCGGCATGGGCCAGTGGCCGTTGGGGGCCTTGTGGTGCCAGTCCCAAGTCCGGATGGCCTGGTCGGCGAAGATGCGGTAGGGCGTCTTGCTCTCGAATTTCAGATCCTGGTCCAGGTAGTTGTTGAAGGCGGCGATGAAGGCACCGCTGATGGCGGTGTCGGAGGCGTCGGTGTCCGGGGTCTCACCGGCGGCGTCCTGGTCGATGCCGAGGAAGCGGCCGTCGAAGCGGCCCACGGTACGGCGCTCGTCACGGAGCAGCTCCTTGCGGAAGCGGCTGGCGTCCACCTTGAGGTTGGCTTCCTTGATGTAGGCCACGGACAGGCCGGTGTACTGGTGCAGCTTCTCGGCGATGGCATCACGCTCCTGGTCGCCCAGGTTCTGGCCCTGGGACAGGGCGTGGGCGTAGTCACCGCTGGCGAAGGCGCGCACTTCATTCAGGAAGGGAGCCAGGGCCGCAGGCTTGTTGGGGAGCTTGTTCTGGTACCAGGCGATGGCGGCAAAGGTCGGCAGATCGCTGATGTAGCTGCGGTCCAGGCCCGGCATCAGGGCGCCGTAGTTGAGGATGCTGGACACCAGTATGACGCCGTTCATGGTCATGCCGTCATCCTGGAGGCGGTTGACCAGGGCGCCGGAGCGGGTGGTGCCGTAGGATTCGCCGAGCAGGAACTTGGGCGAGTTCCAGCGCTTGTTGACGGTGACATAGCGCTCGATGAAGCGGGCGAAGCCGTCCACGTCCTGGTCCACGCCCCAGAAGGGCTTGGAGGGATCGTCCTTTTTGTCCTTGGCGTCTTTGCCCGGCAGGCCGCGGGAGAAGCCGGTGCCGATGGCGTCGATGAACACCAGATCGGTCTTGTCCAGCAGGCTTTCGGGGTTGGCCGACACCTTGTAGGGCGGCGGCATGGTGGGCTTGCCGTTGGCGGTGTCCACCTTGACGGGGCCGAAGGAGCCCATGTGCAGCCAGAGGCTGGCGGAACCGGGGCCGCCGTTATAGAGGAAGGTCACAGGCCGCGGCTTGTCGCCCTTGACCGTATAGGCGACGTAGAAGACGGTGGCGTCGGCGTCGCCTTTTTTATTGCGGATCAGCAGGTTGCCTGCCGTTGCCTGGTAATTGATATTGGTGTCGCCGAGGCGGATGCGGTGATCTGTGGACACCGCCTTTTCCTGGGGTTCGGCCGGTTTGGTGGCCTGCTCCTTGGCGTCGGGGGCTTTCTCGGCGGCCTGGAGCGGCAGCAGGGGCGTTGCGGCCAGGCACAGCAGCAACAGGTGTTTGGCAGCTTGCATAAGACGGCGGTCTCCGGTGGTTGAATGTGGGCCTTGTGCTGAGTGTCGGGCCTTAGGCCTCTTACAAAACAGCAAGATAGACCAATCACCTTTAGGATGCGCCTTAAGGGCGGGGGATAAAACCGGGCGGGATTGCGCTTCAAGGCGCGGGACTAACGTTTGGGCGAAAAAAAGGGCGGTAAAACCGCCCTTTTTCCAATGTCATGACCTTACTTCTTGGAAGCGAAGTCGCGCTGGGTCTGGCCCACGTACAGCTGACGGGGGCGACCGATCTTGGCGGTGGGGTCGGAGTGCATCTCGTTCCAGTGGGCGATCCAGCCGATGGTGCGGGACATGGCGAAGATCACGGTGAACATGGAAGTGGGGATGCCGATGGCCTTGAGGATAATACCGGAGTAGAAGTCGACGTTGGGGTAGAGCTTCTTCTCGATGAAGTATTGATCGGACAGGGCGATGCGCTCGAGCTCCATGGCCACGTCCAGCAGCGGATCCTGGATGTTCAGTTCCTTCAGTACCTGGTGGCAGGTCTCACGCATGACCTTGGCGCGGGGGTCGAAGTTCTTGTAGACCCTGTGGCCGAAGCCCATGAGGCGGAAGGGATCGTCCTTGTCCTTGGCGCGGGCCACGAACTCGGGGATGCGGTCAACAGAGCCGATCTCTTCGAGCATGCGCAGGCAGGCTTCGTTGGCGCCGCCGTGGGCAGGGCCCCACAGGGAGGCGATACCGGCCGCGATACAGGCGAAGGGGTTGGCACCGGAGGAGCCGGCCAGACGCACGGTAGAAGTAGAAGCGTTCTGCTCGTGGTCGGCGTGGAGGATGAAGATCTTGTCCATGGCGTCAGCCAGGATCGGGTTGACCTTATAGTCCTCGCAGGGGGTGGCGAACATCATGTGCAGGAAGTTCTCTGCATAGGACAGTTCGTTGCGGGGGTAGATATAAGGCTGGCCGATGCTGTGCTTGTAGCACATGGCGGCGATGGTCGGCATCTTGGACAGCAGGCGGAAGGCCGCGATCTCGCGATGGCGCGGATTGCTGATGTCCAGGGAGTCGTGGTAGAAGGCGGACAGGGCGCCTACGACGCCACACATGACGGCCATGGGGTGCGCGTCAGGGCGGAAGCCCTTGAAGAAGTTGCGCAGTTGCTCGTTGAGCATGGTGTGGGTCTTGACGGTGTCGCGGAAGGCGTCGTATTGCTCTTTATTAGGGGCTTCGCCGTAGAGCAGGATGTAGCACACTTCCAGGTATTCGGCTTTCTCGGCCAGCTGATCGATGGGGTAGCCCCGGTGCAGCAGTACGCCTTTGCCGCCGTCAATGAAGGTAATAGCCGATTCGCAGGATGCAGTAGCCAGGAAGCCAGGGTCAAAAGTGAAAAGACCGTGTTTGCCCAAAGTCCGGACGTCGATTACGTCCTGGCCGGCGGTGCCAGAAAGGATAGGCAATTCAATAGCATCCTTGCCTTCCACCAGTAGCTTGGCAATTTTTTCCGCCATACAACATGTCTCCTTTGGTCGTTAATTTCTCGAGAATGCTCTCGTAAACAGCCGCCCTTTGTACTCGCAAATGGTCCGATTTGTCAATTTGACGAATGTACAGGCGGAGCCAAACAACAGCTGAACGGCAACTGACGGCGGCTCAGCGGAGCCGAGTTGAAAGCCTAGTCAAAACTGCATCCTTATGCGCCCTGTTGGGCAAAGTGTGACCGGGTTCAAGTCGTTGAAATTGCCCTGTTGCATCATTATACTTGGCCGCGGGTTGGCCTTGCCGGCTTTGCCGATGCTGTCTGACTTCCTACAGTCACCCAGTTCAGCATTCTTTCTCCAAGAATGTGACCAGCGAAGCCCAAGGGCGCCTCCATCCGGTTTAGCTGGTGATACAACAACAAAGGCTCATTAAGAGCCGAGTGGGCAGACATCGTGAAAAAGCAAAGACCTGTCAATTTAGAATTGCAGACCATCCGCTTTCCAATCACCGCTATTGCGTCCATCCTCCATCGCGTTTCCGGCGTCATCATGTTCTTTGCCGTAGCCATCCTGCTGTGGATGCTGGCAGAGTCCCTGTCGTCTGAAGCTGGCTTTGACGCCGTCAAAGCCATGATGAGCGGCTTTTTTGCCAAGTTCATCGTCTGGGGGATCCTGACTGCACTGGCGTACCATCTGGTAGGCGGTATTCGTCATCTGATCATGGACATGGGTTACTGGGAAGAATTGCCCAGCGGCAATGCCTCCGCTCAAGCGGCCATTGTCATCACCCTGATCCTTTCCGTTCTCGCAGGAGTGTGGCTATGGTAACTAACGCAGGCACCTTCGGCCGCACTGGTGTTCACGACTTCGTCCTGGTGCGCGCCTCCGCCATCGTGATGACACTCTATGTGTTCTTCCTGGTGGGCTTCCTTGTTGTCACCCCCGATCTGACTTTCGCCACCTGGAAAGGCTTCTTCGGCCACCTGGGCGTCAAGGTCTTTACCCTGCTGACCCTGGTGAGCCTGCTGGTTCACGCCTGGATCGGCCTCTGGCAGGTGCTGACCGACTACGTCAAACCGACCGGCCTGCGCATGGGGCTTCAGTTTGTGCTGAATCTCGCCGCCATGGCTTATGTGATCAGCGGTTTCGTAATTCTGTGGGGTGTGTAAGTGACTATTCCAACATATGAATTCGATGCTGTAGTGATCGGCGCTGGCGGTGCCGGCATGCGTGCCGCACTGCAGATCTCCAAAGAAGGCAAGAGCTGCGCTCTGCTGTCCAAGGTGTTCCCGACCCGTTCCCACACCGTATCCGCCCAGGGCGGTATCACCGTGGCGCTGGGCAACACCCACCCGGACAACTGGAAGTGGCACATGTACGACACCGTCAAGGGCTCCGACTATATCGGTGACCAGGACGCCATCGAGTACATGTGTAACACCGGTCCCGAGGCCATCCTCGAGCTCGAGCACATGGGCCTGCCTTTCTCCCGTCTGGACAACGGCAAGATCTACCAGCGTCCTTTCGGCGGCCAGTCCAAGAACTTCGGCGGCGAGCAAGGCGCTCGTACCGCCGCTGCTGCCGACCGTACCGGCCACGCCCTGCTGCACACCCTGTATCAGCAGAACGTGAAGAACCACACCACCGTTTTCTCCGAGTGGTATGCGCTGGATCTGGTCAAGAACGCCGAAGGCCACGTGGTCGGCTGTACCGCTATCGACATCGAAAGCGGTGAGGTTGTCTACTTCAAGTCCAAGGCCGTGGTCCTCGCCACCGGCGGTGCCGGTCGTATCTTCCAGTCCACCACCAACGCCCATATCAACACCGGTGACGGCGTCGGTATGGCTGCCCGTGCCGGCGTGCCGTTGCAGGACATGGAAATGTGGCAGTTCCACCCCACCGGTATCGCCGGTGCCGGTGTACTGGTCACCGAAGGCTGCCGTGGTGAAGGCGGTTACCTGCTGAACAAGAACGGCGAGCGCTTCATGGAGCGTTATGCCCCCAACGCCAAGGACCTCGCGTCCCGTGACGTTGTGGCCCGTTCCATGATGATCGAGATCCGTGAAGGCCGTGGTTGCGACCACCCCCAATACGGGCCGCACATCAAGCTGAAGCTGGATCACCTGGGTAAAGAAGTGCTGGACGCCCGCCTGCCTGGCGTTGGCGAGCTGGCCAAGACCTTCGCCCACGTGGACACTTCCAAAGAGCCGATCCCCGTTATCCCCACCTGTCACTACATGATGGGCGGTATCCCCACCAACGTGCACGGCCAGGCCATCAAGAAGGTCGACGGCAAGGAAGAGGAAGTCGTAGGCCTGTTCGCCGTTGGCGAAATCGCCTGCGTATCCGTACACGGTGCCAACCGCCTGGGCGGTAACTCCCTGCTGGATCTCGTGGTCTTCGGCCGCGCTGCCGGTATGCACCTGGGCAAAGCCCTGGACGAGATCCCCGAAGTCAGCGTCACCGACGCCGACATCGAGAAGGCCCTGGAACGCTACAACCGCTGGGAAAGCAACAAGACTGGCGAAGACCCGGTTCAGATCAAAAAAGATCTGCAGAACTGCATGCAGCGTAACTTCTCCGTGTTCCGTGAAGGCGCCGCCATGGCCGAAGGCCTGGAAGAGCTCAAGCAGATCCGCGAGCGCGTCAAGAACGCCCGCCTGGACGATACCTCCAAGGAGTTCAACACCCAGCGCATCGAATGCCTGGAGCTGGACAACCTGGTGGAAACCGCCTACGCGACCGCTGTTGCCGCCAACTTCCGTACCGAATCCCGCGGCGCCCACAGCCGTTTCGACTTCCCGGATCGTGACGACGAGCAGTGGCTGTGCCACAGCCTCTTCGACACCGTCACCGGCGAGATCAGCAAGCGCGAAGTCAACAGGACTCCGACCATGCTGACCGACGAAGAGCTGGAGAAGTTCAAGCCCAAGGCGCGGACCTACTAAGGAGTACGGGATGAAAGTTAAGTTTTCTGTATACCGCTACAACCCGGACATCGACACCAAGCCGCGCATGCAGGATTACGAGCTGGACGTGGCCGAAGGTTCCGACATGATGGTGCTGGACGCCCTGATCCTGCTCAAGGAGCAGGATCCGACCCTGTCCTTCCGTCGCTCCTGCCGCGAAGGTGTTTGTGGCTCCGACGGTGTCAACATGAACGGCAAGAACGGCCTGGCCTGTATCACCCCTTTGTCTGCCCTGGGCAACAAAGCCGTGATCCGCCCGCTGCCCGGCCTGCCGGTGGTTCGTGACCTGGTCGTGGACATGGGTCAGTTCTACACCCAGTGGGAAAAGGTCAAGCCCTTCCTGCTCAACGACGCCAAGCAGCCCCCTGCCCGTGAGTTCCTGCAATCTCCGGAAGAGCGTGAGAAGTTGGACGGCCTGTACGAGTGTATCCTCTGTGCCTGCTGCTCCACCTCCTGCCCGTCCTTCTGGTGGAACCCGGACAAGTTCATCGGCCCCGCCGGCCTGCTGGCCGCCTACCGTTGGCTGGCTGACAGCCGCGACACCGCGACCGAAGAGCGCCTGAGCGATCTTGAAGATCCCTTCAGCGTCTTCCGCTGCCACGGCATCATGAACTGTGTGAACGTCTGTCCCAAAGGGTTGAACCCCACCAAGGCAATCGGCCACATCAAGTCCATGCTGTTGAAGCGAGCTGTTTAGTCTCGTGCCGCAACAAGGTAGAATGCGCGCCGAGCGCTAATTGAATAGCCACGCCTCTTCCGAGGGGTGGCTATTTTTTTGAAAATCGTGGCTGTTTCGGCAGCTGTTGTAAAAAGCCAATCCCAACTGCGATCACGCGAGGTTCAAGGGATCACTATGCACGAAGGCACAATGCAGGCGTGGCTGGACTCGTCCCCCTTTGCGGGCGGCAACGCCAGCTACATTGAGGAGCTCTACGAGAGCTACCTGGAAGACCCGGGTTCGGTACCCGACGAGTGGAAGCAAGAATTCGACAAGCTTCCCAAGGTCAAGGACGGCTCTCCCGAAGCCAATTTCAGCCAGATCCGCGAAGAGTTCCGGATCATGGCCAGTCAGCCCCGCCGGGCCGTGGTAGCCGGTGACGGTGTCGACGCCAAGCAGGTCAAAGTCCTGCAACTCATCAACGCCTATCGTTTCCGTGGTCACCAGCACGCCAATCTCGACCCCCTGGGTCTGTGGCAGCAAGAGCGTGTCGCCGAACTCGACCCCGCCTTCCACAACCTCGATAGCAGCGATTTCAACAAGAATTTCCACGTCGGTTCCCTGGCGGTCAAAGATGAGACCATGAAGCTGGGCGAGCTGGCCGACCTGCTCAAGAAAACCTACTGCGGTTCCATCGGCGCCGAGTACATGCACATCGTCAACACCGAAGAGAAGCGCTGGATCCAGTCCCGCCTCGAAGCCGTCGCCGGCAAGGGCAGCTTCTCCAAGGAAGACAAGACCCGCATCCTCAACAGCCTGACCGCCGCCGAAGGCCTGGAAAAATACCTGGGCGCCAAGTTCCCCGGTGCCAAGCGCTTCTCCCTCGAAGGCGGTGACGCCTTGATCCCCATGGTCAAGGAAATGCTGCGCCGCGCTGGCGAGCAGGGTGTCAAGGAATCCGTTATCGGCATGGCCCACCGCGGCCGTCTGAACATGCTGGTCAACGTGCTGGGCAAGAAGCCCCAGGATCTCTTCGACGAGTTCGCCGGTAAGCACAAGGAATCCCTGGGCAGCGGTGACGTGAAGTACCACATGGGCTTCAGCTCCGACTTCGCCACCCCCGGTGGCAACCTGCACCTGGCCCTGGCCTTCAACCCCTCCCACCTGGAGATCGTCAACCCCGTGGTCATGGGCTCAGTACGTGCCCGTATGGACCGCCGCGGTGACAAGGACGGCTCCAAGGTGCTGCCCATCACCGTCCATGGCGACTCCGCCATCGCCGGCCAGGGCGTGGTGGCCGAGACTTTCAACATGTCTCAGACCCGCGCCTACGGCGTCGGTGGCACCATCCGTATCGTGGTCAACAACCAAGTGGGCTTCACTACCTCCAAGCAGGAAGACACCCGTTCCACCCAGTACTGCACCGACATCGCCAAGATGGTGCAGGCGCCGATCTTCCACGTGAACGGTGACGATCCGGAAGCCGTGGTGTTCGTGTCCCAGCTGGCCGTCGACTACCGCAATACCTTCAAGCGCGACGTGGTCATCGACCTGGTGTGCTACCGCCGCCATGGCCACAACGAGGCCGACGAGCCCAATGCCACCCAGCCCTTGATGTACCAGAAGATCAAGAGCCACCCGACCCCGCGCGCCATCTACGCCGAGCGCCTGGCAGGCGAAGGCAGCGTCAGCGCCGAGGAAGCCAAGGCCCTGTCCGATGGCTACCGCGACGCCCTCGACAAGGGTGAGTGCGTGGTGGACGAATGGCGTCCCATGACCGAGCACAGCTCCGACTGGACTCCCTTCCTCGGCAAAGAATTCGACGCCGCTTACAAGTCCGGTGTCGCCACCACCAAGCTGGCCGAGCTGGGCGAGACCCTGGCCACCATGCCGGCCGAGGTGAAGCTGCAGCGCCAGGTCGCCAAGATCTACGAAGACCGCCTACTGATGGCCAAGGGCGAGAAGGCCCTGGACTGGGGCATGGGCGAGACCCTGGCCTACGCCACCCTGCTGGAAGAGGGCAACCATGTCCGCATCACAGGGCAAGACGTGGGCCGTGGCACCTTCTTCCACCGCCACGCCGTGGTGCACGACCAGGCCACCGCCGCCGAGTACCTGCCCCTGAAACACCTCAAGGCAGAGCAGGGTGTGCTGGACATCTACGACTCGGTGCTGTCCGAAGAAGCGGTACTGGCTTTCGAGTACGGCTACAGCTCTGCCGAGCCTAAGGGCCTCTTCATCTGGGAAGCCCAGTTCGGTGACTTCGTCAACGGCGCCCAGGTGGTCATCGACCAGTTCCTGAGCTCCGGCGAGCAGAAGTGGGGCCGTCTGTGCGGCCTGACCATGCTGCTGCCCCACGGCTACGAAGGCCAGGGCCCCGAGCACTCCAGCGCCCGTCTGGAGCGCTTCCTGCAGCTGTGCGCCGACGACAACATGCAGGTCTGCGTACCCTCCACCCCGGCTCAGGTGTTCCACATGCTGCGCCGCCAAGTCGTGCGTCCGGTACGCCGCCCGCTGATCGTGATGTCGCCCAAGTCCCTGCTGCGCCACCCGCTGGCCGTCAGCAGCCTGGACGAGCTGGCCGCCGACAGCTTCCAGAACGTCATCCCAGAAGTTGACGCCCTGGACGCCAAGAAGGTCAAGAAGGTGGTGTTCTGTGCCGGTAAGGTCTACTACGATCTGCTGGATGCCCGCCGTAAGAACGAGATCGACGACATCGCCCTGGTGCGCGTCGAGCAGCTCTATCCCTTCCCGGTCAAAGAAGTGCAGCAGGTGCTGGCCCAGTACAGCCACGTCACTGATTTTGCCTGGTGCCAGGAAGAGCCCAAGAACCAAGGTGCCTGGTATTTCATCCAGCACGACATCCGCGACGCGCTGCCCAAGGGTGCCACCCTGGGTTATGCCGGCCGCAAGGCGTCAGCGGCACCGGCCGTGGGTTATGCCTCTGTGCATGCCAAACAACAGCAGGCGCTGGTCGCAGATGCGCTCAACCTCGAAGTAAAAGATTAAGGCAAAAGGAACAACAGAATGAGCATCGAAATCAAGGTACCCGTCCTGCCGGAATCTGTGGCGGACGCCACTATCGCCACTTGGCACAAGAAGCCCGGCGACGCCGTTTCTCGTGACGAGAACCTGGTTGATATCGAGACCGACAAGGTTGTGCTGGAAGTACCGGCCCCGGAAGACGGCGTCATGGGTGAGATCCTGTTCGAAGAAGGTGCCACCGTCACCGGCGAGCAGATCATCGCCATCCTCAAGGCCGGCGCCGTTGCCGCCGCTCCGGCCGCTGCCGAGGCGCCCAAGGCTGAAGCCGCTGCTCCTGCTGCCGCCGCTTCCGACGAGTCCAACGACGCCCTGAGCCCCTCAGTGCGCCGCGCCCTGGCCGAGAAGGGCCTGAGCCCTGACGGCATCAAAGGCACCGGCGTGGGTGGCCGCATCACCAAGGAAGACGTGGACAACTACATGAAGTCCGGCGCCAAGGCGGCTCCTGCTGCCGCTGCCGCTCCGGCTGCCATGGCTGATCGCTCCGAGAAGCGCGTGCCCATGACCCGCCTGCGCAAGACCATTGCCAAGCGCCTGCTGGACGCCAAGAACAGCACCGCCATGTTGACCACCTTCAACGAAGTCAACATGAAGCCGATCATGAACCTGCGTAAGCAATACCAGGAGCTGTTCGAGAAGAAGCACGGCATCAAGCTGGGCTTCATGTCCTTCTACGTCAAAGCCGTGGTTGAAGCCCTCAAGCGCTACCCCGACGTCAACGCCTCCATCGACGGCGACGACATCGTCTACCACAACTACTTCGACATCAGCATCGCCGTGTCCACCCCCAAGGGCCTGGTCACCCCCGTGCTGCGCGACGCCGACCAGATGAGCCTGGCCGACATCGAGAAGGCCATCCGTGACCTGGCCATCAAGGCCCGTGACGGCAAGCTGACCATGGAAGACATGACCGGCGGCAACTTCACCATCACCAACGGTGGTGTCTTCGGCTCCCTGCTGTCCACCCCCATCATCAACCCGCCCCAGAGCGCCATCCTCGGCATGCATGCCATCAAGGATCGCCCCATGGCGGTGAACGGCCAGGTGGAAATCCTGCCGATGATGTACCTGGCCCTGTCCTATGACCACCGCATCGTCGACGGTCGCGAGTCCGTAGGCTGCCTGGTGACCATCAAGGAAATGCTGGAAGATCCGGCGCGTCTGCTGCTGGACGTTTAAGCTTTCAGGCAAACGGGGGGCCCAGGCCCCCCGAAATCTGGACTGAGGGACCTGCGGGTCCCTTTGGGATGGTAGCCCCTAGCTGCCACAAACACGCAAAGAGACTAGTATCATGAACTTGCACGAGTATCAGGCAAAACAACTGCTTGCCGAATACGGGCTGCCCGTGTCCGAAGGCCACGCGGTAGACAATCCGCAAGCTGCTGTAGAAGCTGCTTCCTCCATCGGCGGCAACCAGTGGGTCGTTAAATGTCAGGTACACGCCGGTGGTCGCGGTAAAGCGGGCGGTGTGAAGGTCGTTGACACCAAAGAAAAAGTTCGCGAGTTCGCCGAGCACTGGCTGGGCAAGAACCTGGTGACTTTCCAAACTGACGAGAAAGGCCAGCCGGTCAACAAGATCCTGGTCGAGTCCTGCACCGACATCGCCAAGGAACTCTACCTGGGCGCCGTTCTGGACCGCTCCAGCCGTCGCGTCGTGTTCATGGCCTCCACCGAAGGCGGTATGGAGATCGAGACCGTCGCTCACGAGACCCCTGAGAAGATCTTCAAAGCTGCCCTGGATCCCCTGGTCGGCCCCCAGCCTTACCAAGGCCGCGAGCTGGCCTTCCAACTGGGCCTCGAAGGCGACCAGATCAAGCAGTTCGTCAAGATCTTCATGGGTCTGGGCAAGTTGTTCACCGATCTGGACCTGGCCCTGCTGGAAATCAACCCGCTGGTCATCACCGACAAGGGCAACCTGCACTGCCTGGACTGCAAGATCAACATCGACTCCAACGCCATGTACCGTCAGCCCAAGCTGCGCGAAATGCACGACCCGTCCCAGGACGACGCCCGTGAAGCCCGCGCTGCCCAGTGGGAACTGAACTACGTTGCCCTGGAAGGCAACATCGGCTGTATGGTTAACGGCGCCGGCCTGGCCATGGGTACCATGGACATCGTCAAGCTGCACGGTGGCCAGCCCGCCAACTTCCTGGACGTAGGTGGCGGCGCTACCAAAGAGCGCGTCTCCGAAGCCTTCAAGATCATCCTGTCCGACGATGCCGTTAAGGCCGTTCTGGTCAACATCTTCGGTGGTATCGTGCGCTGCGACATGATCGCCGAAGGCATCATCGGTGCCGTTGAAGAAGTGGGCGTCAAAGTCCCCGTCGTCGTTCGCCTCGAAGGTAACAACGCCGAACTCGGTGCCAAGAAACTGGCCGAAAGCGGTCTGAACATCATCGCCGCCACCAGCCTGACTGACGCTGCCCAGCAGGTTGTTAAAGCCGCGGAGGGTAAATAATGAGCGTCCTGATTAACAAAGACACCAAAGTGATCTGCCAGGGTTTCACCGGCGGTCAAGGTACTTTCCACTCCGAACAAGCCATCGCCTACGGCACTCAGATGGTTGGCGGCGTGTCCCCGGGCAAAGGCGGCACCACTCACCTGGGCCTGCCGGTGTTCAACACCGTTCGCGAAGCCGTACAGGCCACTGGCGCTACCGCTACCGTGATCTACGTTCCGGCTCCCTTCTGTAAGGACGCCATCCTGGAAGCCATCGACGCCGGCATCGAGCTGATCGTCACCATCACCGAAGGCATCCCGACCCTGGACATGCTGGACGTCAAGGTCAAGCTGCAGGAAACCGGCGTACGCATGATCGGCCCGAACTGCCCCGGCGTTATCACGCCGGACGAGTGCAAGATCGGCATCATGCCTGGCCACATCCACAAGAAGGGCAAAGTGGGCATCGTTTCCCGCTCCGGCACCCTGACCTACGAAGCGGTCAAGCAGACCACTGACGAAGGTTTCGGCCAGTCCTCTTGCGTGGGTATCGGTGGCGACCCGATCCCGGGCTCCAACTTCATCGACATCCTGGAGATGTTCCAGAACGATCCGCAGACCGAAGCTATCGTCATGATCGGCGAGATCGGCGGTACCGCTGAAGAAGAGGCCGCTGCCTTCATCAAGGCCAACGTCACCAAGCCGGTCGTTTCCTACATCGCCGGTGTAACTGCTCCTCCGGGCAAGCGCATGGGCCACGCTGGCGCCATCATCTCCGGCGGTGCCGGCACTGCCGACGAGAAGTTTGCCGCCCTGGAAGACGCCGGTGTCAAAACCGTGCGTTCCCTGGCCGACATCGGCAAGGCGCTGCGCGAAGTAACCGGCTGGTAAGCCAAGGTTGCTTTGAAAAAAACCGCCCCTCGGGGCGGTTTTTTTATGGCTTGCCGGCGAAGAGCCGGCCCGCCTGCACCTGGTTGCGGCCGCCCTGTTTGGCCTGGTAGAGGGCCTTGTCGGCACTCTGGAGGAATTCCCGCTGGGTCAGGGTCTTGCTGGGGATGACGGCGGCCACTCCCAGGCTCAGGGTCACCACCGCCGGCGGTGATAGGTGATGGGGGACCGCCAGCTCCTCCACATTGCTTCGGATCCGTTCGGCGATGGTCAGGGCTTCTTCCATGTAGACGCCGGGCAGCACCACGGCGAACTCCTCGCCGCCATAGCGGGCCACCAGGCTGTCGTCCTTGCGCACGCTCTGGGCCAGGGTCCTGGCCACCTTGATCAAGCAGTCGTCCCCGGCCAGGTGGCCGTAGTGGTCGTTGTACTGTTTGAAGTGGTCGATGTCGCAGATGATGACGGACAGGGGCAACTTGTGCTGCTGGCAATGGCGCCAGGTCTGATGGATAAAGTGGTTGAAGTGGCGGCGGTTGGCGACCTTGGTGAGGCCGTCCAGGTTGCTGAGCTTGGCCAGGCTTTCGTTGTGGCACAACAAGAGGGCATTCTGCTCGGCCAGTTTGGCCTGCAGCAGGAAGGCCTGGCGGGCACTCTTTTCCTGGTGGTAGCAGATCATCATGCCGACGACGTTGGCCCCCATGAAAAAGATCTGGTTGGCCACCACCATGTTGAAGCTTGCCTCGTGGATAATGAACTCCATGATTTCGTAAAGCAGCACCAGTGACCAGCAGCAGAAACTGGCCACCGAAAAGCGCAGTTTGGCCAGGCCATAGCCGACCATGAACACCAGCAGCAGGCCGGCGTAGTAGGGGTAGGAGTCGGGCTTTTTGGTCAAGGTGGCGAGGTAGATGACGCAGACGCCCCCCAGGATCAAGAGTATGGCCAGGGACGTCTGGTAAAAGGGCATGAAATGGCGATGGTAGGAAAAGGCCAGCACCGACAGCCCCGCCGGCAGGAAGATGCCGAAGCGGCAAACCCAGGCCTCGAACAGCTTGTCCGGCAGCACCAGCAGGTCCAGCGCGGCGAAGAGGCAAAAGTAGATGATACCGAAGCAGATGGCCACCCTGGCCTGGCTCAGGGTGCTGTGGAAATAGGCTTCCCTGAAGGCACGTTCCAGCCCAGCCTCACGGCCCTGGAAGTGCAAGGTAAAGGTATTCAGCCCCTTAATTTGATGTTGTGATACAGAGGTTTCAGCCATCATCCCCGTTTGACCGTTCATTTCTGAACCGGTACTCCAAAGACAAGTCACCATCAAGATCGTATGATGTGGCCGTCCAAATGCCTGGAGGACCCATGAATCACTATAGCCAATCTGCTAATAAAGCCCTTGTATTTGCTGCGGTCTTTTTGTGCCTGATCTTGGCCGTCATAGGGGGCTGGCGTTGGCAGGTGGGCCAGGGCTATGGGATCTGGGTGCTGGGGATCTTTGCCGGCCTCGGGGCCATCTTCGCCCTGGCGCTGTTCAAGCGCTGCATGTGGCTGGGCGCCGACGATAAGGGGCTGACCTTGCACCACTGGTTCAGCAAGGCGACGCTGCCCTGGTCCGATATCGAAAGCCTGGGACTGGTGTATCACCATCTGTTCCCCTCTGTAGGCCTTTGCCTGACCGAAGCCGGCAAGGCCAAATGGCCGGGCCGCCTCTATGACAGAGAGATCATGCATGTGGACGCCGCCCTGCCTGTCTGGTTGGCCGCCAGGGCCGATCAGGTCCTTGCCAGGCTCAAGGCCTGCCAGGGTGAAACAGAGCGTTGAGGCGTTGTCTTGGCCCTTTGATGGGTTAACATCGCTGCTGAGACTCAGATAACCGACATGCCCATGGAATTCATCGTTATCCCCGTGACCCCCTTTGCCCAGAACTGCACCCTGGTGTGGTGCAGCGAGACAAAGGCGGCGGCCGTCATAGATCCAGGCGGCGAGCCCGACAAGATCCTGGTCAAGGCCAAAGCGCTTGGCCTGAACCTCGAGGCCATCTGGCTGACCCACGGCCATCTCGACCACGTGGGCGCCGCCGGCGATCTCAAGGCCAGCCTGGGCCTGCCCATCATAGGCCCCCAGAAGGAAGACGACTTCTGGCTGAGCCGCCTTGGCGATCAGGCCAGGATGTTCGGTTTCCCCGAGCCCACCTTGTTCAAGCCGGACCGTTATCTCGACCAGGGCGACAAGCTGCCCCTTGGCAAGCTCGAGTTCGAGGTGCTCCATTGCCCTGGCCATACCCCTGGCCACCTGGTGTTCTTCAACCGCCAACATCAGTGGGCACAGGTGGGGGACGTGATTTTCAAGGGCTCCATAGGCCGCACCGATTTTCCCATGGGTAACCAGCAGCAGCTGCTGGAAGCCATCCGAAGCCGCGTCTTCCCCCTGGGGGATGAGGTACGCTTTGTGCCGGGGCATGGCCCCATGTCGACCCTGGGGGAGGAGCGCCGCTCCAATCCCTTCGTGGCCGATCACCGTTTTGGTTAAGGAAAAACCCTTATGTCTAAGGTACTGAACGAACTGCTCTCCTTGCTGGAACTGGAGCCTGTTGAACAGGGCATCTTCCGCGGCCAGAGCCAGGATCTGGGCTTCCCGGCCCTGTTTGGCGGCCAGGTGCTGGGCCAGGCCATGAGCGCCGCCCAGGCCACCGTCGGGGAAGGGCGCATCGCCCACTCCCTCCATGCCTATTTCCTGGAAGCCGGGGACGCCAAGAGCCCCGTGGTCTACCTGGTGGAGAACCTGCGCGACGGCGGTACCTTCTCCACCCGCCGCATCAAGGCGGTGCAGCACGGCCGGGCCATCTTCGCCCTGACCGCCTCCTTCCAGGTGCCTGAAGTGGGCTTCGAACACCAGGACGAGATGCCGGCGGTGCCTGGCCCAGAGGGGCTCAAGAGCGAGCGGGAACTGGCCGAGCCTTTGGCCGAGCGCCTGCCCAAGCGCATCCTCGAGAACTTCCTCACCGAGATGCCCATAGAGATGCGGCCCGTGGTCTTCCATGACCCCACGGCGCCGGTGACGGCCGAGCCGGTACGTTACGTCTGGATCAAGGCCAACGGCCTGATGCCGGACGATCCCAGGGTGCACCAGTACCTGCTGGCCTATGCCTCCGACTTCAACTTCCTGCCCACGGCCCTGCAGCCCCATGGCCGTTCCTACATGGATCCCAGCCTGCAGGTGGCGTCCATCGACCACGCCATGTGGTTCCACCGGGATTTTCGCATGGACGACTGGCTGCTGTACGTGGTGAAAAGCTCCACCGCCAGCGGCGGCCGCGGCCTGGTGCGGGGCCAGTTCTTCGACCGCGAGGGCCGGCTGGTTGCCTCCAGCCAGCAGGAAGGTTTGATACGACAAAGAAAGCCCAGGGAAGCCTGAGCTAAGCCGTAAACGAAAAAGGCGCCACTAGGCGCCTTTCTCATGCGACCACGCCATGTGGTTCCACCGGGATTTTCGCATGGACGACTGGCTGCTGTACGTGGTGAAAAGCTCCACCGCCAGCGGCGGCCGTGGCCTGGTGCGGGGCCAGTTCTTCGACCGCGAGGGCCGGCTGGTGGCCTCCAGCCAGCAGGAAGGTTTGATACGGCAAAGAAAGCCCAGGGAAGCCTGAGCAAAGCCGTAAACGAAAAAGGCGCCACTAGGCGCCTTTCTCATGCGACCACGCCATGTGGTTCCACCGGGATTTTCGCATGGACGACTGGCTGCTGTACGTGGTGAAAAGCTCCACCGCCAGCGGCGGCCGCGGCCTGGTGCGGGGCCAGTTCTTCGACCGCGAGGGCCGGCTGGTGGCCTCCAGCCAGCAGGAAGGTTTGATACGGCAAAGAAAGCCCAGGGAAGCCTGAGCAAAGCCGTAAACGAAAAAGGCGCCACTAGGCGCCTTTTGCTTATTCGCTGACGGGTCTCAGGCCCCGGCACAGCCAGAGCGCAGGGGCCCCCAGCACGGCCATGGCCAGGAAGGCCTTGCCGCCCCAGTCCTCATAGAGGGCGCCTGTGACCAGCATCATGGCCGCTACCGCCAGGCTGAGGCCGAAGGCCGAGTAGAGGGCCTGGGTGCCGACCCCATAATGGGCCGGGATCTCCTTGGATATAAAGCGGATCGCCCCCAGATGGGAGAGGGTGAAGGTCACCCCGTGCAGGGCCTGGAGCAGTATCAGCTGCCAGAGCTGGTCGGCAAAGGCGGTGCCTGTCCAGCGCACCATGACGGCGATGGCCCCCAAACTCAGCAACCAGGCGGCGCTCTGGCGGCCGAAGAGGCGCTTGGCGAAGTAGAAGACCGCCACTTCCACCACCACGCCCCAGCTCCACAGGGCCCCAATGGTGCCGGGGCTGATCCCCTGCTTCTGCCAGTAGAGGGCCGAGAAGCCGTAGTAGGCGGCGTGGCTGCCCTGGATACACATGGTGATCAGCACGAAGCGGCGCACCATGGGCTTCTTGAGCAGGGCCCACCAGCTCTTGGCGGCCTGGGCCGCGGGCCCGTCGGTGAGCGGCACCGACATGGCCGGCAGGGTGCCGAGGAACATCAGCAGTTGGGTGGCCAGCAGGCACCAGAGCACCGCCTCGCTGCCCCAGAGGCCGGTGATGGTGCCCATGGCGGTGGACATCACCACGAAGGCGATGGAACCCCAGAGCCGGACCTTGCCGTAGTCCATGCCGATCTGCGCCACCAACCGGGTGGCCATGGCGTCACTGATCGGCACCAGCGGCGAGTAGAGCAGGGAACCGAGCAGGGTCAGCCCCAGCAGCAGCGGCAGGCTCTGGGGCAACAGGAAGCCGCAGAAGATGAGCAGGGTGCTAAGGGCCAGCAGCCGGCTGGCCGGCAGCAGCTGCTCGGAGCGCTTGATGCGGGTGGTGATGAACAAAGAACCCAGGGCCCGGGTGCCTTGGGCGACGCCCAGCAGCAGGCCGATGATGGCGGGGGTGAGGTTCTGGCCCTTGAGCCAGAGCGACCAGAACGGCAGGTAGATCCCCCAACCCAGGAAAAAATGCACGTAGAACAGCGACAACCAGCGCGAAGGGGGGAGGGTCATGACAACATCCTTGAAGGCGGGGGCGCCGATCTTGGCGGCTGTTTTGCACTGGGTCAAGGCGCTCCCTGCCAAGAGATGCCAAGCTAAGGCAAAAAGGAGAAGGCATTCATGTACGACATGGTCACCCTGGGCTCGGCGACAGTGGATCTGTTCGCCGATACCGATTCAGAACTGGTGCAGATCGAAACCAGCCACAGCCTGGAAAAGCTCATCGCTTATCCCCTTGGGGGCAAGATCCTGGTCAAGCACCTCAACGTCACCATAGGGGGCGGTGGCACCAATACGGCCGTGGCCTTCGCCCGCCAGGGGCTCAAGACCGCTTACCTCGGCAAGCTGGGAGATGACGCCCAGGGCCAGCAGGTGTTGGACGAGTTGCAAAGGGAAGGGGTGGATTTCATCGGGGCAAGGGGTGGCCAGACAGGGCTGTCGGTGATCCTCGATTCCATCCATGACGACAGGACCATCCTTGCCTTCAAGGGCGCCAACGACCACCTGAGCCTGGACGAGGCCAAGCTGCCAGAGAGCCGCTGGCTCTACTGTTCGGCCATGCTGGGCGAGAGCCTGGACACCCTCAAGGCCGTGGTGGCGACTGCCCAGGCAAAAGTGGCCTTCAACCCCTCCAGCTACCTGGCCCGCCAGGGCATAGCCGCCCTCCAGCCCATCCTTGACCACCTGGAAGTGCTGGTGCTGAACAAGGAGGAGAGCGCCATGTTGCTGGGCCTCGACGAACACGAGCAGCAGGACATGGCCGAGCTGCTCAAGGCCCTGGCCGCCAGGCTGGCGGTGCCGGTCATCGCCATCACCGATGGCAACCAGGGGGTGCTGGCCACCGACAGGGTCAAGAGGGTGGGAGCCAAGCCCAGGGCGAACCTTGCCATAGTGGAAACCACGGGGGCAGGGGACGCCTTCGCCAGCGGTCTGGTGGCGAGCCTTGCCAAAGGGGAGGGGCTGGCGGCAGCGGTCAGGGGCGGCATGTGCAACGCCGAGTCGGTGCTGGCCTATCAGGGTGCCAAGAACCGGCTGCTCACCGCAAACGAACTGGCAGGCGCCCTCGAGGTCGACCAGCGGGAGCTGACGGAAAGCCGCTGGCCGGGCTGAAGAAAAGACAAAGCCGGCGATTGCCGGCTTTGTGCTTACTTGGGCTGGGCGTCGATGCTCTGGCCGTTGACGTTCTTGCTGTCAGGGCCCATCAGGTAGAGGTAGAGGGGCATGAGGTCGGCCGGCGTCTTCAAGGTCATGGGATCTTCGCCGGGGAAGGCCTGGGCGCGCATGGCGGTGCGGGTACCGCCGGGGTTGATGCAGTTGACCCGCAGCGGCCCCTTGCTGTTCTCGTCGGCCAGAACCTGCATCATGCCTTCGGTTGCGAACTTTGACACCGCATAGGCGCCCCAGTAAGCGCGGCCCTTCTTGCCCACCCCGGAGCTGGTGAAGATCAGCCGGCCGTCTTCGCTTGCCTTCAGCAGCGGCAGCAGGGCGCGGGTCATGTGGAAGGTGGCGTCCACATTGATCTTCATCACCCTGTCCCAGCACTTGTCTTCGATCTGCTCGAAAGGCCCCAGCACCCCCAGATCCCCTGCGTTCATCAGGGCGCCGTCCAGGTGCCCGAACTGGTTTTCGATGGTGGCGGCCATGTCGCGGTAGTGCTGGTCCGTGGCCCCCAGCATGTCCAGGGGAATGATGGCCGGCTGGGGGCAGCCTGCCGCTTCAATCTCATCGTAGAGGCTTTCCAGGGCCGGCACGTTGCGGCCCAGCAGTATCAGGGTGGCGCCATGTTTTGCGTATTGCAGGGCGGCCTCCCTGCCTATGCCTTTGCTGGCACCTGTGACCAGGATCACCCGGCCGTCGAGGAGGTGGGGACTGGGCTGGTAGTCGAGCATAAGGGTCCTTTTAGGCTTTGCCGTGGGAAAATGTGACCAAGCCACAATTTATTCGCCAAAGCGGGCTTGTGACAGAATTTTCACGAAATGTTTGGAAAAGTCCGACCAGTAAGATAACGTAATCGGCCAATGGTCAACTAAATAAAAAACAACCATTTTTGGGGAGAATCATGGATAAGAAAATTCTCAGTATCGCAATACTGGCAGCAATCGGCCTGAGTGCCTGTGGTAAAAACGACTCTCATAGCGAACAGCCTGGCAACGCGGATCCGGCCGTTCCCTTGGCCCGCATCGCCTTCGATCCCGGCGCCGCTACTCCCGTCATTCCCGTGCCTAACGACATCGTCAAGGCCAAGACCACAGACGGCACCCTGAACCTCGGCCTATCTACCACTGCCCAGGCCGACCCTTATGATCCCCAGGCGGTACTGTCCAGCCTGGACGGCTGGTCCGTCAGCACCCCCTTCAGCATCGGTGTCACCCTGCCGACCGGCGTCACCCTGAATGCCGCCTCCGTCGAGCAACCCGGCGCCGTGGTGCTGCTGCAAGTGACTGCCGGCGGCAGCACCGATTGTGCCGACGCTTCTCCCATCGACGCCTGCCAGCTGGTCACTGCCCTGAGCTACGGTACCGACTTCATCACCAAGGCCTCCGGCAGCAACATCGCCATCATCCCGCTTAAGCCCCTGAAGGCCAAGACTTCTTACCTGGTGGCCACCACCAGCCTGGTCACCGACTCCGATGGCCGTTCCGTTGCCGGCTCTGCCACCTACAACCTGCTCAAGCAGGACCTGGCCACCTCGCCCCTGGGCAGTGACGACCAGAAGCTGCTGCAAGGCGCCGTCAACTCCTATGAGGGCGTGCTGGCCGCCGCCGGCGTCGACAAGGACAGCGTCACCTACTCCGCGCTCTTCACCACCCAGAGCACCCTGGATGTCGCCTCCTACACCAAGCTGGCCCTGCTCGGTGCCCTGAACGGTGGCAACCTGGCCCTGTCCAGCCTCACCGATACCGGCATGACCGCCGCAGACATCCTGCTGGCCAAAGGCCTGGTGCAGCCTGGTTCCCAGGCCGCCATTCTGGCCAGTGCCGCCAAGGTCTACAAGACGACCCTGAAACTGCCTTACTTCCTGGACAAGCCCACTGCGGCCGATTTCGCCTCCGGTGATTGCGACATCTCCACCGGCGACCTGACCAAGTGCGCCAAGCTGTCCTCTCGCTGGGTTGCCAATGGCGACAGCCCGGCCGCCGTGCTGCTGGCCCTGAAAAACGGCACCCTGAGCCAGGCCAACTTCATTACCCAGGCTACGGCCCAGAGCATCGACCCGGCCGCCGCCATGGAAAACCCGACCCTGCTGGTCGGTGCCCATTTCACCAACGACGCTGGCGACGACATCGATCCCAACCAGTTCCTGACCCAGTACAACCCTGTGCCCATGGCCCGTTCGGTCAAGACCATCGACGTACTGGTTACCATCCCTGATGCCGCCACCGTCAACACCATCCGTGGCAACCTGGGCATGAGCACCGACGTGGCCGTTGGCCCCGCCGGCTGGCCCACCGTGATCTACGGTCACGGCATCACCTCCTACAAGGAAACGGGCCTGGCTGCCGCCGGCACCCTGGCCCTGAACGGTCAGGCGATGATCGCCATCGATCTGCCGCTGCACGGTACCCGTGGTGTCGACTACACAGGTGACGGCATCGAAGACGTCAACGCCGGTGACAACGTCGGTATCTACACCAACCTGGCCAGCCTTGGCACTGTGCGCGACAACCTGCGTGAGAGCGTCGCGGACGACCTGTCCCTGCGCCTGGCGCTGTCCGCCCAGACCGCCCCTGGCGGCATGCTGGACGGCACCAACGTCAGCTTCGTGGGTATCTCCCTTGGCTCCATCGTCGGTGCCCAGGCCGTGGCCATGGGTAACACCGACACCAAGGATCCCCGTACCAACGCCGATTACTCCAGCCTCTTCCAGTTCAAGCGTGCCGTCCTGTCGGTACCGGGCGCTGGCGTGGCGGGCATCTTCGCCTTCTCTCCGGCCTTCGGTCCCACCGTGGAAGCCGGCCTGAAAGCCAGTGCCACCTTCCAGGCTACCCTGGCCGCCGCCAACACCAGTAACCTGCAGCCCGGTGACGCCGGTTACGACCAACTGGTCGCCACCGTCTACGCCGGTTTCATGCAGCAGTTCCTGTTCGCGGCCCAGACCACCGTGGATTCTGCCGACCCCATCGCCTACGGCGCGACCCTGGCCGCTAACACCCCTGGCCTGCTGGTTCACGAAGTGGTGGGCGGCGGCACCGCCGACAACCCCGGTGACCAGGTGATCCCCAACAGCAACGCCACCCACGGCCTGCCGTTGTCCGGCACCGAGCCGCTGATCGCCACCATGGGTCTGAGCCCCATCACGGCCAGCGTCATGACCCCGGACGGCACCACCGAGGTGAGCGGCGTGGCCCGCTTCAACGCCGGCGCTCACACCTCGTTGTTGAACCCTGCGCCAGAAGGACTGGACCCTGTCAGCAGCGCGGCCGTGACCACCGAGATGCAGTCTGAAGTGGCCAGCTTCCTGGCCAGCAAAGGCCTGACCATACTGGTACAGGACAGCAGTGTCCTCATCGGCGCCAACTAAGGCATCCGACCATGAAAAACACCCGGCCACTGGCCGGGTGTTTTGTTTTACACTCAGGGCTTTAAAGTCATGGAGTAGTGAAATTGGACTTTCTCACCGACTATGGCCTCTTCCTGGCCAAGACCCTGACCCTGGTCATCGCCATAGGGGCGTTGCTGGTCATCATGGCGGCCCTTTCCACCCGCAAGCAGCGCCAGAAAGGGGAGCTGACGGTCACCGATCTCGGCAAACGCCTCAAAAGCTACGGCCACAAACTGGAGTCAGAACTCCTCGACAAGAAGGCCCTCAAGGCCAGGCTCAAGGAACTCAAGGGCCAGAAGGACGACGGCAAGCCCCACCTCTTCGTACTGGACTTCAAGGGCTCCATGGACGCCCACGAGGTGGATGCCCTGCGTGAGGAAGTGACCGCCGTACTGGCCGTGGCCAAAGGTTCGGACGAACTGCTGCTGCGCCTCGAATCCCCAGGCGGTGTCGTCCATGGCTATGGCCTGGCGGCCAGCCAGCTGGCCAGGGTCCGTGACGCAGGCGTGCCGCTGACGGTGGCGGTGGACAAGGTGGCGGCCAGCGGCGGCTACATGATGGCCTGTGTGGCCGACCGCATCCTCGCCGCGCCCTTCGCCATGTTGGGCTCCATCGGCGTCATCGCCGGCATCCCCAACCTGCACAAGGTGCTCAAGAAGCACGACATCGACTATGAGCAGCACACGGCCGGCAAGTACAAGCGCACATTGTCGGTGCTGGGGGAAAACACCGAGGAAGGCCGTGAGAAGTTCATCGCCGACCTCAACACCATCCATGGCCATTTCCGTGGCCACGTGGGCCATTTCCGGCCGAACCTGGATCTCGACAAGGTGGCCACCGGCGAGGTCTGGCTGGGGATCGATGCCAAGGAGCTGGGCCTGGTGGACGACATCCTTACCTCTGATACCTATGTCACCAACAAGCTGCACAGCCACCGCATCATCGCCGTCAAGTACCAGCTGCGGCGCAAGCTGGGCGAGAAAGTGGGCCTGGCCGCCAGGGCGCTCTTGACCCGGCTGGGAATTTGACAGAGCTGTCAGCAATACTGAACAGTCCGGGCCGCCCCCTAGTACCAAAGTAGGCTGGCGGCCGGGAAGGGCGGGGCGCTAGCATGCCCCAAAACAACAAGGAGCCTTTAATGTCTGGTTTCAATAAGATAGTCAGCAGCTACCAAGACGCGCTCGCCGGCATCAAGGACGACATGACCCTGATGGTCGGCGGTTTCGGCCTGTGCGGCATCCCCGAGGGCCTCATCAATGCGCTGCGCGACAGCGGCGCCAAGGATCTCACCTGCATCTCCAACAACGCCGGCGTCGACGACTTCGGCCTGGGCCTGCTGTTGCAGACCAAGCAGATCAAGAAGATGGTCGCCTCCTACGTGGGCGAGAACGCCGAGTTCATGCGCCAGATGCTGTCCGGTGAACTGGAAGTGGAACTGACCCCCCAGGGCACCCTGGCCGAGAAGATCCGCGCCGGCGGCGCCGGCATCCCCGCCTTCTTCACCGCCACCGGCTACGGCACCCCCGTCGCCGAGGGCAAGGAAACCCGCGAAATCGACGGCCGCCACTATGTGCTCGAGCCCAGCCTGACCGCCGACTTCGCCCTGGTCCGCGCCTGGAAGGCCGACAAGTTCGGCAACCTGGTGTTCCGCAAGACCGCCATGAACTTCAACCCCATGATGGCCACCGCCGGCAAGATCACAGTGGTGGAAGTCGAAGAGATCGTCGACGAGCTGGACCCCAACTTCATCCACACCCCCGGCATCTACGTTGACAGGGTGATCAAAGGGCAGTTTGAAAAACGCATCGAACAGCGCACGGTAAGGAGCTGAGGCCATGGCACTTTCTCGCGAACAGATGGCGGCCCGCGTCGCCAAGGAACTCAAAGACGGCTACTACGTCAACCTCGGCATCGGCATCCCCACCCTGGTGGCCAACTACATTCCCGCCGGCATCGAAGTGATGCTCCAGTCCGAGAACGGCCTGCTGGGCATGGGGCCTTTCCCCACAGAGGATGAGGTGGACGCCGATCTCATCAACGCCGGCAAACAGACGGTCACCACGGCCCCGGGCGCCAGTTTCTTCAGCTCCGCCGACTCCTTCGCCATGATCCGTGGCGGCCATGTGGATCTCACCGTGCTGGGCGCCTTCGAAGTGGACGTCCAGGGCAACATCGCCAGTTGGATGATCCCCGGCAAGCTGGTCAAGGGCATGGGGGGCGCCATGGATCTGGTGGCCGGTGCCGACAACATCATCGTCACCATGATGCACGCCGACAAGTACGGCAACTCCAAGCTGCTGCCCCAGTGCGAGCTGCCCCTGACCGGCGCCGGCTGCATCAAGAAGGTACTGACCGATCTCGGTTATTTCGAAATAGAAGACGGCGCCTTCATCCTCAAGGAGCGGGCCCCCGGGGTCAGCGTCGAGGAAATTCGTGAAAAGACGGCCGGCAAGCTGATCGCCGCCGACGACACCCCACAAATGGAGATCTGAGCATGAAAGTCCTGGTGACTGGAGGGGCTTCCGGCATCGGTTTCGGCATCGCCGAACACTTCGCCAAGGCCGGCCATGAAGTGATCATCGCCGATCTGGACGGCGCCAAGGCCAAGGAGGCGGCGGCCAAGCTGCCCCGGGCCCGCGGCGTCGCCCTCAATGTCACCGACGCCGCCGCGGCCGAGGCCCTGGCGGCCGAGCTGGGCACCCTGGATGTGCTGGTCAACAACGCCGGCATCCAGCACGTGTCCCGGCTCGAGGACTTTCCCGCCGACAAATGGCGGCTGCTCATCGACATCATGCTGGTGGGGCCCATGGTGATGACCAAGGCCTTCCTGCCCGCCATGCGCGCGCAGAACTTCGGTCGCATCATCAACATCGGCTCCATCCACGCCTTGGTGGCGTCCCCCTTCAAATCCGCCTACGTGGCCGCCAAACACGGCCTGCTGGGTTTCGCCAAGACATTGGCCCTGGAGCTCGGCGAGGCGGACATCACGGTCAACACCATCTGCCCGGCCTATGTGAAGACGCCCCTGGTGGAGAAGCAGATAGCCGATCAGGCCCGTGAAAACGGCATCAGCGAACTTGATGTGGTCAACAACATCATGCTGGCGCCCATGCCCAAGAAGGCCTTTATCGGCATCGACGAGATAGCCGGCACTGCCGCCTTCCTGATCAGCCCCGCCGCCCGCAACATCACGGCCCAGACCCTGGTGCTGGACGGCGGCTGGACGGCCCGCTGAGGCTAATGCCATGAAAAAAGGCCGCTTTTGCGGCCTTTTTTCATGGCCTTTGGTACCAAAGGCCAGTTGACAGCCTGTTAACGCAATGTGTCTTATTGGGCTTTGCCGCAGCACAGCAAGGATCCCTGATTTGAGCCGCCCCCTCTTTGCCCGCCCGAGGAACACCCTATGACGCCCCTCGGCTGGGGGCCCGTCACCACCGTCTCCCTCTGCTACATCGCCCTGCTGTTCGCCATCGCCTACTGGGGGGAGGGGAGCTGGGCCAGGCGCAAACTGTCCGGCTGGACGGCGGGGCTGTCCCTGGGGGTCTACTGCACCTCCTGGGCCTTCTTCGGGGTGGCGGGCCAGGCGGCCCACAACCACTGGTGGCTGCCCCCCACCTACCTCGGCACCCTGCTGCTCTACCTGCTGGCCTTTCCCGGCCTCAAGCGCCTGGCCATCCATGTGCGGCGCAACAACATCACCTCCATCGCCGACTTCATCGCCAGCCGCTTCGGCCGCTCCCGCGCCCTGGCTGTGGCGGCCACCCTGGTGGCGGTGGCCGCCGTCATTCCCTACATCGCCCTGCAGCTGCGGGCCGTGGCCGAGACCATCAATGTGCTGACCGGGCACCAGAGCGGCCATTGGTGGCAGGACACGGCCCTGGGGGTGGCCCTGGCCATGGCCCTTTTCGCCATGCTCTTCGCCTCGCGCCGCACCCAGGCCCAGGCCCACAACGCCGGCCTGATGACGGCCCTGGCCTTCGAGTCGGTGGTGAAGTTGCTGGCCTTCTGGCTGCTGGCGCTGGTGGTGATCTACCAGGAATTCGGCGGCCTGGGGCCCTTGCTGGCGGCGGCCGAGGCCAGCCCCAGGGTGGCCAGTCTCCAGGCCGGCGCCGCCCCCGGCTATGTCTACTGGGTCCACACCCTGCTGGGCCTGGCCGCCACCCTCTGCCTGCCGCGGCTCTTCCACCTGGCCTTCGTGGAAAACCCGCGGCTGCCGTTTTTGCGCCGCACCCGCTGGCTGTTCCCGGCCTACCTGCTGGCCATGGGCGCCTTTACCTTACCCCTGGGCCTGGCCGGGGCCCTGCTGCTGGGCCCCGGTGTCAGCCCCGATCTCTACGTGCTGCAGCTGCCCCTGGCCCTGGGCTCACAGTGGCTGACGCTGCTGGCTTTTCTCGGCGGCCTCTCCGCCTCCACCGCCATGGTGGTGGTGGCGACTGTGGTGCTGTCGATCATGGTCACCAACGACCTGACGGCGCCGCTGCTGCTGCGCCTTAGAGGCCTGCCCGAGACGGGGCAGGGCAGCTGGCTGCTGTGGCTTCGGCGCCTGGCCATGCTGCTGGTGGTGCTGGCGGGTTTTTTCTATTACCGGGCCAGCGCTACCAGCGGTACCTTGTCGCAGATGGGGCTCATGGCCTTCGTGCTGGTGGCCCAGCTGTTCCCGGCCCTGGCGCTGGGGCTCTTGTGGCGCCCGGCCAACTCCCAGGGGGCTCGTGCCGGCCTGGCGGTAGGGGCGGCCCTCTGGGCCTACTGCCTGCTGCTGCCGCTCGGCTTCGGGGTGGCGCTGCCCGGCCTGCCGGCGGCGATGGACGCTATCAGCTTCGGCACATTGGTCAGCCTGGGGGGCAACCTGCTGGCCTTCGTGCTGGTGTCTTTGCTGTCCAGCACTTCTGTCTCGGAGCAGCTGCAGGCCGACAGCTTCCTGCGCCAACCCCTGGCCAGGCCCGGCGCCGTGCTGACGGTGGCCGATTGCTTCCAGCTGGTGCGCCGTTTCGGCGGGGAAGCGGCGGCCCGCAGCCTGGTGCGCCAGCATCAGGAGAGCCTCTCCAACCGCCAACCGGCGCCGCCGGCCCTGGTGCAGCAGGTGGAAAAGCACCTCTCCGCCGTGCTGGGGGGCGCCTCCATGCGGCTGGTGATGGACACCCTCAAGGCCGAGAAGGCCCTGCCCAGGGTGGCCAGCTTCGTGGAAGAGGCTTCCCAGGTGCTGCGCTTCAACCAGCAGCTGCTGACCGCCACCCTGGAAAACATCTCCCAGGGGATCAGCGTGGTGGACCGGGATCTGCGCATCATCGCCTGGAACCACCGCTACCTGGAGCTGTTCGACTACCCGGCCGATCTGGTGACTGTGGGCCGGCCCGTGGCCGACCTTATCCGTTTCAACGCCGAGCGGGGCCTGCTGGCAGGCGATCCCCAGGCCGAGGTGGAGAAACGCCTCAACCACCTGCGCTCCGGCTCGCGCTACCGCTATCAGCGCCACCAGGACGACGGCACCGTCATCGAGATGGAAGGCCACCCCCTGCCGGGAGGCGGCTTCGTCACCAGCTACACCGACATCACCGAGTTCATCCGCGCCCAGCAGCGCCTCAGCGGCCTCAACGAGGAGCTGGAGGCGCGGGTGGCGGAGCGCACCCGCGAATTGCAGACCCTGAACGGCGAGCTGCTGGCGGCCAAGAAGGCAGTGGAGGAGGCCACGGCCGTCAAGACCCGCTTCTTCGCCGCCGCCGGCCACGACCTCTTGCAACCCTTCAACGCCGCCATCCTCTTCGCTGCCCTCTTGCAGGAAAAGGCGCCCCCCGGGGAACTCAAGTCCCTGGCCGGCAATGTGCAGGGCTCCTTGCAATCGGCCGAAGGGCTGCTGGGGGCCATCTTGGAGCTCACCAAGATAGAGGCGGGGGCTGTGCGCCCCGAGCCGGCGCCCTTTGCCCTGCAGGAACTGCTGGAGCCCCTGGCCCGGGAGTTCAAGGCCCTGGCCGGCGCCAAAGGCCTGGAGCTGAGGCTGGTGCCGACAAGGCTCTGGGTGCAGTCGGACAAGAAGCTGCTGCGGCGCATCCTCCAGAACCTGCTGGCCAACGCCGTGCGTTACACAAATCAGGGCAAGGTGCTGCTGGGGATCAGGCGCAAAGGCGGGGCGGTGCAGCTCTGGGTGCGTGACACCGGCCCCGGCATAGCCGCGGCGGACCAGCAGCGGATCTTCGCCGAGTTCCAGCAGCTGAGCCAGGGCCAAGGCCAGGGGCTGGGCCTGGGCCTCGCCATCACGGACCGGCTCTGCCGCCTGCTGGATCACGGCCTGACTCTGAATTCGCGGGAGGGCAGGGGCGCCGCCTTTGCCGTGACCCTGCCAAGGGCCGCCCAGGGCCAGGCCGCCAAACCCAAGGCCCTTGGCCGCGAGACCCAGCAGTGGCTGCCCAGGCTGCCGATACTGGTGATGGATAACGACGACAATGTCCGCGAGGCCTTGAGGGCGCTTTTGGAAAGTTGGGGGGCCAGGGTGGCGGCGGTGCGGGACGAGGCCGAGGCATTGCATCTGGAGGAAACCCCGGCGCTGCTGCTGCTGGATTACCACCTGGACGACGGCGCCCTGGGGGTGGAGGTGGCGGCGCGGCTCCAGCAGCGCTGGGGCGAGCTGCCCTGCGTGGTGCATTCGGCGGACCAGGACCAGGCCATTCGCGGCGCCGTCATCGACGCCGGTTTCCACTTCCTGCTCAAGCCGGTCAAGCCCATGCCCCTCAAGCAGCTGATGCGCCGCCTGCTGGCCTAGGGCTGTTGCAGGCTCTGGTAGAGGAGCCCGGCCTGGGTGCGGTTGTAGACCTCGAGCTTTCGCAAGATGGCCGAGACGTGCTGCTTGACGGTGGTTTCCTGGACCTGCATTTCGAAGGCGATCTGCTTGTTGAGCAGGCCGTCGGCGATCATCTTCAGTACCCGCAGCTGCTGGGGGGTGAGGCGGGACAGCAGCCGCAGCCGGCCTATGTCCTCGTCGTCCTGGGGCTCCATGCCCTCGGGCAGCCAGTTGTCCCCGCAAAGCACGGCGGCGATGGCCTCCGACAAGGTGGCCAGGGGCGCCGACTTGGGCACGAAGGCGCTGGCCCCCAGGGCCATGGCCCGGCCTATGGTGGCGCTGTCCTCGTGGGCGGAGATCATGATCACGGTGACGTCGGGGTAGTGGGCCCGCAGGGCCGAGAGGCCGGCAAAGCCGTCGGCCCCCGGCATCATCAGATCCAGGAACACCAGCTCGGTGCCGGGGTGTTGGTTGAGCAGGGCCCAGACCTCATCCATGCTGGCGGCCTCCAGCACGGCGCCGCCGTCGAGAAGAGCGGTGGCGGCCTGCTTGAGGGCGCCCCGGAAGAGGGGGTGGTCGTCGGCGATGATGGCGCGCACTGTCTGCATTGGGGTGGGTGGCGGTTGGGTCCAGTGTACCGGGCCTGGCGGCCCGGTACAGCCCCTTAGAAGCGGTAACCCACTGACAGGCTGACGGTCCTGGGATCGCCGTAGTAGCCCACTATGGTGTCTTCGCCGCCGAGGCCCGGCCCCGTGATGTTGCCGCTGCCGTCCCGCGGCGCCGCGAAGTTGTAGCCGGCCAGGCGGTATTCGCGGTCGGTGAGGTTACGGCCCATCAGCTGCACTTCCCAGTTGCCCTTGTACCAGCTGGCCCCGGCGTTGAGCAGCGTCACCGAGCCTGTATCCAGCATGGAGGGGGTCTCGAAGATCTGCACCTTGGAGCGGTAGCTCAGGCCGCCGGTCAGCACCAGATCGCCGCCGAAGGCCGCCAGGTTGTATTGGGCCAGCAGGCTGCCGGTCCACTTGGGGGTATTGGCGAAGCGCCACTGGTCGGAGACGTCTATCACCCTGCCCTGGTTGGGGTCGAAGAAATCCACCCGCTTGAATTTGGCGTCGACATAGCCGAGGTTGGCGTTCAGCTGCAGGGCGTCGGTGGCGGCCAGGGTCGCTTCCAGTTCCACGCCCTTGATGCTGGACTTGCCGGCGTTCAGCACCTGGGAGGCCACGTCGGTGTTGTTGTTCACGGCCCGCTGCACCGTGATCTGCATGTCCTTGTAATCCGAGTAGAAGGTGGCGATGTTGGTGCGCAGCCGCCTGTCCAGCCACTCGGCCTTGAGGCCCAGCTCATAGGTGTCGACGATCTCCGGATCGTAGGGCTTGTCGGCGTCGGGGTTGACCGACTTGTTGGCCCGCATGTCAAAGCCTCCGGACTTGAAGCCGTTGGTGTAGGAGCCGTAGACCATGATGTCGTCGCTGAGCTGGTATTCGAGGCCGGCCCGGGGCGAGAAGCGGTGGAAAGTGGCCGAGTCCTGGAAGTCGGACTGCACCAGCAGCGGCGTGGCCGGGGCGTCGTGGGGATAGCGGATACCGAGGTAGAGCAGGCGGTAGACGTTGGCGTCCTTCTTGTCCTGGGTGTAGCGGCCGCCGAGGGTCATGGACAGCTTGGGGCTCAGGTGGTAGCTGCCCTGGGCGTAGGCGGCGTAGCTCTTGGTGTTGACGCAGCCGCCATTCTCCAGGGTCATGCCGGCCAGGCCCAGCACCGTTTCGAAGACGCCGCAGGCCTTGCCGTCCAGGTAATAGAGGCCGCCCACGCCCTGCCAGTCGCCGCTGTTGACGTTGAGCTGGAATTCCTGGGTGAACTGGCGATCGTGGTAGAGGGCCGGTATGTCCAGGGCCGGCTCCTTGGTGGAGTCGAAGTCGATGTTGGTGTCGGTGTCGCCGTCGCGGTGGGCGGTGATGGACTTGAAGGTCCAGTCGCTGTTGATGCCGTAGCTGAGGGTCAGGGCCTCGCCCCCGGTTTCCACGCTGTTGTCGGTGGGCATGGAGGTGTCGGAGTCGTAGACGCTGTCGTAGGGCTGCTGGCCCGTGATCAGGGAGGGGGTCAGGCGGTAGCCTCCCTTGGCGTTGGAGTCGTCCCAGGTGCGGTCGGCCATGAACTGGACGCTGAGCGCCTCGCTGGGGTACCAGGCCAGGGAAAGGCGGCCGGCTTTTATGTCCTTGTTGTAGTTGTCGGCGCCGGTGTTCTTGAACTTGCCGAAGCCGTCGCGGTTGAAGGTGCCGAAGGCGAAGCCGGCGTAGAAATTGTCGCTGAGCGGCATCTGGCCGGACAGCTTGAGGTCGTGCTGTTTGTAGGAGCCCAGGGTGCCCTGGACGTTGAATTCTGGGTCACCGGACAGCTTCTTGGTCACGTACTTGACGGCGCCCCCAATGGTGTTGCGCCCGTAGAGGGTGCCCTGGGGCCCGCGCAGCACCTCGATGCGCTGCACGTCCAGTATGTCCATCACGGCCCCCTGGGGCCTGGCGACGTAGACGTCATCGATGTAGATCCCCACCCCGGGTTCGAAGCCCCAGAGCGGATCCTGCTGGCCTATGCCGCGGATATAGGCGGTGAGGGTGCTGTTGGTACCGCGGCTCACCTGCAAGGTGGTGTTGGGCGAGTACCACTGGACGTCGGCCAGATCCTCGACGCCGCGCTGGCTCATCTGTTCGGCGGAGAGGCTGGTGACGGCCACCGGCACCGTCTGCAGGTTCTCGACTGTGCGCCGGGCCGTGACCTCGATGACCTCCAGGCTGGGATCGTCCTTGGCCTTGGCGGCTTTTTCTTCGGCGGCCTGGGCCGTGGCGGCCAGGCCCAGGCAGACGGCCAGGGCCAGCTTGCCGGGCGCCCAGCGGGCATTCTTTGCTGCGGTTGACATGCGTTTTCCCCCAATGTTTTTGTTATTTCGGTGTTAACAATAAGGGCAAACGCAAAAAGTTAACGCTGTACCTTAGTACTATGGTCAAGGACTTAGGTGACCATCAGACTGACTACACCACATCATAAGAAGGAAAAAACCGATGTTGAGCCTGTTCGGATTGCTGCTCGGCCTGGGGGGGCTGATCTGGCTGACCATGAGGGGCATGAGCCTCTTCCTCTCCGCCCCGCTTTGCGCCCTGCTGGTGGCCTTCACCGGCGGCGTACCCTTCTGGAGCGGGGGCAAGGGGGACTTCGTCAGCGGTTACATGAATGGCTTCGGCGGCTTCATCTCCGCCTGGTTCCTGATGTTCCTGCTGGGCTCCCTGTTCGGCAAGTTCATGGAGGACACCGGCGCCGCCGAGAGCCTGGCCCGGGCCATAGTACGCAAGCTCGGGCCCCAGCACGCGGCCCTGGCGGTGGTGCTGGCCTGCGCCGTACTCACCTACGGCGGCGTCTCCGTGTTCGTGGTGGCCTTCTCGGTCTACCCCATGGCCCTGTCGTTGTTCAAGGACGCCAACCTGCCACGCCGCTTCATACCGGCCACCCTGGCCTTCGGCTCCGTGACCTTCACCATGACCTCGGCCGGCTCGCCGGAGATCCAGAACTGGATCCCCATCAAGTACCTGCACACCAGCCCCTACGCCGGCTGGCAGGTGTCCCTGGTGGTGGGCCTGGTGATGGCCGTCATGGGCTATTTCTGGCTGCGCCACATGCTGGCCAAGGCGGTGGCCAGGGGCGAGCGCTTTGACGAGCGGGCCGGGGACCTGACCCTGGACGAACGGGCCCTGCCGCCGGCCTGGAGCGGCCTGGTGCCGCTGCTGGTGGTGCTGGTGCTGGCCTTCTTGCTGCACGAGCAGCTGGCCCAGGCGGCGCTGATCGTGGCCCTGGCCGGCGGCGTGTTCAGCCTCTGGCTGCTGAACTTCAAACATTTTCGTGACCAGCACCAGGCCGTGGGCCAGGCCACTACAGGGGCCCTGGTGGCCATAGGCAACACCTCGGCCGTGGTGGGTTTCGGGGCCGTGGCCAAGCTGTCGCCGGCCTTTGCCATGGTGGTGGATGCCATGACCGGCCTGCCCGGCAACGAGCTGGTGGGCGCCTCTGTGGCGGTGTCGGTGATAGCGGGCCTGACCGGCTCGGCCTCCGGCGGCCAGGCCATAGCCCTGCCGAGCATAGCCCCCCACTACCTGGCCCTGGGGGTGGACCCTTCTGCCCTGCACCGGGTGGTGGCCATCTCGTCCGGGGCCTTGGATTCGCTGCCCCATAACGGCTATGTGGTGACGACGGTGCGCGCCATCTGCGGCGAGCGCCACCAGGACGCCTACTGGCCCCTGGCGGCCCTGACGGTGGTGGTGCCGCTTATCGGTACAGCCCTGGCCATAGCCCTGTTCTGCTGGTTCTAAGGAGAGACCTATGCGTTATTTCATCGCCTGCCTGGCCTGGTGCTGGGCCCTTGGGGCCCAGGCCCTGCCGCTCGTTGAAAAACAGCGCTTCGAGCTGCCCAGCTTTACCACCCAGTCCGGCGCCACCCTCAAACAGGTGGCGGTGGGCTGGGAGGCCTACGGCAAGCTCAATGCCGACAAGTCCAACGCCATCCTCATCACCCATTTCTTCAGCGGCAATTCCCACGCCGCAGGCAAGTACAGCGACAGCGACCCCCTGCCGGGCTACTGGGACGCCATTATAGGCCCCGGCAAGGCCATCGACACCGACAAGTACTATGTGCTGAGCGTCGACACCCTGGCCAACGCCAATGCCTTCGACCCCCACGTCATCACCACAGGGCCCGCCAGCATCAACCCGGACACCGGCAAGCCTTACGGCCTGTCCTTCCCGGTGGTGTCCATCCGCGACTTCGTCAATGTGCAGAAGGCGCTGCTGGACAAGCTCGGCATCAAGAAGCTGCATGCCGTGGTGGGGGCCTCCATGGGCTCCTTCCAGGCCCTTGACTGGGCCGTGGCCTACCCGGACGAGGTGGAGCGGATGGTCAGCGTCATCGGCGCCGGCCAGATGGACCCCTGGACAGTGTTCGGCCTGGAGCGCTGGGCGGACGCCATCAAGGCCGATCCGGCCTGGAACGGCGGCGACTACTACGCCAAGGGCGAGCCCAAGGCCGGCCTCGACAGGGCGCTGGCCTATATCATCTACGACGCCACCTACCCGGACGGCTTCAACAGCCGCTACACGCCCCCCACGGACGAGGCGCCCAAGCTGGACATCCATGCCGGTTTCAAATCGGTGGACGAGCTGATGGGCCACGCCGCCATCCGCGCCCACTACCAGGACGCCAACGCCATCCTCTACCTGGTGCGGGCCTCGCAGATCTTCGTCGCCGGCTACAGCGGCCAACTGGAGGACAACCTCAAACGGGTTACCGCCAAGACCCTGTTCATGCCCTCCACCCATGACCGGCTGCTGGTGCCGCAGATGGCCCGCACCACCTACGAGACGCTGAAAAAGCTGGGCAAGGACAGCCAGTACCAGGAGATCACCGGCCCCTGGGGCCACCTGGACGGCCTGGTCAGCATCCAGACCCAGGCCAAGGTGTTGAAGGACTTTCTGGACAACTAAAAAAGGCCGGTTGCGGCTGATGTAACAAGGGGGCTTAAAGCCCCTTTCTTTTTATGGACGGAAGCAAGGGGCATGGGTACCGGAGCAAGAATTCAAGGCCCCCTTTAGTGCAGCGCCGGGATGAAGGCCGCGAGAGGGCCGCTGAGCCAAGGATGGCGAAGCAGGTGAGTATTCGTCGGGACACGCGTACGAACCGGTGCCCGGCAAGCGGCTTTCAGCGCGGATTGAGCGAAACGAGGGGGTGCACTCTTTGGTTACTTTCTCTTGCACAGAGAGAAAGTAACCCGCCCGCCGGGGCGGGACCCGGCATGTAAAGCAGCTTCTAGTTGTGGAAGGGCCTGAGATAAAAGGGGAGCTGGCGTCACGCTCTGCCATCCTATCTTTAATGCCAGCCCGCTGGGAAAACTGCGGGGCCTCTCTCAACGAACTGGCATTGCCGGCCATTTTTCAATGGCGGGGCAGGGCGGTGGAGACGAGGGTCGCCGCCAACAGGAAGGCGGCCGAGAACCAGAGGCAGGCCTCAAGTCCTGCCCATTGGTAGAGGGCGCCGGACAGCACTGTGCCCACCAGCCGGCCCATGGCGTTGGCCATGTAGTAAAAACCCACGTCCAGGGACACACCGTCCTCTTCGGCCAGATGCACTATCAAGAAGCTGTGCAGCGCCGAGTTCAGCGCAAAGAGCACCCCGAACAAGGCCAGCCCCGCCACCAGTACTGTGCCCGGCGGCCAGCCGGCGTCCAGCTCCAGGGCTATGGCCACAGGCACCAGGGTGAGAGGCGCCGCCCAGCGGGCAGCGCCTTGGGCCGTTGCTCCCGTCACCTTGGGGGCCAGGGCCTGGACGGCGCCGTAGCCCATCACCCAAAGGGCCAGGAAGCTGCCCACCTGCCAGTTGTTCCAGCCGAGGCGGTCGGCCAGGAATACCGGCAGCGCCACCACGAACCAGAGATCCCGGGCCCCGAACAGGAAGAAGCGGGCCGCCGACAGCAGGTTCACAGACCGGCTCTTGGAGAATATGTCGGTGAACTTGGGCTTGTTCTTGGCGCGGCCAAGGTCTGCTCTCAAGAAGACCAGGCTGGCCAGCCACACCAGGGCCAGCACCGCCGCCATGGCCGCGATAGCGCCCTGAAAGCCCAAGAGCGCCAGCAGCGCCGCCCCCAGGAAGAAACCGACGCCCTTGAGGGCATTCTTGGAGCCGGTCAGCACCGCCACCCAGTGGTAGAGGCTGTTGCCGCCGGCCAGCAGCTTGATGCTGCTCTTGGCGCTCATCTTGTTGAGATCCTTGGCGATACCGGACAGCGCCTGGGCCGCCATCACCCAGGGCACCGTCAGCCAGGAGGGCGGCAGCAGCATGCAAAGGGCCAGCACCTGCAGCCCCAGCCCCAGGTTCATGGTGTTGTTGAGGCCGAGGCGCGCCCCCAGCCAGCCCCCCACCAGGTTGGTCACCACCCCGAAGAACTCGTAGAAGAGGAACAGCATGGCGATGGCCAGGGGGCTGTAGCCGAGGTGCGCAAAGTGCAGCACCACCAGCATCCGCAAGGCCCCGTCGGTGAGAGTAAAGGCCCAGTAGTTGCCGGTGACCAGCAGGTACTGGCGCACCATGGGGCTGAGGCTGGCCAGCATCAAAGACCGCCCACCAGGCGGGCCAGCTCCATGGTGCGGTTCACGTAGCCCCATTCGTTGTCGTACCAGGCGTAGATCTTCACCTGGGTGCCGTTCACCACCAGGGTGGAGAGGGCGTCGATGACGCTGGAGTGGGGATCCGTCTTGTAATCCACCGACACCAGGGGCCGCTCCTCATAGCCCAAGATGCCTTTCAAGGGGCCTTCTGCTGCGGCCTTCAAGAGGGCGTTCACTTCTTCGGCGCTGGTTTCCCGCTCCACCTCGAAGACGCAGTCGGTCAGGGAGGCGTTGGCCAGGGGCACCCGCACCGCATGGCCGTTCAGCTTGCCCTTGAGGTCGGGGAAGATGTGGGTGATGGCGGTGGCCGAGCCTGTGGTGGTGGGAATGAGGCTGATGCCGCTGGCGCGGGCCCGGCGCAGATCCTTGTGGGGGGTATCCAGGATGGACTGGGTGTTGGTGAGATCGTGGATGGTGGTCATGGAGCCGTGACGGATGCCGAGCTGCTCGTGGATCACCTTGACCACGGGGGCCAGGCAGTTGGTGGTGCAAGAGGCGGCCGTCACTATGGGGTGTTTGGCCGGATCATAGAGGTGGTCGTTGACTCCCATCACCACGTTCAGCACCCCTTCTTCCTTGACCGGGGCCGTCACCACCACGCGTTTGACGCCCTGGTCAAGGTAGGCTTGCAGCAGCGCCTTGCTCTTCATCTTGCCGCTGGCCTCGATGACGACGTCACAGCCCGACCAGTCGGTGTCGGCTATGGCCTTGTTGGCCGTGCAGCGGATGCGTTTGCCGCCTATGAGGATCGCGTCTTCCTCGCTGGTGGCCTCATGCTGCCAGCGGCCGTGGACCGAATCGAAGGTCAGGAGGTGGGCCAGGGTGGCGGCGTCCCCGGCCGGGTCGTTTATCTGCACGAACTCGAAGTCCGGCCAGTTCCAGGCGGCCCTCAGCGCCAGCCTGCCCATGCGGCCAAAGCCGTTGATCCCTATCTTGATGCTCATCACTTGCTCCTTTGGCCTTTGGGCCGCATATGGAATTTCAGGTAAAAACTTAGCAGCAGCGGCTGGCGCCCTGGGGGCCCTGCATGGCGCAGGGCAGCTTGCTGAGCTGGGGGGCCAGGAAGGGGCCGTTGCCCTCGAGGCTCAGGGCCAGTACCTGGCTGGCCCAGGCCGGCAGCTCGTGGGCCAGGCGGTAGAAGACCCACTTGCCGTCCCGGCGGGCCGACAAGAGTCCTGCTTCGCGCAGCTGCGCCAGGTGGCGGGACACCTTGGGCTGGCTGAGGGCCAGGGCTTCGGTCAGCTCGCAGACGCAGAGTTCGCCCTTGGCGGCCAGCATCAGCAGGCAGCGCAGCCGGGTGTCGTCGGCCAGGCATTTGTAGAAAGTCAGGGGATCCATGGCGGCTCCTTTTCACATATGGCAATCATTATATATGGAATGGTGAATGTGAAAAGGCCAAAAAAAGGCGGCCATCAGGCCGCCGCTTCTTTTTCCGCTTCCCTGGCTCTTGGCCACCAGGCCAGCAACAGGCCGAGGGCCGAACAGGCGGCCTGGGCCAGCACTATGGCGGTCACTGTCCCGGGCAGCAGCGCCGACAGCGCCGACACCACCCCGGCCAGACTGAAGGCCAGGGCGCCCATCAGGGCTGCTGCCGTGCCGCCGTGCTCGGCAAAATACTCCATGTAGCAGGCCTGGTTGTTGGGGCTGATGGCACCCATGGCCCCCACCGTCAGCATCATGGCCGGCAGGAAGAGGCTCAAGCTGGGGGCGAAGCTCAGCACCAGCAGCAGGGCCCCTATGCCAAGGGCCTGGAGCAGCAGGCCGACCCGCAGTATGGGGTGGGGATCGAAGTGGCCCAGCAGGCGGCGGTTTGTCAGGTTCATCACCAGCATCATGCCGATGTTGGCGCCAAACAGCATGGCGAAGGTGCCGGGGCTGACCCCGAAGTGCTGCTGATAGATGAAGGAGGAATGGGTGATGAAGAGCAGCATCACCGAGAAGGCCATGGCCTGGATAAAGAGGTAGCGCAGGGCAGGGCGGGTGGCCAGCACGGCGCCGTAGCGGCGCCAGGCGCTGATGGCCTGGGCCTTGGGTTTTTGCTGGCGGCCGCGGAACAGGCTGGCCTTGAGCACCAGCACCATCAGGGCGCCGTAGAGCCCGAGGAACCCGAAGATGCTTTGCCAGCCGAAGGCGGTCAGCAGCAGGCTGCCGAGGCTGGGGGCAAAGGCCGGGGCCGCCGCCATGATGAGGCCGATGAGGCTGAACAGCTTGGCCGCTTCCCGGCCCGAGAGCCTGTCCCGCACCAGGGCCGGCACGCAGACCACGGCCCAGCCGCCGCCGAAGGCCTGCACGGCGCGCCAGGCCAGCAGGCCTTCCAGGCTGGTGACCTGGCTGATGAAGAAGCTGGCGCCGGCGAAGATGGCGAGGCCGCTCAGCATCACCGGCGCCCGGCCCCAGCGGTCGGACAAAGGCCCGCCCACCAGCTGGCCGAAGGACAGCACGAAGACGTAGAGGGAGATGGACAGGGAAATGGCGTGCACTTCACTGCCCAGCGCCTGGGCCAGCACAGGGAAGGCGGGCAGGTAAGTGTCTATGGCGAGCGGCCCCAGGGCCATGGTCATGGCCAGGAAGAGGGCGAAGCCGGGGATGGGTTTGTGCTCTGTCATCATGACTCCCTTGTTGACAAGGGCCACCTTAAAAGAGATGGTTGATTAGTTCAACTAATTTAGTGATGCCATGACAGACAACCTCCACCTCGAAACCCGGCTCAGCGCCTTGATGAGCCAGATGCGCCAGCAGTTCAACCAGGCCTTGGCCGCCCAGGGGCTTGAGCTTAGCCCGCCCCAGGCCCAGCTGCTGACCCTGATAGGCCAGGAACCCGGCATCAATGGCCGCCAACTGGCCGAAAAGACGGGCCGGGACAAGGCCACCATTACCCGGCTGCTGGCCAGCCTGGAGCCTTTCCTTGAAAGGCGCGTCGATGCGGCCGACCAGCGCTGCCAGTGCCTCCATCTCAATGCCGAAGGGGAGCGCCGGGCCGCCCAGGTCAACAGTGCCCGCCGCCAGGCCTACGGTGCCCTCTTCGCGCCCCTGGGGGTTCAGGAAAAGGCGCAGCTGGCGGCGCTGCTGCAAAAATGCCTGGGCCGGGAAGGGGAAACTGGCGCATCATAGGCGCTTTTGTTTTGCCAAGAGACGCCCATGAGCAACCCAGACAGCTTCAGCGAGCAGGAACTGATCGAGATAGTCGAGAACCAGCTGGCCGACAACCACCCCATCAAGGTCAAGGAAACCCTGCTGCGCCTGACCATGACCGGCATGGACCGCGAAGAGGCCGTCCAGTACATCGCCTGCGCCCTGGCCCTGGAGATCCAGGCCGTGGTGGAAGAGGGCGGTGCCTTCGACGAGGCCCGTTACGGCCGCCACCTGGCCATGCTGCCCGAGATGCCCTGGGCCGAAGAATAAAAAAGCGCCGTGATCCGAGGTGGGCCTGGCCCTGCTCTTTACGGGGACGGCCACCTGGCCATGCTGCCCGAGATGCCCTGGGCCGAAGAGTAAAAACAGCGCTCTGACGCCAGGCGGGCCTGGCCCTGCTCTTTACGGGAACGGCCATCTGGCGATGCTGCCCGAGATGCCCTGGGCCGAAGAGTAAAAAAGCGCCGTGATCCGAGGTGGGCCTGGCCCTGCTCTTTACGGGGACGGCCACCTGGCCATGCTCCCGGAAATGCCCTGGGCCGAAGAATAAAAAAGCGCCGTGATCCGAGGCGGGCCTGGCCCAGCTCTTTACGGGAACAGCCACCTGGCGATGCTCCCTGAAATGCCTTGGGCCGACGAATAACCCGGCTTTACAGGCGCTTATCACCGCGTTAACGTGGCGGCTCCACAGCCAAAGGGAGTCGTCATGGTCCAGCTCTATATCGCCAACAAGAACTATTCCTCCTGGTCGCTGCGCCCCTGGCTGCTGCTGAAGGTGCTGGATATTCCCTTCGAGGAAATACTGGTGCCCTTCTGCGAGGGGGACAACTTCGAGCAGTTCCGCAGCTTCTCTCCCAACGGCAAGGTCCCCTGCCTGGTGGACGGCGGCCTGGCCGTCTGGGACAGCCTGGCCATCGCCGAATACCTGGCCGAGCAGTTCGACGGCGTCTGGCCGGCGGATAAAGCCGCCCGCGCCTTTGCCCGTTCGGCCAGTGCCGAGATGCACTCGGGCTTTTCCAACCTCCGTAACATCTGCACCATGAACTGCGGCCTGAGGGTACAGCTTTTTGAGCGCAGCCCGGCGTTGGACGCCGAAATAAAGCGTATCGAAGAGCTCTGGTTGGAAGGCCTGGAGCGCTTCGGCGGCCCTTACCTTGCTGGCCCGGCCTTCAGCGCCGTCGACGCCTTCTTCGCCCCCGTCGCTTTCCGCTTTTGCGGTTACGGCATTGCCTTGAGCCCCCAGGCCGAGGCCTATGTGCAGCGGCTGTTGGCCCTGCCCGCCATGCAGGAATGGGAGCAGGCCGCCCTGCTGGAGACTTGGCGCGAACCCGGCCACGAGGCCGAAGCCAAGGCGGCCGGCACCTGGCTGGCGGATAGGCGGGCCAAGCTGAAGACGGCGCGGCTGGCGCTGCGTGAGCTGAACCTCGATGACGCCCCCTTCGTGCTCGAGATGCTCAACCAGCCGGCCTGGATCCGTTTCATCGGTGACCGGGGGATCCGGGATCTCAAGGGCGCCGAGGCCTATATTCAGGACGGCCCCCGCACCAGCTACCAACAGCACGGCTTTGGTCTCTACCTGATCAGCCTTCACGATGGTACCCCTCTCGGCCTCTGCGGCTTCCTGCAGCGCGACTACCTGGACCATCCTGACATCGGTTTTGCCCTCCATAGCGACCACTGGGGCCAGGGCTATGCCCTGGAAGCGGCCCAGGCCGTCATGGCCCAGGGCCGCGCCCAGGGCATCACCAAGGTGCTGGCCATCACCACCGAAGACAACCAGGCCTCGGGCAGGCTGCTGCGCAAGCTGGGCCTCGCCGAGCAGGGCAGGGTGCTGCCTCCGGGGGCGGACGCCGAGCTCAAGCTCTTTGCCAACTGAGCAGGGATAGGCAAGGCGAAGCCGCCTTGTCTTCCCTGGCCCCTTCATTAGCGACAGGTTATGGTCGCCTTTTTCTGGCAAGGTTACCGTCGCCCCAGCAACCGCAGTTGAAGGACAATCCTGATGGCGCAGCGCCCGCTCTTCGCTACCCTCACCACGCCCCTGGTCATACTGGTGCTGGCCACTGCCGCCACCCTTTATGGCGACCGGATCCCCGGCCAATGGTTGCCGGCCCTGGCCTGGCTGCCCTATGCCCTGGGGGCAGTGGGGCTCTGGCTGGCCTTGCAGTTTGCCAAGCGCCAGTTGCTGCTGAGCGTGGCCCTGACGTTGCTGGGTTATGGCTTGATCCAGGGCCTGTTGCAGGCCCCCATCAGTGACCCCTTGGTGCGTTACAGCTACGATCTGTTGAGCCTGGGGCTACCCCTGGCATTGCTCTGTAACCAGCTGCTGAGCGAGCGGGGCCTGGGCCACCCCCAGGCCTTATTACTCTACTGCCTGGTGGTGCTGGCCTTGCTGCTGGCGGTCGCCGCCTACCCCTTGGCTGGCACCGTCCTGGTCACCTGGCTGGACCAGCATTTTGCCCTCCATGCCTTTGACGGGCTGGTGGTCAGCCTGGCCGCCCTGGTCTTCGGCGCCCTGGCGCTGCTGGCCGGTGCTGTGCATTTTCTGCGCAGGAAAGACACCCTCGGCGCCGGCCTGCTGTTCGTCATGCTGGCCAATCTATTGCCCCTCTATTTTCTGGACTGGCCCTTCGTCTCCAGCCTTTTTGCCAGTGCCGCCCTGACCATAGCCCTGGTGACCGGCATCAAGACCTCCCATGATCTCGCCTACCGTGACGCCCTGACCGGCCTCAACGGCCGCCGCAAGCTCTTCGAACGGCTGGCAGGCCTGTCCCGCCACTACAGCCTGGCTATGCTCGACATCGACCACTTCAAGAGTTTCAACGACAGCTATGGCCACGACGTGGGGGACGACGTCCTGGCCATGGTGGCCGCCAAGATTGCCCAGGTCGGTGGTGGCGGTGAGGTGTTCCGTTACGGCGGCGAGGAGTTCACCCTGATCTTCCCCGGCCGTAGCCGTGACAGCGCCGTCCAATACCTCGAGGAAGTGCGGGAGCTGATCGCCAATACCCCTTTCATCATCCGCGACAAAGCCAAGCGCAAGCAGGGCAGTGCCGAGCAGCGGGGCAGGGGAGCCAAGGGCCGGAAGCAGGTGCAGATCACCGTCAGCATCGGCGTCGCCGAGAAGCAAAAAGGTCAGGGCCAGCCCGAGGTGCTGATCAAGGCCGCCGACCAGGCCCTCTACCAGGCCAAGAAGAAAGGCCGCAACTGTGTGGTGGCCGCTTAGCGCTTCTACCCTGATGCCTTGCTTTACAGATAGTTAACCCTCTGTTAGCGTCGGGAGTTAGGTAAAACTCGAAGTTGAAGCACCGCTTTGACGCAGTTTTACGCGACAAAATCGTTGGGAACGGTTGGGGCCGCCGAGGCTTGAACATTGGAGCTAGCGACGATGGCCCGCAGGGCGAAGACCAAGGAAGGTCTGAGTATCACCGGATGGCCGAGCTGGAAGGCCCACCAGGGATGGGTCGGGAGTCGGGACCTCATTAGGGGAGCCTATTGGCGAAACTGATGACAGGGATGCTATCAGCAATTGAGAGCTGTGACTCAAGGGTGGGTGAGCCTCGAAGTCAAAGCACTGCTTTGACGCAGGCGAACGCGAGTACACAGGATGTACGAGCCGGGTGCCCCGCCAGGGACGGTGTCCCAAGGGGGGATCATCAGATGGCGCCTCAAAGCAAGACTGATGATAGGGAAGCGATCAGCAATTGGGAGCTGTGACTCAAGGGTGGGGAGCCTCGAAGTCAAAGTGCTGCTTTGACGCAGGCGAACGCGAGTACACAGGATGTACGAGCCGGGTGCCCCGCCAGGGACGGTTTCCTAAGGGGGGACTGTTTAGGAAGAATACAACGAGTCACGGATGACTGGATTAGTGCATTCCAGGGGCGGTAGCTTGGCTCTTCGAAAGACAGATTCCCGTCTTAGTTCATTGTATTTATTGAATTTCCTTTGTAACTGCGAGTTGCTTTACATGCCGGTTCCCGCACCGGCGGGCGTGATACTTTGTTTTCGCACAAAGTATCCAAAGGCACCGCCCCTGACGTTACGCGATGTCCTTACCTCTGGTCGCTCGGAGGCCACCGGCTCATACGCGCTCCCGGCACGTATTCGCCTGCCTCGACGTCCTGTCTCGGCTGGCCTTTCACTCCCGGCAGTAAGGCGCTCCACTTAAAAGGGGCTCCGGGGCCTTATCTGCAGGTTTGGCTGGGTGTGAAAGGATGGCCTGCGTCGTTCAGTTTTCTGGATGGGCATACAGTATGAACGGCATTGGACGCAGACAGATGCGCACTATCCTCCCCGGCCAATGCGCGTTTTTCACCTCCAACCAGTAGTAAGTGGTTGATGGGGCGGGTTTTATCGTGATCCGATGAGTAGATAGTCGAGCCAGGGCTGGAATGATAACGCGCATGCTCGTTTTCATCCTTGGACATATTATGACACTGGTGAAATACATAGGGGGATCAGCGCCTTGTACAACCTTATAGGCACTGGTCCAATGAGACAAAGCGCGCATGCGCACTATTACGCTGTTAGTTTTCGGGAAATATGGATGCCTATTGAAACAGATGAAGAACTTGCCGTTGCTGTCAGAAAGGCTGGTCAAATCCTTCAAGAAATTCAAGATTATTGTGGTCGCGAAAATCGGCAAGACGCAAAGGTTCGCTTTCCTCGTGGCTATCTTAGGACTGCTAGTGAGCAGCGTAGTCGGCTAGAGTTCGTTCAATCTCAAGATCTAAAATCGAATTTATCGTACACCTTAATTTTAACGGATAGCATTCTTTGGTTACTGGTCAGAACGGATATAGCTGCAACAGCGAAAGACATGTTAATAAAGGTCTTTATATTCCTTGGAGGGGCATTGATTGAGGGTATCCTTTCCGATTACCTTTCAGGTGTTGTCGGTAGGCAGCGTTCTTTTAAGAAAAGAACTGAATACCTTTTAGAAAACGATCTTATTACGCAAACATTGCATGATGATTTAAATTGGGTTTGGGATATGCGGAATAACATGCACTTATTTTTGCTAGATGGTCGAGAATATGAAAATTCATACAATGCATCTTCGCATGTAAGGTGCGCGAATGCCTTTAAAGAGTTAATTCAAACCTTGAGTAGTACTGGCCGTATAAATGAAAACTAACAAGTTGTTGTAATTGACTCGGAAAAAGCCCCTCACAATTAAACAAAGGCGTTATGCATCAGGAGTAAGCATTGAAACTCGATGAATATTTCGAAGAGTACAGAAAGACCCTGGCGGCTGAATTTGAAGGCGCATTCCCAAGGGATATGGCCTCATGTATCGCCGCTGGGTATTACGCCGGACTGAGTGTTGAGAAAATGCACGTGTTCATGGTTAGGCGTGCGGAAATATCAAGTGTCTCGGTAGCGCTAGCAAACCAAAACACATCCCCCGCTGATATAGAGAAAATTATCCAGGCTCGTAAGGCTGGGAAAATCTACCCGGCGGACATATTGCGCCACGCCTTCGAACCTCAAGAGGTCAAAGAGGACCTTAGGAAAGAAGTGTTCGATGACAAAAATGCATAACAATCGCAGTCACAGCGACGGCTTTTCCGTTGCGGCTTCGCCTTCACTACAAAGCCGCGCGTGCTGCGGGCGTTATACCTAAGGAGAATCAGGTGACCTGCACTGAAATAGTCACATTGCTAAAGGATCTTGTGCTTTCTGGTGCTGCAATTACTGGCGCGGTTGTGGCCGTGAAAGGCCTAGGTACTTGGCAGCGCCAATTGAAGGGGCAATCTGAATACGAGCTTTCGCGCCGAATATTGGTGTCTGTATTCAAATACAGAGACGCGATTAATGGTGTTCGTCATCCTGCAATGTGGGCGCACGAAATGCCTTCTCCGCCAGAGGAAGAAGCTAAAACAATGTCCCGCGAACAAATACGTTTCTACGGCACTTCGAAGGCTTATCAAGCAAGATGGGACAAAGTTCAAGCTGAAAGAACAACGCTATATGCTGACCTACTTGAAGCGGAAGCCATTTGGGGCACGGAGCTTAAAGAACTGTTTAAAGGGGTATTCGGTCTCGAGCATGAATTATTTACGCGAATTCGCCATTACGTTGAACTCATAAACCCCGATACCGATGAAGCGTCAAAAGGGGCCATAAGAAACATAGATAAGAAAGCTCGCGACATTATGTACGACAATTTGAGCGAGGAGCCCGATGAATACAAACAAGATCTTATTAGGGCGATCGAGGAAATTGAAAAATACCTCAAGCCAAAGCTGAGTCATGAAAAGGTATAACAATCACATTCAGCCGACCCAAAAGCCGCTGCGCGGTTTTCAGTCGTCTGATGTGTGGCGTTAACTACATATGCGACATAATTGGCCTTTGCTATTAACTTTGACACTTAGTGGATGCAGCGCTGGTGCAGGGTTCCATCAATACATCATTTCCAAGCCGAGTGCTTCGAGTTTTGAGTCTATTGGCCATTTTCAACATTGCTTCTATGACGAATTAGATTTAGGTCAATGCGGTTTTATGTCTGTTGCTTCTTCAGGTAAATTAGCTCTTATACAAGATGCACCAACGGGCAATCTTTACTTTGTCTACGCGGAAAGTAACGAGAAGCTTTGGGTAACAGATACTTTTATCGGGCTAGTTGAATCCGCCTTATGGAATGAGAATGATGGAATCATCAGAGTAAAAGGTAATGGCTTTGAAAAATCATTTAATATCCCCCAAAGTAGTTAACAAGTCGTTGAAAAACGAAGTGCAGAAAAGCACACTCGTTTTAACTGAGCGTTAGTACTCAAGGAAAATATGTTCCATCTAATAAGAAATTCTGAGCTGGAAGTAACTCTTAATGTTTCGGGCGTAGATGATCATCTCCCATCCGTAGCTTTTAATATAGGTGTTACATGGAACATGCCCTTTCAAAAGGCAAGCATTGAAATATTAGAGTGTTGGTTTGAGTGTTCAGCTATAGATGATTTTCATTCAGAACTTAAGACTTTGGTGAGCCTAGAGAATGGTACCGCAACGCTGTCAGATTTGAGTTATAACCCGGTTGTTATCTTTACCAAGTCTGGAAATGAATTCATTACACAAATTTTTACACAAGACTCGTCTGATCTTGGTCGAATCTCATTAAAGGTAAATGGCTATTCTACAGAGTTATCTGAAATAGCAGAGAGATTAGGGAATTTCGAAAAATGGTGGTAAAAGTACTAACAAGTAAAGGCAAACCGACGCGCAAAAAAGCGCGCGCGATTGCTTTAGGCGTTAACTGCTCTAGGAGATTTCGGTGCAAAAAATTATTGACGCAATAAAATTGAGTGGCCTCAAAGAGGTTTACTTTGGCGCCAATGGTTTCAGTATTGCGGATGAGAACAGTATTAATGACCTTCAGCTAGGCTTTAGCTTACATCCAGACGGTACTGATTTAACTGGCTCAAACGAAGGTGATTGGAAAAAGGGTTGGATTGTTATCGGAACGGACACAGTAGTTGGAGATCCGTTCTTCGTAGATACAAACCAACCATTGCTACCCGTTTATACTTCAATGCACGGCATGGGTGAGTGGAGCGCGGAGCTAGTTTCTGCTTCGTTGCCTTCATTCCTCGAAACTCTTTCCTACTTAAGCTGCCTTAGCAAACAAGAGTCCGCACGCATAGACCCAGATGAAAATACAATCACAGATACTAAAGAGCTTTCAGCCATTGAGAAAAAGCTGAATGAGATATCAGGTGAAAAATGTTACTGGAAAAACTTTATCGAGCAGCACAAAGAATGGGTTGAGGAGTTCAACAGTTAACAAGGCCAGCCAGCAGCGCTCCCGTTGGTCGCTGGACCTCGTTTCACTCGGCCGCTGCTGGCGGCGTTAGTGGCTTAGGATAGATATGAACCAGACAATACATTTCAAGACGTCAATGTTTGATGTTTCTAAGGAAAGAGAGAATCCTATCAATCCAATATATGGCCTATCGTTATTGGAATGGTTGCGAAACGAACTTAAAGGGAATCTTGAGATTACCGAGCCAGATGCAGAAGATTGGGGTTGGTATTGCGAACTATCGTATGAGGGTAATAACTACCTAATTGGTTCATGCGCCTATTTTGAAGAAGGTGATGATCCGAATCACGAATTGGAGTGGGTATTTCAAGTTGATAAACAGCGAAGTTTCAAAGAAAAGCTATTTGGAAAAAACAAAATGAGTGCATCTGATGGCTGCTTTTTGTTCTTCAAAGAGCTGTTCGAGGAAAATCCCAATTTTAAAGAGGTTCAAGTTGCGTAGGCCACTAACAAGGCCAATCAGCATCGCCCCTGCGGGGCTGGACCTCGCTACGCTCGGCCGCTGTTGGCGGCGTTATATTTTAAGGATGATTCGTGCGTAAATTTCTAACTATACTACTCTGTTTTAATTTAATTGGCTGTGCCTCTAATCAGGCAGTTCAAAATACTGATCCAAATGTGTATCAACTTGAGCAAGTAGATGCTCCCTCGAAGTGGATTATTCATATCTCTCCCATTTACCCTAAAAAAGCGCTTGAAGAAAAAGTAGAAGGTTGGGTAAAAATGTCAGCCGTTATAACTGAAAATGGTAAAGTAACAGAAATTAAAGTTATTGATTCTCAACCAAAAGGTGTATTTGAAACAGAAGCCAAAAGGGCTTTTTGTAAATGGGTTTATAAACCTGCACTTTTAAACGGTAAAACAGTAAAGGTATACCGAGAAGAAACGGTGGAGTTTAAAATATAACAAACTGTTAAAAAAGGGGCAAAATTCAGTTGGCTTTTTGCTTCTTTGTCGCTAATTTTGGATAACTATATTTAGCCTTTTAACAGGGCGTTATGTGAAAGGAGAATCATGAGAATCGCAAGCGGCTTCACTGCCTTTATTACGCTCATAGCTACAGGATGTGCTATCGCCAATACATCCTCTGCGCCAGTAACATCAGAAAAACCGTCACTCACGGTATCGCAGGAAGAAACCTGGAACCTTATGATCGGTAAATGGTATGGGAGCCAACCGACCAAGGATGGGGGTAAGAAACAGGAGATAGTCGAAAGGTTTCCTCAAGGAACCTACAAGACCATTTTTCGTATTCACGACAAAGACGGAAAAATTAAAGAACAAACCGAAGCTGGACAGTGGGGGGTTTCGGGTCCAGTCTACTTCACCATATTTCGTGGTTTTGTTGAGGGTAATAAATTTTTTCCGTCGAACCCCGCAGAACCATATAATTATGATGCGTATAAAATAATTAAACTGGACAAAAAGGTATTTGAATACGAGAACTATAGCTCCGGGAATAAATATACAACAGAGAGAGTGTCCAATGATTTTCAGTTTCCGAATGAATAAATAACATAACAAGGTGCTCGTTCGGACGCAAACTTTTCTACGCTTCGTTTGCACCGTGTAACTGGTCGTTAGGTGATTTATGTGCTGGGCACTCTATCTTGCTTCAGACAAAGAACTTTACCGTGTGTTTTGGGACGAAGAAAACCCCTCATTCAACACCCAGGAATTGACCCCTGAAGAGGCGCCGGTGAAGGCGCAGTTCTCTCTGCCATACGTCATGTATCTTGGCTCTCATCAAGGTTGCAGCTGTGGCTTCATGTCCACAGAGAAAGATGGGCGCATTGAAAAAGAAGCCCGTGATAAAAGTATTCAAGAACTCTCGTCATACTTAGGTAACATTCTTACTGAGGGTGGCAAACTCCAAGTGTTTCTTTGTTGGGAGGGTGATCAGGGTGCACAGCAAGTGGCTTCAAAAGTGCTGTCACCAAAAGACTTCAATAACCGAATTTTTCCACTTGGGGAGAAGGAGTTTGCGAATGTCGTCACCTAACAAGGCGGTGTTGTTGCCTTTTGGACCTCACCCGCTTTAACGGACACGCCTCACTCACTGAGAGGAATACCCAATGAACAGTAAGGCCAGGAAAGTATCCCTGTATGTCGTCGCGGCTTTGGTCATCGGTGGCTTGGTTTTTTATGCCACAATGGAGGACTACCAAAAAGACAACATGTCAAGGTTTATCAGCCAGACATTTTCAAAGATATTCAAGTAAGGTGAGAGTGAATTGACGCTTTTTATGGTTTAGCCGAAACGTTTGGTGCTTTAGGTGGTTTTTAGCTCGGATGTGTGTCGCTTTGACCGTGCCGATTAAAATCTTGTGAAAATATCCGCGAGAAAGAAAGTGGCCGGCGTAGGACCTTTTATCGGGTTTGCGTTGGCTTTATTTTCCTTTCACCTGGACTCAAAGCGCTGTCCGTATGAATCATCTTCTTTATCGAGTCTTTTGAGGCCGCGTCCTATTCACCGGCTTCTTTTTCAGGTACCTTCTTTTAACAAAGATGCCTGCCCTCTGGGGGGGCCGTCAACGGCTAGAGGCGATGCCAGACAGCGCTATTTTGACCTCAAGCGGCATGGGTAAACCATTTCAAAAGGATTTCTTATCGTGAAGCGTATTATTCAGTCCTCTCTCTTCTCTGTGCTTTTTTTGCTTGCCGGATGTGCAGGCACAAGGATGCATGCGCAAGGCCCCTATACCGCTGATCCGACTGCAAGCATTTCCTATCAGGTGGAAGCGAGCGGGCAGATGCCTGAAAAGGCGCTGGGCATTTTCAAAGACCGCCTGAATGCCAAGCTTGGCGCCAGCGGCCAGCTGGCCGATGGCCAGCATCCGGCCCGCACCATCGACATCGTGATAACGCACTATTACATGCGCCCTGGTGCCGCCCGGGCCCTGGTTGGCGCCATGGCCGGCTCGGACAACATGCAAAGCACCGTCACCATCCATGATGGCAAGAAGGACACTGTCCTGGGTACCTTTACGGTTGAGTCCAAAAATCCCTCGGCCCTCTTTACATCCAGAGGTTTGATTGAAGATCATGCGGACCAGATAGTGCGCTACGTCACTACCGGCACCCAATAACGCTTATGCCAAAAACCCCCGATTTATTACCCGGGAGGAGCTTCGTCAGTCCGAGTGGTCCAAGGCGCTCATGAATGACTATTGGACCGAGGCCGGCGACTAGGCCTTTACCCGGCGACGCCTCCTGACCACTTTGGGGCGGCGCTGCCTGGCCTTGTTGCCCTTGATGTTGATTATGAAACTGAAGAGGTGAAAGCGAGAATGGGATCATCACCAATCGACAGCATGGCGATGCTGACGGCGATGGAAAATTTCGTCAATGGCTTTGAGCGGGACAATCTTTACAGCAATTTCGGACCTTTGGTCGGGCAGACGTTGCTTGATGATTTTGGCACCCAGCTTTGCAAGCTGGGCCCCGCCGACCAGCCCCTAAACTGTTTCTATCTTTTTATCACCAGGGTGAAGTTCATGCCGGGCAACCTCTATGCCCAGGTCAACGAGGTGTTTTCAAACTACTACCAGGGGGCGCTGGATTATCCGGGGTGACAGGTTTTTTTAGAGCGCCCCAGGCCCGGCATTGCTGTGGCCTGATGCCTGATGGCAACCCGAAACGGAGGTGGCATGTTTGATCACGTCAAATTCGGTGTCAGCGATCACGGTGCGGTCAAGGGCTTTTTTCTAAAGGCGCTGGCGCCCCTGGGCGTCGAGGCCGGGGCGGAGGGGTTCCGGCCTACGGCATGGAGCTGTGTGGCAGGGGCGATGCGTCGCTTTGCCTCTACCAGGCCACAGTACAACCGGCGCCGCTCCATGTCGCTTTCGTTGCCGAGACACGGGAGCAGGTGGACGCCTTGTACCGGGCCGCGCTGGCGGCGGGGGGCCGGGACAATGGCGCGCCCGGGCTCCGTCCCCACTACCACGCCAACTACTACGCCGCCTTCGTCGTTGGTCTGGACGGACGCAATCTCGAAGCGGTATGCCACCACAGCCGCTGACGGCGTCATGGCACCGGAACACCACTCGTCTCAGGGAGCCATCATGCATAAGAGTCGCTTGAGCAACATCATCATCGATTGCCAGACCGATGACATCGACGCCGCAGCCCGCTTTTGGGCGGCGGCCATAGGGCGGACGGCCGAAGCCGATGCGGATCCGGCCGAGCCCTACCGGCTGCTTGAAGGACCGCCCCAGGAGATGAAGATCCTGGTCCAGGCGGTGCGGCATGAAAGCCGGGTGCACCTGGATATCGAGACCGACGACGTCGAAGCGGAGGCATGCCGGCTAGAAAAGCTGGGGGCCAAGCGTGTCCAGAAGCTGAAGACCTGGTGGATCATGGAGGCGCCTACGGGCCAGCGGTTCTGCGTGGTGCGGCCCCAGCGGGCCGATTTCGAGGAAAACGCCAATGTCTGGCCGGACCCGGATGAGGCCTGACCGCGAACCCAAGGGACTGACAACGGCATGCCGATGGGTGCATGCGATTCTTTAGTACCAGACGGGGCCTTGGCCCCATCTTGACTGTCTTTGGGGGCTGCCTGGCTCCAGAGGCCACGAAATTCCACCGCGCCCGGATGGTCATGGCAGGCAGTCTTTAGCCACCGGCGCCACTTCGAATAAGGAGATCCCAGATGACATCGGCAAAGGTTATCGAATATGGCAATCCCATACTGCTGAATGAGGCCAAGCGGGTGCTGGCCGCCGCCGAAGAAGAGGCGGTGGCCAATGGCCTTGCGGTCATCATCGCCATCGTCGACAGCGCCGCCCAACTGGTTGCCCTGCACCGGCTGGACCATGCCCAGTTCGGCAGCATAGCGGTGGCGACAGCCAAGGCCGAGGCGGCCGTCAAGTTCAAGAGGCCCACCCAGGTTTTCGAGGGGGCCCTTTCGCAAGGGGGCGTCCACCTGCGGCTGTTGGCGATTGGGGATGCCACGCCCATAGCGGGCGGTATTCCACTGGTCCGGGACGGCAAGATCATAGGTGCCATAGGGGTGGCGGGCATGTTGCCGGAGCAGGATCTGCAAGTGGCGGCGGCCGGTGCGGCCGCCCTTTAAGCCGGGTGACGGAGCCGGCCTTAACAAGATTGAAGGAAAAGGAAGCTGTAATTGAGCAGGACCCAACAACTGGCAGAGCGGCTGCTGGCGTGGAACCGCCGGCACCTGGTGGCGACGGTGGCGATATCGGAGCAAGACATAGCGCAATGCTTTGCCGAGTCCTTCGTGGTGAAGGCCAATGGGCGGGAATACGAGGCCGACCGCGCCACCTACCTGACCTTTCTCAACGGCTTCAAGTCGACCATCGCCGCTATTGATTACCAGGTGCAGGAATACCTCTGTGACGAGGACAGGGTGGTCATAGTGATGGGGGCCAAGGTCCGCAGGCTGGCCGGTTACCTGGACGCCTTTGAAGCCATGCTGCTGCTGAAGTTTGATGACAGGGGGCTGATAACCCTTTGGCAGGAAGTGTACGTTCGTCGCTAATGCAGGGCAGCCCGGTCTTGGGCTGCATCAACACCAAGAGGGAAGGGAAAATGACGGAAAGAACAGGGCGTTGCCTTTGTGGGGCTGTGCATTTCAGGCTGGCCGCCGAGCCCCTGGCGGCCAGGGTATGCTGGTGTCGTGACTGCCAGCACATAGCGGCCAATGGTACTGTGAACCTGGTGGTTCCCGCGGAAAGCCTGGCCGTTTCAGGGACGCTTGCCGAGTACAGCAGCACGGCAGATAGCGGCAACACCATCACCCGCCAGTTTTGCCCAGGCTGCGGCTGCCACCTCTTTGCCCAGTCGTCGGCCCGGCCCCAGTTCAGGGTTGTCCGCGCCGGTAACCTGGACGAGCCCTCCTCCATCAAACCCGGCGCCAACATCTGGTCTGACAGTGCGCCCAGCTGGGCCTGCCTGGATCCGGCCCTGGAGCGCTTGAGCAGCCAGCCGGCGCCTCCCCAGCCGGTATCGGTAGAAGGCTGAGCCAAGAAGGGCGCCCCAGGGTGCCCTTTTTTTGGCTTTTTTTCGGCGGCTGTCGATCCCGGTGCTCCCCGTTCGACCAGCTGTAGTAGGCCATGGCGAAACGGCGCCCTGGCCCGGACGACAGGAGAGCCTCATGGCTTTGACAGTGGGAAAAGGGCGCAGTGTCGCCTCCAAACTGCCGCTGGTCGCAGCGGCACTTCTCTTTATTTTGGGGATAGCCCTGGCAAGGGCAGCACCGAGCCTGGAGCAATATCAGATGGAACAGAAACAACAGCCTGTCCGCACCGGCTACGCCCCCGTCAACGGCCTGCGGCTCTATTTCGAGATCCACGGCGCCGCCAGCTCAACCCAGCCGCCGCTGGTGCTGCTGCACGGCGGTGGCGACACCATCCAGACCTCCTTCGGCCAGCTGCTGCCGGCGTTGGCCCGGCAACGGCAGATGATCGCCTTCGAGCAGCAGGGCTATGGCCATACGGCGGACATCAAGGAGCGGCCCTTCAGCTTCGAACAGTCCACGGACGATACGGCGGCGCTGCTCGACTACCTGCACGTCGAGCAGGCCGATCTGCTGGGGTTCAGCAACGGCGGCACCATCGCCTTGCTGGTGGCGAGCCGGTATCCGCATCGGGTACGCAAGCTGGTGCTTCTTTCGGCGCTCCTCAGCCGTGACGGCGCCTACCCCTGGCTCTGGGAGGCGATGGACAACGCCAGGCTGGAGAACATGCCAAAGGAGCTGCAGCAGGCCTACCTGGCCGTGGCCCCCGAGCCCGGTAACCTGCGGCTGATGCACGACAAGGCGGCCCAGCGCGTGCGCGACTTCAAGGACATCCCGGCCGATACCGTCCGCGCCGTCAGGGCGCCGACCCTGGTGGTGATCGGCGACAGCGACGTGATCCGCCCCGAGCATGCCGTGGAGAGCTTCCGGCGCCTTCCCCAGGCACAACTGGCCATACTGCCCGGTACGAACCATATGCAGGTGACGAGCCACGGCGCCTTGGCGGCGATGGTGGCTGCCTTCCTCGACTCCCCCTTGGCGAAGTGATCCCGGCCTGGCCCATGCTTGGCTTTGGGGCCAGCCGGGAGCGCCGGCGGGCTCAGCGATAAGGAGCGCATGGGATGAAGAGCAGACAGGGCAGGGCGGTGGTGGCCGTCATCATCAATGAGGGCCGGGTATTGGCGATCAAGCGCGCCGGCCAGGTGCCGGGGGCGGGGTATTGGACGCCCCCGGCGGGCAAGCTGGAGCCCGGGGAAACGCAGGCCGAGGCCCTGGTGAGGGAAGTGCGGGAGGAGCTGGGCCTTGTTGTGCAACCGCTGCGCGAAGTCTGGCAATGTGTGGCGGACGGCGCCGACTATGAGCTCCACTGGTGGCTGGCTGAAGCTGTGGGAGGCAAGTTGCGACCGGCCGCTGCCGAGGTGGCCGAGGCCCGCTGGGTGACGCCCGAAGCCTTCGGGCAATTGGCGCCGACTTTTCCCAAAGGGCGCTTCTTCTTCGAGGCGATATTGCCGGCGCTACCTGAGTGGCAGGGCCTGTACGGCGGCAAAGCGTGTTAATTTATAAGGAGTCAGTCTTGCCTCGGTGTCGCCAGCAGCATGATCAAGCTACTCACGCCCGCACAGGTGGTGCTCAGGATCACCGCCATCATCGCCTCGGTGGAACTGACCATCATGTTGGTCTTGGGCCTGGTTCCTCACAAGCTGGGGATCTACCTGGAGGCGGCGCTCGATGTCACCTGGCTGGCGCTGCTGTCCAGCCCCCTTATCTACCTCTGGGTGATCCGGCCCTTCGTGCAGGCCCGTGACGAGGCGCTGGCCAAGGTAAGCCACCTGGCCCATGTCGACCCCCTGACCCAATTGGCGAACCGGCGCCTGCTGGCCAAATGCCTGGAGCGGGATATGGCCAGCAGCGCCGGCCACAGCCTGCACAAGGCGCTGCTGCTCATCGACCTTGACGACTTCAAGCCCATCAACGACGACCATGGCCACGACGCCGGTGATGCCGTGCTGGTGGCGGTAGCCCAGCGATTGCTGGCCTCTGTCCGCAGTGAAGACGTGGTCAGCCGCCTGGGGGGCGACGAGTTCGTGGTCTTCATGCAGTGCTCGGACACGGACCGGCAGCGGGCCCAGGACAAGGCACGGCTGGTGGCGATCAAGCTCATCGCCGCCATCCAAGAGCCCCTGACCTTCAACGGCAAGGCCCTGGTGGTGGGGGCCAGCATCGGTATCCGGCTGCTGGGCCTCGAGCGGCTGGATCCCGAGACCCTCATCCGCGATGCCGACCTTGCCATGTACAAGGCCAAGCAGGCCGGCCGGGGCTGTGTGGCCGTATTCAACGACTAAAAAAGGCGCCCTCTGGCCCCTTCTTGTTTTCAGCGTTAAACCACCTCCTATGGAGGTGGTGATCATCAAGTCGGGGCTATGCCCGTAGAGAGCCGTCGCTAGACACCATGTAACTTTTTCTCTCTGTCTCGTAAGAAGACGAAGTTGTCTTTTAACCGAGGTAATACGAGGGCTCCAGCTGAGAGAGGCAGGGTCTGGCAAGACCTGTTGATGAGTGCAGCAGCAATCAAAGTCCTAGAAGATCTCATAAATACGAAAGCCCCCTTCTAGGGGGCCTTTTTGCAAAGCCACCTTCTAAGAAGGTGGTTTTTTACTTTAGTAAGTAGCAGTGCTGGCTGATCAGCACTCGATGATGTTGACGGCAAGCCCGCCCCGGGCCGTTTCCTTGTACTTGGCCTTCATGTCCTTGCCGGTGTCGAACATGGTCTTGATGACCTTGTCCAGGCTGACCTTGTGCTCGCCGCTGCCGCGCAGGGCCAGGCGGGCGGCGTTGATGGCCTTGACGGCGCCCATGGCGTTGCGCTCTATGCAGGGCACCTGCACCAGGCCGCCGACAGGGTCACAGGTCAGGCCCAGGTTGTGTTCCATGCCTATTTCGGCGGCGTTCTCCACCAGGCCGGCGTTGGCGCCGAGGATCTCGGCAAGGGCCCCGGCGGCCATGGAGCAGGCCACGCCTACCTCACCCTGGCAGCCTACTTCGGCGCCGCTGATAGAGGCGTTCTTCTTGTAGAGGCTGCCGATGGCGGCGGCGGTAAGCAGGTAACGGGTGGCGATTTCGCGGTCCACCTTCTGGATGAACTTGTCGTAGTAGGCCAGCACGGCCGGGATGATGCCGGCGGCGCCGTTGGTGGGGGCCGTCACTACCCGGCCGCCGGCGGCGTTTTCCTCGTTCACCGCCAGGGCGAAGAGGTTGACCCAGTCGACGGTGTTGAGGGGGTCGACATTGCGGTCACCCTCGGCCACCAGCTTGCGGTAGAGGCCAGGGGCGCGGCGCTTGACCTTGAGACCGCCGGGCAGAATGCCTTCTGTCTTGCAGCCGCGGTCGATACAGGCCTTCATCACTTCCCAGATGCTCCAGAGGCCGTCTTCCACTTCGGATTTGGAGCGCAGCGCCAGTTCGTTCTGCATCACCAGGCTGGAGATGGACAGGCCATGCTCCTTGCACTTGGCCATCAGCTGGTCGCAGGAATCGAAGGGGTAGGGCTCGCGGGTGGCGTCGGCCGCCACTATGGCCGCTTCCTTCTCGGCGTCGAAGTCCTCGTCGGCGACGATGAAGCCGCCGCCGATGCTGTAGTAGATCTTGCTGAGCAGCTCTTCCTCACCCTTGAAGGCCACCAGCTTCATGGCATTGGAGTGCTTCTTGAGGGTCTTGCGGTGGTGGAAGACGATGGCGCCCTTCTTGGGGAAGGCCACCTCGTGTTTGCCCAGCAGGCTCAGCTTCTCTTCCTTCTCGGTGGCGGCGAGGATGGCGGGGATGCTGTCCACGTCGACGCTGTCCGGATCTTCACCCCAGAGGCCCAGGATCACCGCCTTGCCGGTGCCGTGGCCTATGCCGGTCTGGCCCAGGGAGCCGTAGAGCTCCACCTGCACTTCGGTGGCGCCGTCCAGCAGGCCTTGTTCTTCCAGGATCTCCGTGAACTTCTTGGCCGCCTTCATGGGGCCGACGGTGTGGGAAGAAGAGGGGCCTATGCCCACCTTGAACATGTCGAATACGGAGATCATGGCAAAAAACCTGCTGGGTCCTTGATTTGGGGGCTGAGTGTGAACCTGTACGTCAATTTTGACAAGGCAACCCAGCTTACCAAAACGTCAACTTTTGTCTCATCGGAGGTGCAGGGCCAGATCCTGGAAGATGGCGGCGGTGGCGCCCCAGATCAGCCAGCCGTTCCAGGGCAGGAAATAGACGTCGTGGCTCTGGCCAAGGCGGGGAATGGTCAGCACCTGGTAGGCGTTGAGATCCAGCACCACCGACAGAGGCACCTCGAAGACGGCGTCCACTTCCTCCGTGCTGAGCTGCCAGGGGAAATCGGCCGGCGCCAGGCCGACGACGGGGGTGATGCGGTAGCGGGAGACGGTGTGGTAGGGGTTGAGCCGGCCGAGGGGCTGCACCTCGGACGGTGGCAGCCCCACTTCCTCCCAGGCCTCGCGCAGGGCGGCGGCGGCGTGGTCGGGGTCGGTGGCATCCACCCTGCCGCCGGGCAGGGCCACCTGGCCGCCGTGGTGGCGCAAGGTGCTGGTGCGGCGGGTCAGGAGGATGCTGGGCTCTGGCTTGTCCAACACCGCGATCAGCACCGCCGCTTCGCGGGGCGTGGCCAGCTGCAGGCCTGGGGCCCTGGGCTCCAGGGGGCGCAGCAGGAAGTCGGTGGTGAAACTTCTTCTCATAGCAGCGGCAGGATGCGGGACACCTTGGCCAGAGTCTCCTGGTACTCGGCTTCCTCATCGGAGTCGGCCACCAGGCCGCCGCCGGCCCAGCAGTAGAGCTTGCCTTGCCAGGCCACCAAAGTGCGGATGGTGATGGAGCTGTCCATGCGCCCGGCGGCGTCGAGGTAGCCGACGGAGCCGCAATAGAAGCTGCGCCGCTGGGGCTCCAGCTCCTCGATGATCGCCATGGCCCGCACCTTGGGGGCGCCTGTGATGGAGCCGCCGGGGAAGGCGGCGGCCAGGAGATCGACGGCCGTCTTGCTGCCTGCCAGCTCACAGGTGACGGTGGACACCAGGTGGTGCACGGCCGGGAAGGATTCTATCTCGAACAGCGCCGGCACCTTGACCGAGCCCGGCGCCGCCACCCGGCCGAGGTCGTTGCGCAGCAGATCCACGATCATCACGTTCTCGGCCCTGTCCTTGGGGCTGTGGCGCAGGCGCTCGGCGTTGGCCGCGTCTTTTGCCGGATCCGGGTCACGGGGCATTGTGCCCTTGATGGGCTTGGTCTCCACGGCCCTGCCATCGACCTTCAAGAAGCGCTCGGGGGAGATGGACAGCAGGGCGCCGTCTTCCAGGCGCAGGAAGGCGGAGAAGGGGGCGGCGTTCTGGCCGCGCAGCTTGAGATAAGCCTGCCATTCGTCACCCTCATAGGGCGCGGCAAAGCGCTGGGCCAGGTTAATCTGGTAACAGTCCCCGCTCTGGATGTAGGCCTGGACCTGCTGGAATTTCTCGCCGTACTGCTCGCGGCTCATGTTGGACTGCCAGGGGCCGGTGAGGTGAAAGTCCGGCAGCGCCTCGGCATGCTGGCGCTCCAGCCAGGCCAGGCGCTCATAGGGGTCGTCCAGGCTCACCAGATAGCTCTCACCCTTGTCGTGGTCGGAAAGGACGGCCCAGTCGTAGAAGCCCACCGCCATGTCGGGCAGGGCGATGTCGTGTTCGGCGAGGCGGGGCAGCTTTTCCAGGGTCCGGCCGAGGTCGTAGGCGAAGGCGCCGATGGCGCCGGTGGCGAAGGGTAGCTCCGTCTCGACCTTGGGCCAGTCCGCCACCATGGCCTGCAGGGCAGCCAGGGGCGATATGCCTGGCTGCGGTTCGCCGTCTTTGAACACCTTTTCACCGCTGGCGGTGAGCCGGTGGCGCGGCTCGGCGCTGAAGAGGCTCAGGCCGCTGTGGGGATGGGCAGGGGCGGCGGAGTCCAGCAGTACCGCCCAGGGCCTGGCGCTCAGGGGGGCGAAGCGGGCGGCGAGGGCGTCTCTGTCCAGATAGGGCAGGGCCAGGCTTTTGAGTTCCATCAGGCTTGGTTTCCGTGGCCGGGGCTTAGTATCATTAGCGGCACATTATACCGATAAGGACGCCAGTCCAGGTGAGCAAATGACCGTGATCCGTAAAGAAGACTTTATCGAGAGCGTCGAAAGCGCCCTCCAGTACATTTCCTACTACCATCCCCTGGACTTTGTCCAGGCCATGAAGGAAGCCTACGACCGCGAAGAGTCCAAGGCCGCCAAGGACGCCATAGCCCAGATCCTGATCAACTCCCGCATGGCCGCCGAAGGCCACCGCCCCCTGTGCCAGGACACCGGCATCGTCACCTGCTTCGTCAAAATAGGCATGCAGGTGCAGTGGGACTCCGACCTGACGGTCCAGGAGATGGTGGACGAAGGGGTGCGCCGCGCCTACATGAACCCGGACAACCCGCTGCGCGCCAGCATCGTCGCTGACCCGGCCGGCGCCCGCAAGAACACCAAGGACAACGCCCCGGCCGTGGTGCACATCGACATGGTGCCCGGCCACCACGTGGAAGTGGCCATCGCCGCCAAGGGCGGCGGCTCCGAGAACAAGTCCAAGATGGCCATGCTCAACCCCTCCGACGACATCACTGAGTGGGTGCTCAAGACCCTGCCCACCATGGGCGCCGGCTGGTGCCCCCCGGGCATGCTCGGTATCGGTATCGGCGGCACCGCCGAGAAAGCCGCCGTGCTGGCCAAGGAATCCCTGATGGATCCGGTGGACATCCATGAGCTGAAAGCCCGTGGCGCCGAAACCACCGAAGAAAAGCTGCGCCTGGAGATCTTCGAGAAGGCCAACCAGCTGGGCATCGGCGCCCAGGGCCTCGGCGGCCTCACCACTGTGCTGGACATCAAGATCAAGTCCGCCCCCACCCATGCGGCCTCCAAGCCGGTGGTGATGATCCCCAACTGCGCCGCCACCCGCCACGTGCACTTCCACCTGGATGGCAATGGCCCGGCCGAACTGACCCCGCCCAAGCTGTCTGACTGGCCTGAAGTCACCTGGGAAGTGGGCCAGAACGTGCGCCGCGTCAACCTCGACACCGTCACCAAGGAAGAGGTAGCCAGCTGGAAGATGGGTGAGACAGTACTGCTGTCCGGCAAGATGCTGACCGGCCGCGACGCCGCCCACAAGCGCATCCAGGAGATGCTCAAAAACGGCGAAGAGTTGCCGGTGGACTTCAAGAACCGCTTCATCTACTACGTCGGCCCAGTCGACGCTGTGCGCGACGAAGTGGTTGGGCCGGCCGGTCCCACCACCTCCACCCGCATGGACAAGTTCACCGACATGATGCTGGAGCAGACCGGCCTCATCGGCATGATCGGCAAGGCCGAGCGCGGCCCGGCCGCCGTGGAGTCCATCCGCAACCACCAGGCCGTCTACCTGATGGCCGTGGGCGGCGCCGCCTACCTGGTGGCCAAGGCCATCAAGAAGGCCGAGGTCAAGGGCTTTGCCGACCTGGGTATGGAAGCCATCTACGAGTTCGAGGTGGAAGACATGCCGGTGACGGTGGCCGTGGATAGCCTGGGCAACAACGCCCACGACCAGGGCCCGGCCGAATGGAAAGTGCGCATCCAGGAAGCCGCCAAGGCCTAAGCACTTTGGGAAAAAGGGTCAGCCGCTTGCCTGGCCCTTTTTGTTTATTGAAGGGAGATAAGAATGAAAAAACGCATCTGGGCATTGAGCGCCCTGGCCCTGAGTGGGCAGGCCCTGGCCAAGCCCCTGACCATCGACGACGTCATCAATATGAACAAGGTCCATGACGCCGTCATCAGCCCCGACGGCCAGGCCATGGTCTACGGCCTCAAGAAGGACGGCGAGTCCGACCTCTACTGGCAGGATCTCAACAGCGGCACCACCCGCCAGCTCACCAGCGCCAAGGGCACAGAGAGCGACGTCACCTTCAGCAGCGACGGCAAGGCCATTTTCTTCCTGGCCGACCGTGGCAACGGCAGCCAGGTCTTTGAATTGGACCTCACCGGCGGCGAAGCCCGCTCCGTCACCAGCCTGCCCCTGGACGTGCAGGGCTACAAGCTGAGCCCCAAGGGCGACAAGCTGGTGGTGGAACTGTCCGTCTGGCCGGGCTGCGACAACCTCAAATGCACCCAGGACAAGATGGCCGAGCTCAAGGCCAAGAAGTCCACCGACATGACCTTCGACAAGCTGTTCGTGCGTCACTGGGACACCTGGGACAACCATTTCGTCAACCATTTGTTCCTGGCCGAGGTCAAAGACGGCAAGGCCGGTGACGTCAAGGACATCATGCAGGGCCTGGATACCGACAGCCCCGCCAAGCCCTTCTCCGGCATGGAAGAAGTGAGCTTCAACAACGACGGCAGCCAACTGGTGTATTCCGCCAAGGCGCCGGGCAAGGACCATTCCTGGTCCACCAATTTCGACCTCTACGCCTACGATGTCGCCAGCGGCCAGACCACGGATCTGACCGGCGACAACAAGGCCTGGGACGCCCAGCCCGCCTTCAGCAGCGATGGCCGCTACATGGCCTGGCTGGCCATGTCCACCCCCGGCTACGAGTCCGACCGCTACCGCATCATGCTCAAAGATCTGCGCACCAACCAGGTCCGTGAGCTGGCCCCCCAGTGGGACCGCAGTGCCGACTCCATCCGCTTCGCCTCCGACGCCAAGACCCTGCTGGTCACGGCCCAGGACACAGGCCAGCACGGCCTCTACGCCTTCAACGTCGATTTCGGCGACATGAAGGTGCTGAGCCGTGACGGCACCGTCGGCTCCGTCAGCGAAGGGGCAGGGCGGGTACTCTTCTCCCGTGACGCCCTCAACGCCCCCAGCGACCTCTACGTGGTGGACAAGGACGGTTTCGGCCTCAAGCAGCTCACCCACGCCAACGAAGCCAAGCTCAAGGATCTCGACATGGGCGACTTCGCCCAGTTCAGCTTTCCCGGCTGGAACAACGAGACCGTCTACGGCTACTGGATCAAGCCGGTGGGCTATCAGGAAGGTAAAAAATACCCCGTCGCCTTCCTCATCCACGGTGGCCCCCAGGGCAGCTTCTCCAACCATTGGCACGGCCGCTGGAATGCCGAACTCTGGGCCGCCGCCGGCTATGCCGTGGTGATGGTGGACTTCCACGGCTCCACCGGTTACGGCCAGGCCTTCACCGACGCCATCACCGGCCACTATGGCGACAGGCCTTTCGAGGATCTGCAAAAGGGCCTGGACTTCATCGCCAAGCAGGAGCCCTGGATCGACGCCGACAACGCCTGCGCCCTCGGCGGCAGCTACGGCGGCTACATGATCAACTGGATCGCCGGCAACTGGCCCTCCAAGTTCAAGTGCCTGGTGGACCACGACGGCCTCTTCGACCTCAAGTCCATGTACTACACCACCGAGGAACTCTGGTTCCCCGAGCACGACATGCAGGGCACCCCCTGGGACAACGGCGAGATGTATGACCGCTGGAACCCGGCCAACTTCGTCAAGAACTGGAAGACCCCCATGCTGGTGATCCACGGCGAGAAGGACTTCAGGGTACCCATCGGCCAGGGTCTGGGCAGCTTCACAGCCCTGCAGCGCCAAGGCATCGATTCGCGCCTGGTGGTCTTCCCCAACGAGAACCACTGGGTGCTGCACCCCGAGAACCAGAAGGTCTGGTACAAGGAAGTGCTGGCCTGGATGGCCAAGCACACCCAGGCCGAGGCCGCGGCCCCTGCCGGCAAGTGACAACCCGTCTCGTGACTCGAAAAAGGCGCCTTTAGGCGCCTTTTTTATGACGCCGAAAGAAACGAGGCAAAGCTGGCCACTTTCCCCTGCCGCCCTTTTGCGGCATGCTCTGCCTCTGTCCGGGCGGGATCTCTGTTGTCCGCATCAAAGGTGGTTATGGCATCGGTAAAAAAAGGGCTGAAACTGGTGGCGCTCTTGGAGGCGTCCAAGGGTTTGATCGCACTGCTGGTCTGTTTCGGCCTGCATAAGCTGGTCGGACACAACCTCCAGCATTTCCTCGAGATGGCTGCCGGCCAGCTGCATTTGAACCCCGCCAACCACCTGGTCCATAAGGCCTTTGACGAAGCGGCCATGGTCACCCCCTCCAACCTGCAGTGGGTGCTGGCCGGCTGCGGCCTCTATGCCGGCGTGCGCTTAGTCGAGGCCTACGGCCTCTGGCATGCCCTGGTCTGGACCGAGTGGTTCGCCCTTATCAGCGGCGGCCTCTACCTGCCTTTCGAACTCTATGAACTGGTGACTAAGGCCAACCTGCTCAGTGCCGCCGTCCTGGCTATAAACCTGGCCGTGGTCTGGTACATGTACAGGGTGATCCGGGCCAAGGACTGAGCCGGCCTCGGGCGGCTATGGGTCATTTGCCCTTCCACCTGAATGACTTGGCCGCCTTCATCTTTTCCGCGGTTAAAGATCAACTTTCCATGAACCCTGCTGTTGCCCTGGTCATCGAGACTATCCCCAAGCGGGGTTACAGGCTTGTCGCCCCCGTACAGGTGATGGAGGCACAGGGGCGCCAGGGTGATGAGGCCCTATCGGCATCCCTTAGCCTTTTACTAAAGGTCCTGCAACGGCTGTGGCGTTGGCTGGGAACAACGCCCCCCGCGATGGGGAGGCGTTGACGACTTTAGAGGTCCGACAGCTTGGCGCCGAAGTTGATGTGGAAGGGCATGCCGTCGAGGACCAGGGCCGGAACCGACCTGACTCCTGCTGCTTCGGCCTCGGCGATCCTGGCCCTGTCACTGCCCAGATGCACCACCTCCAGATGGTAACGGGAACTGTCTATGGCTTTGGCCAAGCTGTCTTCCGCAGCGACGCAGACAGGGCATCCGGCATGGTAAAAAATGGCTTTGGTGTTCATCCTTTCTCTCCAGTATTGGTATCTTCGTTGGTGTGCGCACCCCGCCAAGCTAGCGTCATAGGCGGGCCCCAAAAAGCGGGTACAATTTGGTGGGGTAGGCACTTTTTGGTGTAACTTGTCGAAAGCTAAGGAGAAAAAAATTAACAACGACCGTAAGCTCGAAGACGTCGTGGGTTGCAAGTGGTCTGTTTCAGTGCTGCTGGCCATCAATGAAGGTGTCATCAGGCCAGGTGAACTGGAGCGCCATATCGCCGGTATTTCCGCCAAAGTGCTCTCGGAGCGGCTGAAGAAGCTGACCCATTACGGCCTGTTGCAGAAACAGATCTTTGCCGAGGTGCCGCCGCGCACCCAGTATGCCTTGACGCCGTCAGGTCGGCAGTTGGTCGACATCATTGGGCAGATCCAGCGGCTCGGCAGTGAACTTGCCGATGGCGTCGGCCGTTGTTGACCCCTCGGAGTCGTGGCGGGCCGCTTGCGGCGCCCTATTCCGATGCATTAGGCTCTGCTGGATATGTATTTGCCGATTACGGCGACATGGACGAAGGGACCTCCTGGGCAAGGTGTGGGGAACTGCACTACGGCAAGGAGGGGGAAGTCGGGGTACAAGCCCAAGCCCATTACCTTCGAAGAAGCGCCGAACAACCCGCACCTAAGATGAAACCGGGCAGGGAACGAGGATAGATCAGTGGAAGATTTTGGTACTGTGTTGGCCCATTGGGCCGGTTTCTATACGGTGTTGTCCCAGGTCAGTGCCACCTTCGCCGGACTCCTGTTTGTCAGCCTGTCCCTGCGCTATGCCCTGCTCAACCAGGAAGGCTTCGGGGCCGTCAAGCGGCTGGCCCGCCACACCTTCAAGGCCTTCCTGTTCCTGGTGATCTTCTCCCTGATCTTGCTGATCCCGGAAGCGGGAGCCCTGGGCGTGGCCGTGCCGCTGCTGGCGGTGGCCCTCTATGCCCTGGGCACCACGGCCAGGATCTGGGTGGAAGACGCCAAGGAGGAGGGTGCCGACCAGGTGCGGGTGCGCGGCGCCCGCAAGATCTACCTGCTCTCCCTGCTCACCTACGTGATGTTCATGGTGGTAGCCCTGCTGCTGCTCTTGGGGGAGACCCGCGCCCTCTACCTGGTGGTGGGGCTGGTGATCTGGAACCTGGCGCTGGTCACGGCCAGCTCCTGGGATCTGCTGGTGGAACTGAAAAACCGGGAAAAAGCCGACCTCGGCTGAGGTCCCAATGCCTGGCGGCCAAAGGGCCGACCAAGGAAGGAGGATAAGCATGGGTATCTTGAAATGCCTCACAGGCAAGGGCTCTGTACTGGGCCTGGTGCTGCTGCTGTTGAGCGGCTGCGCCACCCAACTGGCCCCCCTGTACGACAAGGCGCTGATGGACGGTCTGACGGCGGTCAACAGCAGCGCCATGGAGCTGCTGGCCAGCGCCGAAGGGGGCACCGACAAGGCCGGCTTCGGCACCCGGGAGCCCGGCTACAACCAGCTGATCGGGCGCTTCGACGCCTTGTCCTTGCAGTCGGCGGCCAGGCCGGTGCCGAGCAATGACGTACTGGCCGATGTGCGCAAGATTGCCGGGGACAAAACAGGTCAGGCCCCCGCCATTCCCAGTGCCACCGCCCTTAACAAGCTGGCCAGGACCTTCGCCATGATGCGCGATACCGACAAGGCCCAGGGCTTGACCCCCTTGGAGGTGAAGGCCTTCCGGGGCCAGGTGGTGATCTACCTGGACCAGGCCCTGACCTACGAAGCCGCCCTCAAACGCTAACCCAGGGAGAGACCCATGGCCGCCATCGACATCAACCAGCTGCTGACCAGCATCAAGACCGCCACCAACCAGGTGTTGAACCAGGATATCGCCACCATCAAGGGCTTTTCCGACCGCCAACTCAAAGACATAGGCCAGCAGGCCATCACAGTGGCAGAAGGCATCACCACCGGCCAGATAACGGAAGCCACCCGCGACTTTTTCTTGAACAGTCTCAAGGACATGGTCAAGAACTTCCTCGCCACCCTGGAAGGGTTGGTGGTGGTGACCATCGAAAAGCTCTGGAACGCCATGGTGGGGGCCATCTGGGGTGCCATCAACGGCGCCATCAGCGCCGCCACCGGCCTGGTCTTGCCACTGCCGACCCAGGCCTGAACCCCTCTTCGCCGGTGGCTTGCCGGCACCAATGGCATAAGGACAGTCAACGTGAACAAACCCCTTTCCGCCCTGCTGTGCGCCCTGGCCCTGTCGCCCCTGGCCGGCCAGGCCAAGTCCGAATATCACACCGTCGCCAGTTTCAAAGAGATGCAGCAGTGGGTGGCCAAGGCCAAGGATCCCGCCGCTACGCTGGTGGTGATGGACGATGACGACACCCTGACCATGATGAGCTGCCCCAACCAGGACGACCTTGAGACCTGCCAGTACCTGGGCGGCCCGGCTTGGTTCTCCTGGCAGCAGGACCAGCTCAATGCCATGGCCCAGCCCAGGGTCGCCAACAGCTTCAATGATCTGCTGACGGTCTCGGCGCTGCTGCTGGCGACCAACGACATGCCCTACACGGACCCGGCCATCCCGACCGTGCTGGGCGATCTCAGCGGCAAAGGGGTGCGGCTGCTGGTAGAAACGGCCCGCGGCGACAGCAATCTATCCGCCACCGAGCACCAGTTCTCGGCGCTGCCGGCTGGCAAGTCCCAGACCCTGCTGGGGCTGGTCAGCGGCCATAGCCTGACCTTCAACGGCCTTGCCAGCCTGGCCGGCCCCTACCAGCCCTGCACCAGCGGCACCAGGCCCATCAGCTACCGCCAGGGCGTCATGTACCTGGCCGGCCAGAACAAGGGCACAGTGCTGAAATGCATGCTGGACAGCTACAACGGCCAGGCCGGGGCTGCGCCCATCAAGCAGGTGGTGTTCATCGACGACACCAACCAGAACGTCAAGGACGTGGAAGCGGCCTTTGAGGACAGCAAGGACTACGCCGTGGTGGCCCTCCATTACACCCGCCTCGAGGCCCACAAGGCGGCCCTGACCCAGGGCAAGATGGCCGCCGCCTACCAGAAGAAAGCCACCGAGCGCTGGGAAGCGCTGTTGCAGGCCCTCAAGGCGCAGCAGCAAAACCCGGCGCTGCCCTGATCGTCGCCCCCATCCTGGCGGCCAAGGGCAGGGACCCTATACTGGTGTGAGCACCTTGAGTCCAGGGAGGACCTATGGAACTGCTCAGCCGTATAGCCCTGTTGGCGGCCGCCTTAAGCATTGCCGCCTGCACGCTGGATAGGACGCCCATCATCCCGCCCGCCACCTTGCATGTCTCCCCCTCGCTGTTCTGTCCAGGCGACAGCCTGACGGTTTCCTGGGATGCCAGGAGCATGGCGCGCTCCCCTGGCCTTTGCGCCCTGTTGGGCCGGGATTACCGCAGACCCGTCGCCTGTGCCGACGACCGTAGCTGCCCAAGCGGCGGGACCTGCCTGGACGGCTACTGCTGCCCAGGCGAGGTGTTCAGCGACAACCAAGGAGCCTGTCCCACCGCTGCCGGCTGCTACCCACCCTTCAACCTCAGTATCACCAGCGACACCTCGGCCAGGCCATTGGTGGACGGCGATCAACATATCCAGGGTGAGATCAGTGTTACCCCCGACAGCACCACCCACTTCCTGTTGCACCTGGCGCAACTGGGGGCTGAGCCCTTTGAACGGAGCCAAAGCGCCACTTTGATCCAGCCCGGCGCCGATACCCAGGTGCTGCACTTCCTGTTCGGTTGCAACGGTGCCACGCCGGGCTGGCAGGCGGTGGACTTGAACGCCTTGGCGTCCGAACACGTCCGCATCGTCCTGGCCCGCAACAGCAGCGGCCACAGCCTGGTGCTGAGCGGCGGCGATCCCCTGCGCGGCCCCGTGACCCTGGCGCCGGGGGAGAGTACTGAGCTGCTGAACGGCAAGTTGACGGGCCGTTGGCAAGCCAGCCTTTCACCCCTGGACCCAGCCGCCTTGCAGCGGCCCCAGTGCCTGGCTACCCAGAACCAGGGGGGCTGGCCCGATTTGGAGGTGACGCTGGTATTGGCCTGCGTGGCCAACTGAAGCCGGGGGCTTGCGGCAATGAGCGCCTGCTGAGGGTTGCCAGCCTGGCCATCTGGCGACAAGCTTGAAGAAAGACAGCCGAGGGTGCCGCCATGCAAAACCTGAAGATCCGACCCGCCACTGCCTATGATTGCGAGGCCATGGCCGACATCTACAACGGCTATGTCAGGGACAGCGTCATCACCTTCGAGGAAAAGGAGGTGACGCCGACCCAGATGGCGGCGCGGCTGGCCGAGGTAATGGGGCAGAACCTGCCCTGGCTGGTGGCCGAAGGGGTAGAGGGCCTGCTGGGCTACGCCTACGCCACCCCCTGGAAGAGCCGCTCCGCCTACCGTTTTTCCCTGGAAAGCACCATCTACCTGGACCCGCTGCACGCCGGCAAGGGCGTGGGCAAGGGCCTCTACGGCGCCTTGCTGGACCAGCTCCGGGCCCGTCATTGCCATACGGTGCTGGCCGGCATAGCCCTGCCCAACCCGGCCAGCATAGCGCTGCACGAGCGCCTGGGGTTCACCCAGGTTGGGGAACTCAAGGAGGTGGGTTTCAAGCAGGGCCGCTGGGTGGATGTCGGCTACTGGCAGCTGCGGCTCTGAAGACCCGGCCTAGACTGTACTCATCAGTCACACCGAGAGCCGAGCCATGAACGCCGACGAGCTGCGCCACCTCCAGAACCCCCTCAAGGATCGTTACCGCCAGCAGCCAGAAGCCGCCCTCATCACCTTGCGCGCCGCCGGCAGCCTGGGGGAGGGCGTCAGCTGCAAGATTGAGACGGGCAAGGCCCTGGTGGAAGCCGGCCTCCACCCTGCCACAGGCGGAACCGGCCTTGCCGCCTGCTCAGGCGACATGCTGCTCGAAGCGTTGGTGGCCTGCGCTGGCGTTACCCTGAACGCCGTGGCCACGGCCCTCGGCATCACCTTGAAGGACGCCAGGCTCGAGGCCGAAGGGGATCTCGACTTTCGCGGCACCCTGGGGGTCGACAAGACGGCGCCCGTCGGTTTCCAGGCGATCCGCCTGAAAGTGCAGCTCGACACCGACGCCACCGATGAAGAAATCGCGACGTTGCTGCGCCTCACAGAACGTTACTGCGTCGTCTTCCAGACCCTCTCCCATCCCCCCACTTTAAACCTCAGTCGGAAGCCGGCTCAGTAATCCAGACCCTTCTGGGCCTTGATGCCGGCGTCGAAGGCGTGCTTGACGCTGCGCACTTCCGAGACGGTGTCGGCCAGCTCCAGAAGCCGCCGGTGGGCGCCGCGGCCCGTGACTATGACGTGCTGGCGGGCGGGGCGCTGTCTGATGGCGTTTAGCACCTCATCCAAGTCCAGGTAGTCGTAGCTCAGCATGTAGGTGAGCTCGTCCAGTACGACCAGATCGATGCCGGGATCGTGCAGCCAGGCCTTGGCCTGGTGCCAGACTGTTTGCGCCGCCGCCGTGTCCAGCTCGCGGCTCTGGGTCTCCCAGGTAAAGCCGGTGGCCATCACCGCGAAGGGCACGCCATGGCCGGCCAGCAAGTTGCGCTCGCCGCAATCCCAGCTGCCCTTGATGAACTGGGCCACGGCGGCCTTGAGGCCGTGGCCGACGGCCCGGCAGACGGTGCCGAAGGCGGCCGTGCTCTTGCCTTTGCCGTTGCCGGTCAGCACCAGCAGGAGGCCTTTTTCCTCCCGGGCCGCCTCGATGCGGGCGTCTACCTTTTCCTTCAACTTCTGCTGGCGCTGCTGGTGTGACATTAGGGCTACCTGTTTTGGGTTCTTTTGGCTATTATGGACGTCCAAACGTATAAACGTCCAACGGTGTCCGATGTCCCACGCTCTCCAGACCGCCCTTAAAGACCGCATCCTCGTCATCGACGGGGGCATGGGCACCATGATCCAGGGTTATGGGCTGATTGAGTCGGACTACCGCGGCGACAGGTTCGCCCATTGGCCCAGCGATCTCAAGGGAAACAATGACTTGCTGGTGTTGACCCAGCCAGGGATCATCAAAGGCATACACCGCCAGTACCTGCTGGCCGGCGCCGACATCATCGAGACCAACAGCTTCAACGCCACCCCTGTGGCCATGGCCGACTACGAGATGCAGGCCCTGTCCAGGGAGATCAACCTGGCCTCGGCGCGCCTGGCCAGGGAGGCGGCCGACGAGGTGGCCCTTGAGACCGGCGTGCCCCGTTTTGTTGCCGGCGTCCTGGGCCCCACCAACCGCACCTGCTCCATCAGCCCGGACGTCAACGATCCCGGCTTTCGCAACATCCATTTCGACGATCTGGTGGCGGCCTACACCGAATCGGCCGAAGCCCTGCTGGAAGGGGGGGCCGACCTGATACTGGTGGAGACCATCTTCGATACCCTGAACGCCAAGGCGGCGCTCTTCGCCATCGACGCCCTCTTCGAGCGCCGGGGCAGGACCTGGCCGGTGATGATCTCCGGCACCATCACCGATGCCTCCGGCCGTACCCTGACCGGCCAGACCACGGAGGCCTTTTACAACTCGCTGCGCCACATCAGGCCGCTGGCCATGGGCCTCAACTGCGCCCTGGGCCCCACCGAACTGGCCCCCTACGTGGAAGAGCTGGCGCGCATCGCCGATTGTTTCGTCTCGGCCCACCCCAATGCCGGCCTGCCCAACGAGTTCGGCGGCTACGACGAGACCCCGGGCCAGATGGCCGAAACCATAGGCCGCTGGGCCCGGGACGGCTGGCTCAACCTGGTGGGGGGCTGCTGCGGCACCACCCCTGCCCATATCCAGGCCATAGCGGAGACGGTCAAAGGGGTCAGGCCCCGGGCCATCCCCGAGATACCTGTGGCGACGCGGCTTTCCGGCCTCGAGCCCTGCAACATCTTCGACGACAGCCTCTTCGTCAACGTCGGCGAGCGAACCAACGTCACCGGCTCGGCCCGCTTCTTGAAGCTCATCAAGGGTGGGGATTTCGAGACGGCCCTGGAAGTGGCCCGCCAGCAGGTGGAGGCCGGCGCCCAGGTCATCGACATCAACATGGACGAGGGCATGCTGGATGCCCAGGCCGCCATGGTGCGCTTTCTGAACCTCATCGCCTCCGAACCCGACATCAGCCGGGTGCCGGTGATGATCGACTCCAGCAAGTGGGAGGTGATAGAGGCGGGGCTCAAGTGCATCCAGGGCAAGGGCATAGTCAACTCCATCTCCATGAAGGAGGGGGAAGAGGCCTTCCGCCGCCAGGCCCGGCTGGTGCGCCGCTATGGCGCCTCCGTTGTGGTGATGGCCTTCGACGAGGACGGCCAGGCCGACAGCTACGAGCGCAAGGTGGAGATCTGCACCAGGGCCTACCGCATCCTGGTGGACGAGGTGGGCTTCCCGCCGGAAGACATCATCTTCGACCCCAACATCTTCGCCATCGCCACCGGCATCGAGGAGCACAACGGTTACGGCGTCGCCTTCATCGAGGCCTGCCGGACCCTGAGCAGGACCTTGCCCCATGCCCGTTTCTCAGGCGGCGTGTCCAACGTCAGTTTCTCTTTTCGCGGCAACAACCCGGTGCGCGAGGCCATCCACGCCGCCTTCCTCTACCACGCCATCCAGGCCGGGCTCGGCATGGGCATCGTCAACGCCGGCCAACTGGCCATCTATGACGACATAGACGCCAAGCTGCGCGAGGCGGTGGAGGACGTGGTGCTTAACCGCAGGCCGGACGCCACAGAGCGGCTGCTGGCCATCGCCGGGGATTACAACAGCGACGGCGCCGAGAAGGAGGCCGAGGTCCAGGCCTGGCGCGAATGGCCCGTGGCCAAGCGCCTCGAGTACGCCCTGGTCAAGGGCATTACCGACCATATCGACGCCGACACCGAGGAGGCGCGCCAGCAGTCCAGCCGGCCCCTGGACGTCATCGAAGGGCCCCTGATGGACGGCATGAACGTGGTGGGGGATCTCTTCGGCGCCGGCAAGATGTTCCTACCCCAGGTGGTGAAATCGGCGCGGGTGATGAAGAAGGCCGTGGCCTACCTCACCCCCTACATCGAAGCCCAGAAGGAGCCCGGCAAGTCCAACGGCCGGGTGGTGATGGCCACCGTCAAGGGCGACGTCCACGACATCGGCAAGAACATCGTCGGTGTGGTGCTGCAGTGCAACGGCTTCGAGGTCATAGACCTCGGGGTCATGGTGCCGGTGGAAAAAATCATAGCGGCGGCCAAAGAGCACCAGGCGGACGTCATCGGCATGTCCGGCCTCATCACCCCGTCGCTTGACGAGATGATCCACAACGTCAAGGCCTTCAAGAAGGCGGGCCTTTCCCTGCCTGTCATCATCGGCGGCGCCACCACCTCCAAGATCCACACGGCGGTGAAGATAGCCCCCCATTATGAGCACGGCGCCCTCTACGTGGCGGACGCCTCCCGCACCGTGCCTGTGGTCAGCAAGCTGGTAGGGGAGGGCTGGCAGGCCCTTATCGACCTCGAGTACCGCGACTACGCCCAGATGCGCGAGAAGCGCCTCAGCCAGGGCCGGCGCAAGGAGCTGGTGAGCCTTGCTGATGCACGCGCCAACCGCGCCGCCAGCGACTGGGCCAGCTACCGGCCGGCCGTGCCCAAACGGCTCGGCATCCAGGTGTTCGACGACTACCCCTTGAGCGATCTTATCGAGCGCATCGACTGGACGCCCTTCTTCCGGAGCTGGGAGCTGCACGGCCGTTACCCGGACATCCTCAAGAACCCCACAGTCGGCGCCGAGGCCCAGGAGCTGTTCGACAACGCCCAGGCCATGCTGGGGCGCATCCTGGATGAGAAATGGCTGACCGCCCGCGCCGTCATCGGCCTCTTCCCGGCCAACAGCGTCGACCATGACGACATCGAGGTGGCGACCGAAGAGGGCCTGGTGCGGCTGCATCACCTTCGCCAGCAGATGGCGCGGGCCGGCAACCACAATTTCGCCCTGGCCGACTTCGTGGCCCCCAAGGGCACTGTGCAGGACTACATGGGCGCCTTCGCCGTCACGGCGGGGATCGGCATAGAGCCCCATATCGAGGCCTTCGAACGGGCAGGGGACGACTATTCCGCCATCATGCTCAAGGCCCTGGCCGACCGCCTGGCCGAGGCCTTCGCCGAGCGCATGCACGAGCGGGTGCGCAAGGAGTTCTGGGGCTACGCCGCCGACGAGCAGCTGGACAACGAAGACCTCATCCGCGAGCGCTACAAGGGCATACGCCCGGCGCCGGGCTACCCGGCCTGCCCGGACCACACCGAGAAGGGCCTGCTCTGGCAGATCCTGAGGCCCGACCAGCGTATCGATCTAAACATCACCGAGAGCTTCGCCATGTACCCCACGGCCGCCGTCTCCGGCTGGTACTTCGCCAACACCGAAGCCCGCTACTTCGGCGTCTCCGACATCGACCGCGACCAGGTGGCGGACTACGCCCGCCGCAAGGGCTGGAGTGTGGCCGAGGCCGAGAAATGGCTGGCCCCCATCCTCGGCTACGATCCCGAGTAAGAAAAAGCCGCCCAAGGGCGGCTTTTTTGTCGCTGCGTTAAGCTGAGTGGCGCTATCCGCAAACCCTATGGCGCCAATTGTCAGTGCGCGCCTGCTCAAAGCGGGGCAAGATGAACCCTGTTCAATAACACCCTGCAGCGAGGTCGCCCATGTTCGAGATAGACAAGTCCCAGCCCGTCATGGTCACTGGCGCCACCGGTTACGTGGCCGGCTGGCTGGTGAAACGCCTGCTCGAAGAGGGCCTGAGGGTCCACGCCACTGTCCGTAACCCGGCCGACAAGGACAGGCTCCGCTACCTGGACGCCGCCGCGGCCGAGGCCCCAGGCACCCTGACATTCTTCAAGGCCGATCTCCTGGACCAGGGTAGCTTCGACGAGGCCATGGCCGGCTGTGCCGTCGTCTTCCATACCGCTTCCCCCTTCACCTCCAAGATCCAAGATCCGGAGCGCGACCTGGTGCGCCCGGCCCTGGAAGGCACCCGCAACGTGCTGGAGGCCGTCAACAGGACGGCGTCGGTAAGGCGGGTGGTGCTGACCAGCAGCTGCGCCGCCATCTACGGCGACAACCTCGACCTCAAGGAAAAGGGCCTGGCGGCCCTCGACGAGTCGGTTTGGAACACCAGCTCCAGCTTGAAGCACCAGGCCTACAGCTACTCCAAGACGGTGGCCGAGCAGGCCGCCTGGGCCCTGGCCAAGCAACAGGAGCGCTGGCAGCTGGTGGTGGTCAACCCCTCCCTGGTGATGGGCCCTGGAATAAGCCCCTTCGCCACCTCCGAGAGCTTTAGCCTGATGCGCCAACTGGGGGACGGCACCATGAAGGCCGGGGTGCCGGACTGGCCCATCGGCGTGGTGGACGTGCGCGACTTGGCGGAGGCGCACCTGCGTGCCGCCTTCCTGCCGGACGCCGAGGGCCGCCACATCATCAGTGGCCACGACACCAGCTTCATGGGCATGGCCAAGGTACTGGCGCCGCGCTTCGGCAAGGACTTCCCGCTGCCCAGGAACACCTTGCCCAAATGGCTGGTGTGGCTGGCCGGGCCCCTGACCAACAAGGCCATGACCCGCGCCATGGTGTCGCGCAACGTCGGCCACCCCTGGCATGCCGACAACAGCAAGAGCGTCCAGGCCCTTGGCATGCACTACAGGCCCCTGGCCGAGACCCTGGAAGACTTCTTCGTGCAGATGCGCGACAGCGGCCAGTTCAAGAAGGCGTGAGCGTCATGAAGGGGTTCTGGGTGCAGCCCGGCTGGCGGTTGATGTTGGCCGACATGGGGCTGGAGAGCGAGGTGGTACTCCGTCAGGCCGGCCTGCCGGCGGATCTCTTCAGCAGGCCCGGCGCCAGCCTGGGGGTGGCCGAATACTTCCGCCTGTGGCAGACGGTGGAAGCCCTGGCCGGCCCCCAGGCGCCACTGCGCCTGGGCCAGGCCATTTCCACCGAGAGCTTCGCGCCGCCCATCTTCGCCAGCCTTTGCAGCCGGGATCTCAACCAGGCCCTGCAACGATTGCAGAGATACAAGCCGCTGATCTGCCCCATGCACCTGGAGCTTGAGGTGGGGGAGCAGGGCACCGCCATATCCCTGCACTGCGACGCCCTGGGCCTGCCCATACCCGGCGGCCTGGGGGCGGCGGAGATGGTCTTCTTCACCCAGTTGGCGCGGCTGGCCACCCGCCACCGTGTCGAGCCCTTGGCCGTCTCGCTGCCGCAGTTGCCGGCGGATCTGGCGCCTTACCACGATTATTTTGGGGTCCTTCCCGTCAAAGGCGAGGTGCCCAGCCTCCTTTTCAGCGCCCAGGATGCCCGCCGGCCCTTCCTGACCCACGACAGCGCCATGTGGGACTTCTTCGAGCCCGAGCTGAAGCGGCGCCTGGCCGAGCTGTCGGACAGCGCCGGCCTGGTGGAGCGGCTGCGGGCGCTGCTGCTGGAGCTGCTGCCGAGCGGCAGCGCCCAGCTTGAGCAGGCCGCCAAGGGCCTGGCCATCAGCAAGCGCACCTTGCAGCGCCAATTGGCCGAGGCCGGCACCCATTTCCAGGCCGAGCTCAGCCATACCCGCGAGCGCCTGGCCCGTCATTACCTGGAAGCCTCCAGCCTCAGTCTCCAGGAGATCGCCTTCCTGCTGGGCTTTGCCGACAACACCGCCTTCCTGCGCTCCTTCAAGCAATGGACGGGCCTGACGGCCAGCCAATACCGGGCGTCATGCCGCTAGCGCACAGGCAAAAGCGTGGGTTCGGGGCCTGGACCCGCAAGTAAGGTGGCCGCAGCACCATATCCAATAAGCATATTAAAATGCTTAAACAGTCTTATACGTTCTATAAGGGCCGAGGCAGAATGCCAGTCAATCATGTTTTGGCCGGATAGACGTATAGATGGATTGGCAGGGCTGCTTGGTATTGGGGCTGACGATAACGGCCCTGCTGTTGATGGTCTTTACCCGGCTGGCACCCCATCTGGTGATGGCGGGGGTGCTGGTGCTGCTGAGCCTGTTCGGCGTGCTGTCCGGCCCCGAGGCCCTGGCTGGCTTCAGCAACGCCGGCCTTATCACGGTGGCGGCCATGCTGGTGGTGGCCGGGGGCCTCAACGCCAGCGGCGGTGTCGACTACCTGGTGCACAAGCTGCTGGGCCGCCCCCAGGGCCTGCGCGGTGCTCTCGGCAAGCTGATGGCGCCTGTGCTGGTGCTCAGCGCCTTCCTCAACAACACCCCTGTGGTGGCCACCTTCATCCCGGCCATCCACGGCTGGTCCCGCAAGCTGGGGCTGGCACCGTCCAAGCTGATGATCCCCCTTTCCTACAGCGCCATTCTCGGCGGTACCCTGACCCTGATCGGCACCAGCACCAACCTCATCGTCAACGGCCAGTACCAGAGCCTGACCGGCCAGGCCGGTTTCAGCCTTTTCTCCATCAGCCTGGTGGGGCTGCCCGTGGCGCTGGTGGGCATCGCCTTTATCTGGCTGGCCTTTCCGCGGTTGCTGCCGAACCGCTCCGACGACACCCCTTTTGAGAACCTGCGCGAATTCACCCTGGAGGTGGCCGTGGCCCCGGACGGTCCTCTGGTGGGCAAGAGCATCCGTGAGGCGGGCCTGAGGGAGCTGAAAAGGGTCTTCCTGGTGGAGATAGAGCGGAGCGGCCAGATGATGACGGCGGTGGCGCCGGAAGAGCGGCTCAAGGGCGGTGACCGCCTGGTCTTCGCCGGCGACACCGAGGCCATTTCGGAGCTGTTGCGCATCAACGGCATAGTGGCCTCGGCCGAGCACCACAGCATCGAGGATCTGCGCCAGCCCAGGGACGGGCGCCGCCTGGTGGAAGTGGTGGTCTCGCCCCACTGCGCGGCCGTGGGCCAGACCATCAGGGACGCGCGCTTTCGGGCCCGCTACGGCGCCATAGTGCTGGCGGTGGCCAGGGGCGCCGAGCGCATCAAGGGCAACCTGGGCTCGATCCGCCTCGAGGCTGGGGACACCTTGCTGCTGGAGGCGCGGCCCGCTTTTGTCAGCCGACAGCGTTACAACAAGGATTTCCTGCTGGTCAATGACCTGGATGTGGAGCCGCCTCGGCACAAGAAGGCGCTGCTGGCCTGGGCCATACTGCTGGGCCTGGTGGGGGCGGCGGGCTTTGGCCTCATCAGCATGCTCAACGCCGCCCTGGCCGGCGCCGCCCTGATGCTCGTCACCGGCTGCATGTCGGTGGGGCAGGCGGAAAAGAGCCTGGACTTGCCTCTTATCATCACCATCGCCTCTTCCTTTGCCCTGGGAGCGGCCATGCAGAAGACGGGGGTGGCGACCTGGCTGGCCCAGCAACTGCTGGGGCTGTCCGGCGGCAAGGCCTGGTTGCTGCTGATCCTGGTCTACGTGGCGGTATCCCTGCTCACCGAGCTGGTCACCAACAACGCCGCCGCCCTGGTGATGCTGCCCATAGTGCTGGAAGTGACCGGCAAGGCCGGCCTCGACCCCACCCCCTTCGTGTTCGCCCTGATGATCGCGGCCTCGGCCAGCTTCGCCACGCCGCTCGGTTACCAGACCAACCTGATGGTGCTGGGGCCGGGGGGCTATCGCTTCAACGACTTCCTCAAGGTCGGGATCCCCATGAACCTGCTGGTGGGGCTGACCACTGTCACCGTCCTGCTGCTGGGCTGGCCCCTGACCTGAGCCCGTGAAGGGCGCCGGCTTGTCATCATGTGACACTTGTCGCGTGATGGTGTCATCTGTCACAAGGATGAAAGCCCATGACGCCCCAACCCTCAGCCTCGGAGCTGGCCATCCTCAAGGCCCTCTGGCAACAGTCCCCCTTGAGTGGCCGTGAGATCCACCAGCGGATCCAGGCCCAGCTGGACTGGTCCTATTCCTCCACCCGCAAGACCTTGGAACGCATGCAGGAAAAGGGCTTGCTGGCGGTGCTGGATGTGCACGGTCTCAAGGTGTTCGAAGTCAAGGTGGCCAAGGTCGAGACCCTTGCCACCTTCGCCCGCGACTTCGCCAAGCGGGTCTTGGAGATGGAATCGCCGCTGCCGGCCAGCTTCTTCGCCGGCAGCCAGCTGCTGGACGAGGCGGAGCTGGCGGAGCTGGAACGGCTGCTCAAGAAGGATGACCATGGCTGAGCTGTTGCTGGGCCTGGGGGCCTCCCTGCTGGTGGCGTCCTTGGCGTTGGGCCTAGTTGCCGCCCTGGTTTCTGCTTTTCCTTCCCTGCGCCGCTGGCGCGACCCTTGGCTGGCAGCGCTGCTGCTGAGCCTGCTCCCTTTCGTCTTTGCCCAGCTGCCAAGGCACGCGCCCACCGAGGTGCTGCGCCTGACCTTGCCGACCCTGGGCCACTGGATGCCGGCGGGGCAGGGCCTTGCCCAGGAGTCTGCCGCAGCAGCGGTTTCCCTGCCGCTGCCGGCTTTGCTGCTGTGTGTCTGGTTCCTGGGGGCGGCTTGGCAGCTGTGGGGGCTTTGGCGCCGTAACAGGGCGCTCAAGGGGCTGCTGGGCCAGTGCCAGGTCGTGCCGGCAGAAGGTGAGCTGGCCAGGCACCTGGGCGTGGACGCACCGCCGCCAGGGCTCAAGCTGCTGCTGACCGACGCCAGGCTGTCGCACTTTGCCTGTGGCCGCAACGGCCTGGTACTGAGCCGCTGGGCCCCGGATAAATTGGAACTGGAACAGTTAAGGCTGGTGGTGGCCCATGAGCTTAGCCACCTGCGCCATGGCGACCCGCTGCTGGTGCAGGGGCTGTCGAAGCACTAAGGAACCAAGGCGCCCCAGGGCGCCTTTTTTATCGCCCCAGGCCGAGCTTGAAAGCTCAGTTGCGCATTTTTGCTACCTATGCGTCATATTTGTCCGTTAGTCTCATTTTGGCATTTCCCATTTAATCAATAAGTTAGGCGAATTTTTATTGCGCCTTGACGGAAATGCCCAGGTCAGGGGCAATACCGCCCGGCCTGTTCTTTCTGGGAGGACACATGAAAACCCTATCCATATTGGCCTTGGGACTGGCCAGCCAGCTTGCCTGGGCCGGCACGGCCGAAGACATCACCGACGGCGTCTGCTTCTACCAGCACAGCCATTACAAGGGGGCCGAGCACTGCTACCTGCCGGGACAGTCGGTGTCGGCGGTGGCGAACCGGGATTGGAGCTCTATCCGCGTCATAGGCCGAGGCGCGGCGCGGATCTACAAGGGCGAGCAGTACCAGGGTGACAGCCGCAACGTCATGGCCAATGCCTACGAGCTGAACGGCATGAATGACGCTATCGCCTCGGTGCAGATCTACAGGCGCAGCAGCGACGACTTTGCCTGCATGTTCGACCATGACGGTTTCCGCGGTGACGTGCACTGCCTGGCCGCCGGCCAGTCGGAAAGCGACCTGACCGCCGTCGGCTACAACGACGCCACCAGCTCGATGCAGCTCTTTGGCGACGTAGCGGTGACCGTCTTCGAGAACGTCGGTTACGGCGGCAAGAGCCAGCTCCTAAGCCGCTCCACCAGCGACTTCAACGCCAGGCCCGGCGGCTGGCTGGACGACAACATCAGCAGCTGGAAGGCGGTGAAGCGCGCCAAGCGTGACCAGGAGGTAGCCATAGAGCTGCAGGAGCGGCTGGGGGACAAGGCGCCGCTGCATGGCAGTACAGTGCTCGGCAGCCACAACAGCTTCAACAGCTCCGCCTACAACAACACCGAGGGCTTCGTCTCACCCAACCAGAGGCGCAGCCTCACCGAGCAGTTGGAGATGGGGGCCCGCATGTTCGAGTTCGACGCCCACAGCTATTGGAGCGACGACGTAGCCCTCTGCCACGCCAGCGACGGTGACTGCTTCTGGTCCCCTTGGCTGCGACAGTCCATGCGCCGCCTGGCCGCCGAGCTGAATGCTTGGCTCAACAGCCACCCCCGGCAGGTGCTTTACCTCTACCTCAACGACTACCTGGGAGACGGCGACAAGGCGCTGCTGGGCCAGGTGGTGGCCAGCAGCTTCGGTACTCGCCTGTACCGGCCCCAGGGCTGCGAGAACCTGAGCCCGGAGATCAGCAACCAGCAGGTGCTGGCCGCCGACCGCCAGATAGTGGTGTTCAGCGACAGGGCCTGCGTGGAGGGCCTGGTGTTCGCCCGCGGTGACTTCGAGTCGGGCCATTCGGTGCGCGACGACGGCACCGACTTCAGCGGCCGCAACTATGTCGACGGGCGCTTTTCCCGGGCCTACGAGTGCGACCACCCCAACTGCACCAACGTGCTGAACGCCGAACAGGTGCGTCAGGCCCAACTGGCCGGTATCAACTCAGTGGCCCAGGACCAGTTGGTGGAGGACGGCAAGGCCCTCTACCAGCTGTGGGCCTTCGACCCCGCCCCTGCCAGCCATTACGGCGACTGGCAGGCCGAGAGCCGCTCGGCGCGCCTCACCGCCAATGGTCACTACTACCTGGCCATGGGCGACAAGGGGGAGCTGTTGCGGCCACTCTGCCATGATGGCAGCGGTTGGCGCCTGGCACCCCAGGCCGTCGGTTTCGACGAGGCCGCTGCCGCCTGCGCCGCCATCAATGGTCGCTTCGAGGCGCCCAAGTACCTGGTGGAAGCCGACAAGGCCCGGCAATTGCTGGCCCAGCAGGGAGTGGTGCAGGCCCACATCGCTTTCGGCGTGGCGGGAGGACGTTGGCAGGCGGACTGAGCCGCAAACAACAAAAAAGGCGCCTTGCGGCGCCTTTTTCAATGGGCGAAAGCCCTGGGGAAGTAGCGCTCCAAGGCGTAGAAGCTGCCGAACAGCAGGGCGTTGAAGAAGAGATCCCCCAGGAGACTGTTCTGGAAGAAGGGCAGGCCGGCGATCAGCGCCTGGTTCAGCCCCTGCCAGCCGGCCGGGTAGTAGTCGCCCACCAGCCAGACGGCGCCGTTGGTGATGAAGAAGAACAGCACTGAACCGGCCAGGGAGCCGAAAAGGATGGCGTCGGCGGCCGCCCCTTGCTTGCCCACCCAGAAGCCCAGCACCGCCGTCAGCAGCAGGGCGCCGTAGACGAAGGGCAGGGTAGGGTGCAGGCCCAGCACCAGGTCTGAACAGGCCATGGCCGCCAGGGGCACCAGCATCGCCAGGGTACGGCTTTGGAACTTGGCGCCGGCAAAGAGGGCCATGGCCGCCACTGGCGACAGGTTCCAGGGGTGCGGTATCACCCGGTACAGGGCGCAAAGGGCGATCATCGCCAGCAGCGTGGTCAGACGTGGGTTCATCCTCAATCCTCGGTTAGAAGTGGTATCGGCCGGTAAGGTTTATGGCGCGGCCATTGCCGGGATACCAGGCGTCTTCACCCCAGGTATTGTAAACAGCATAGTCCGCATAGTGCTTATCAAAGAGGTTGTCGGCCCGCAGCACCAGCTGCCAGGGGCCCCGCCGCCAGTTGCCTGCCAGGTTCCAGAGGCCATAGCCCCCTTGTTTCGGCCCCAGGTTCTGGGTGTCGGACAAGAGGTACTGGCTACCGCGGTACTGGTACTCGAGCCTGGCCGACAGCGCCTGGCTGAGGGCCAGCTCGCCCCAGGCGCTGCCCGAGTGACGGGCGACCCAGGGCACCTTTTTACCATCGTTCTGGCCCTTGGTGAACTGGGCGTCCAGCCACTGGTAGTCCAGGCCCAAGTGCAGGGGGCCCAGGTCGTATCCGCCCTTGAAGTTGATGCCGTAGCGGCGCGAGGCCTCGCCGTTGACGTTGGCGCCGGGGAACTGGCCGCCGGCCGGGGCCGGGGCGTTGGCGTCGAAGACGATTTCGTCATCCAGATCCAGGCGGAAGGCGGACAGGGAAAGGTCGCCATTTGCCCAGCCCGCCTCGTACGAGGTGCCCTTCTGGGGTTTGAGGCCTATGACCCCGGCCGGGGTATAGCCTTGTTCGTCGAGCTTGGCGAAACGCAGGTTGCGGTCGATACGGGCAAAAAGCCGGCCGCTGCCGAGGGCGTATTGGCCGGCCAGGGACCAGGTGGTGGCGTGGTGGCGGATGTCCTGGCCGTCAGGGTAGGTGCCGCCGTAGCGGAGCTGGTCTTTGACACGGGCGTAACGCAGGCCGGCGGTCAGGCTCAGGGGCCCTTGCTGCCATTGGCCGCTGCCGTAGAGGCTCTGGCTGGCCCTTTGGTTGTGGGCGCCCAGGTTGTCGTCGTCATAGTGGCCGTTTTCGATGTCGGCCCCGGCCAGCAGGCTGATGTCGCCAAGGGTGCCTTTCAAGCGCGGCGACAATCGGGCCAGGCGCTCCACCGTCTCGCTGGGGTTGTCCACCGGCCAGCCACTGTAGCTTTGGTTGTAATCCCGCTCACGGCGGTTGACCGAGCCGTCCAGTAGCAGTTGCCAGCGATCGTCCAGCTGTTGTTCCAGGCCCAGGCGCACCACCCGGTTGATCTGGTTGATGAAATCCTTGGCGAACTCGGGGTTGGAGCCGCGCCTGTCCTGTTGGCTCAGCAGCAGGGGGCCCGGTTGGTCGCGCTTGTCCTGGTCCCAGCCCAGCTCCAGGAAGAGCTTGCGACCCTCGCCCTGGTAGCCGAGGCGGCCCTGGGCGCTGCGGGTCTTGCTGGTGCTGCGGTCGCGGAAATTGTCGCTCTTGTCCCAGGCCAGGTTGGTGTCAAGGAAGAGGCCATTGTCAAAGCCCTTGGACAGGTTGGCACCCAGGGCCTTGTGGCCCCAACTGCCGAGGCTGGCCTGGAGCTCGCCGCCGTCCACGCCGCCCTTGGTGATGATGTTGATGACGCCGCCCACGGCCTGGTCGCCGTAGAGCACGCCGGCGCTGCCTTGCAAGATCTCGATGCGCTGGAGGTTGCTAAGGCGCAGGCTGGACAGGGCAGGGCCTGCCAGGCTCTGGCTGTTGAGGCGGCGGCCGTCGATAAGCACCAGCACGTTGCTGCCGGCCTGGTCGGGGGCGAAGCCGCGCAGGCTCAGCACAGGGCCCGATCCCGAGTTGGCCACCTGGATGCCGGCGCGGCCGCGCAGCAGATCCATCAGGGAGCTGGCGCCGCTTTGCTCGATGTCGTCCTGGCTTATCAAGGTCACGGCGGCGGGGATCTGGTCGATAGATTGGCTCTGGCGGCCCAGTACCACCAGGTGTTCGTCGGCGGTCTCGGCCGCCTGCAGCAGGCCTGGCAACAAGGCCAGGGCCAGCAGGGATTTGGAAAAGCCCATAAAGTCAGTCCACTTCATGGGGGCAAAGGGATACCACAGCATGATGCCGAACCCGGGCCTTGCCCACCGAAGGCACCGGGTTTTCTTCTCATGGCCGGTCTCCGGACTTGGACGGGTAACCGCGCTGCCGCCTTCCCGTGAGATCACAGTGGCTTTTGGCAGCGCGCCATCCTTACCGTTGCGGGGGCAGTGCCGGACTTGCACCGGCTTCCCGATTATCCCTTCTGGGGGCACCACGGAAAAAGGCGTATTCTTCAACCTGTTGATTGAAGGCCGCATCATAGCCTTTGTCGTGTTTGGAAGTCCAGACGTCTGAGGTTGTCCATGAAATTGACCGATCTGCCCAATGTGGGGCCCGCCACCGCCAAGGATCTGCAACTGCTGGGCATTGAAGCGCCGCCGCAGCTGATCGGCCAGGATCCTTATTTTCTTTACCAGGAACTCTGCCGCCTGACCGGCCAGCGCCACGACCCTTGCGTGCTGGATGTACTGATGTCGGTGGTGCGTTTCATGGAGGGGGCGCCGGCCAGGCCCTGGTGGTTTTACACGCCCGAACGCAAGGCCTTACTTGCCAAGTTGGCTAAGTCGCCATAATGTTAACTTAGGGTTAAATGAAGGGCTCTGGTTGAGCCCTTCCGCTGACAAGGAGTTGGTGATGGCATCAGAAAAGGATTACCCGCACAACCGCTTCGACCGCTGGTTGCGCCTTCCCCTGGCGGTACTCGCCGGCCTTATCGTCGCCGCTTCCACCCAGGTGCTGATCCAAGGCATCGCCGTGGCCCTCTACGGCCAGGAGCCGAGCAGCAGCAATTTGTCCCTGGGCTACTCGTTGCTGTCCCTCTTGGGATTCTGGATGGCCACCTTCGTCGGTGTAGTGACCACCCTGCTGCTGGAGCGCCGGGAGCAGGCGATCCTGGCCTGGACCCTGGTGGCCATACTGGCCTTGCTGGTGCTGGCCAGCGTGACCCTCTTCGCCTACCCCTGGTGGTTCGCCGTGGCGGCCATCGCCGGCATGATCCCCCTGTCCCGCTTGGCGGGGCGTCTGGCACACTAAGAAAAGCGGTGCCAGGCCGCCTTTGGCGGGCAGTCGTTGCCAGCATGGTGCCCTTGTCCCGCTTGGCGGGGCGGCTGGCGCACTAAGAAAAGCTGTGCCGGGCCGCCTTTGGCGGGCAGTCATCGCCGGCATGATCCCCCTGTCCCGCTTGGCCGGGCGGCTGGCGCACTGACTAAAGCAGTGCCGGGCCGCCTTTGGCGGGCAGTCATCGCCGGCTTGCCCACTTAACCAAAGTCGCCTTGTAACCGGGACCTGGCTGCTTTAAAAGGGGGGCAAAACCTTCTCAGGACAGCCCTATGAAAGCCGTATTGCTGGACGCCGACACCCTGGGCCAGGACATCGACCTTGGCCCCCTCAAAGCCGCCGTCAACCACCTCGAGATCCACGGCAACACCACCCCGGAGCAACTGGCCGGGCGTCTGGCCGGCATGGATATCGCCCTGACCAACAAGGTGCCTATTCCGGGTTCGGCCATGGCCGGCCTTAAGGCCATCTGCGTCATGGCCACCGGTATGAACAATGTGGACTTGGCTGCTGCCGAGCGCTTGGGAATACCGGTCAGGAACGTGGTCAATTACGGCACCCATTCGGTGGCCCAGCACAGCCTGATGCTGATGCTGGCCCTCGCCGCCAGGCTGCCCCTCTATCAGTGCGATCTCAGTGCAGGTGCCTGGCAGCAGAGCCCATTTTTCTGCCTGATGGGCCATGCCACCACTGAGCTTCACGGCAAGACCCTGGTGCTGGTGGGCGCCGGCACCCTGGGCAGCAGCGTCGCCAGGTTGGCCGAGGCCTTCGGCATGGAGGTGGTGTTTGCGGCCAGGCCCGGCAGCAAGGACGATCCCAGGCCCAGCCTGGAGGCGCTGCTGCCAAAGGCCGATCTGCTTTCTTTCCATTGCCCCCTCACCGAGCACACCCATCATCTCTTGAACGCCGAGCGCCTGGCCCTCGTCAAACCTGGCTGCCTGGTGGTGAATTGCGCCAGGGGCGGCATCATCGACGAAGCCGCCTGCCTGGCGGCCCTCGAGGCCGGGCGCCTCGGCGGCCTGGCCGTGGATGTGTTGCCACAAGAGCCGCCGCGGGCAGGTCACCCTTTGTTGGATGCCCTGGCCAAGCCCCTGAACCTCATCGTCACCCCCCATAACGCCTGGATAAGCCGAGAGGCCAGGCAGAAGATTGTGGAGCTGACGGCGGACAATATCAGCGCCCTGGCCTAGGGCGCTGCAAGGCACCACCGCCTTTGCCGGTCTTTTGCCAGGACCGTTGAAGGAGGGGCTTATGGCCAAGAGCTGGATAAGGGATGGCTTGAAGCTGTTGTCAGGGGCCCTGGCGGGCAGCTTGCTGGCTTTCGCCATGCTGTTGACGAAGAAGGACTTCTTCGGCTTCTGGCTCAGTCACAGCAAGGGGTTGGCGGATTTCTTTGCCAACCTCTACAGCGCCGACATGGGACAGCACGGCGGCACCCTCATCACAGGCCTGCTCTGGGACCTGTCCCTGGCGGTGGCCATTGGGGCCATACCCGGTATGGTGCTGCTGCCCTTTTCCTTTGCCGTGCTGAGGCGCTGGTTGACCAAGGGGCTGGGTTAGGGGCGCGACGGATGATGGGCCTGCCAATGCCGGGCTATGTCTTGGCGTTTGCAGATCCAGGCCCCGCCTTTGGCCTGTACATGACTCAAGAAGCGCACCAGGGCCAGGGCCCTGGCAGGGTGGCCGCTGATACGGCCATGGAGGCCGACGCTCATCATCTTCGGCGCCGTCGCCCCTTCCTGCCAGAGGCAGTCGAAGGCATCCTTGAGCAGCGCAAAGAAGTCTTCCCCGCTGGCGACACAGTTCGGCAGCAGATAGCGCATGTCGTTGGTGACCAGGCTGTAGGGGAGCATCAGAAGATCCTGGTGCCAGTAGGGCAGGTCGTCGTTGTAGCAATCCGAGCTGTAGAGCAACCCCGCCTCTTGCACCAACCGCCGGGTATTGGCGCTTTGCCGGCCCGTATACCAGCCCAGCGCCTGCTTGTTGCAGCACTTGGCTATCGCCGCCAGGGTCTGCTGGATGTGGCGCCTTTCCTCGTCTTCAGGGACAAAGTGATAGTCCAGCCAGCGATAGCCGTGGCCCGCCACTTCGATGTCGCCTTGGCTAAGGGCCTGGGCCAGCGGTGGGTTGAGCTCCAGGGCCTGGCCTGTGGCGAAGACGGTCAGGGGTACGTTGCGCTCGGCAAAGAGTGCCAGCAGGCGCCAGGCGCCGGCCCGGGCGCCGTATTCATAGAGGCTCTCCACGCTCCAGTCCCGCTCGCCCCGGCGCGGCGGCCGCCCAGGCAGCTCGTGCAGGTAGGCCTCGGACTGGGCGTCGCCGTGCAGGATGCAAGACTCTGAGCCTTCCTCGACATTGAGCACAAACTGCAGGGCGACGCGTGCCCCGCCCGGCCAATGGGGATGAGGTGGCCGGCCGCCGTAGCCGACGAGCTCCCGCCCCGGGCCGGACTTTGCCATCAGCCGAGCTCGAAGGTGGTGACGCCGAATACCTTGTCCTCGGCGACGGCGGGTTTGGAGCCTAAGTACATGCGGGCGCAGCCGAACACCTCCGCCATGCCGTGGCGCCGGGCCATGGCCATGGCGGCGCCATTATTCTCCGGCACGTCGAGGAAGAGGGGGCCGCCTGCGGCGAACTCCGCCAGCTTTTGGTAGAGGGCCTCGGCGGCCTTGGCGTCGTCGGCGAAGAGGGGGCCTACCTTGCAGCCCTGGCCACAGCGGCGCACCACGGCATAACCGGCCAGCTTGCCGCCGCGCAGGCAGCCAAGGGCCTGGGCGTCCGGCTGGGCTATCCAGCCTTCGAGGAAGGCACTGCGAGAGGCGGGGAAGCATTGGCGGTCATAGGCTTCGAGATCAGCGAAGGCCACCTCGGAAAGCGGCACCAGCTGCTCGCCGCCCGGCGGCGCGGTAAAGCCGGCCGCAATGTCGGCCTCAAAGCGCAGGTCCCGGTGGGAAAAGACGAAGCCGCCCTTGGCGTAGTAGGGCTGCATGTCGAAGACGCCGTCCATGCCGATGCCGGCGCCGGGCTTGAGGCGGGCCAGCAGCCCCTCCCGCCGCTTGCGCCAGAGTTCATCGCCCAGGCCATGGCCGCGAAACTCGGGGCGGATGATAAAAAAGCCCATGAAGCCAAAGTCGCCGCCATAGCTGGTGATGGCGCCGCCACCGACCAGCTCCCCGTCCAGTTCGGCGGCGATGTAGGCGTCCGGATCCGTGGCCCAGAACAGCTCGGCATCGTGCAGGCCAGGGTTCCAGCCCTCTTTCGCCGCCCAGCCCACCAAGCTATCCAGCTCGGCCCTGGTCATGTTGCGGATCTGCAGCTTGTCTGACATCAGTCTCTCCCTGGCGCGTTGCCGCTTATGGTTGTGGATTGCTTTGTTTGATAGTCGCCTTAATAATCGGCCTTATTCAATAGGATAGCCTTTTCGACCTGCTAAAAACGCATCTCTGCTGCAACGCGGGCGCCTTGGTGCCGAGCGGTTGAGAGGGGTTTTACCCGTTCAACGAGATGGCTCACAAGGAGACCTGTAGTGACCAACCCTGAAGCCCCTGTCCAGCGCCAGTTGGACGCTTACAACGATCACGACTTGGAACGCTTCCTGGCCCAGTACCATGAGGATGTGCAGGTTTTCCGGCCACCGGCGGCGGAGCCTGTGCAGGTGGGCAAGGCGGCCATGGGGGCCCATTACGCCAATCACCGTTTCAACCTGCCGGACCTGCACGCCAGGCTGGTCAACCGCATGGTGTCGGGCAATATCGTCGTCGACCATGAAGAGGTCAGCGGCCTTGGCGAGGCGCCGGTCTCGGCCATTGCCGTCTACAAGGTGGTGGATGGTAAGATCCGCACCGCCTGGTTTTACTGAGCAATAAGCCGGCTTTTTGAGGTGGCTTTCACAGGGAGTTTTATGTCAATCACCTTACATGACCTGATCGTCGATTTTTCCCATCTGGATCCTGATGCGTTGTTGTCGGATTGGCGCTGGCTAACTGGCAGCGACAAGCAGCCGATCCTGATCACGGCCATGGGCAATGCTTTTTTGCTGAACAGGGCCGATGACAGTGTCTGGCTGCTCGATGCTGGCGAAGGAAGCCTGAAGCCCGTCACCAATTCGGTTGAAGAGCTGGAAGCCTGCCTGTCCGACCACGACTTCGTGATGGAAAGGTTCCTGGTCGAAGATTTTGTCGGCCTGCGAGAGGCTGGTAAGCGGCTTGCCGAGGGGCAGGTCTACGGCTATATCCGGCCTCCCGCCTTGGGTGGCGGCTTCGACATCGAGAACTTGGAGCCCACCGACATGCAGGTGCATTTCAGCTTCTCCGGGCAAGTCCACGAACAGGTCAAGGATTTGCCCGAAGGCACCCCCATATCCAACATTTCCTTCGGAAAAGCCTGAGGCCATCTGAAGGCGGCTAACATCAGCAACGCCTTACCTGCGTTGACGGAGCGATAGAGATGGACCAGCCCATCATCGGTTACCACCAGGACGCAGAAGGCCACTGGGTAGCGGAGCTGGCCTGTGGCCATTTCCAGCATGTGCGCCATGACCCGCCCTGGCAGCAGCGGCCTTGGGTGGTGACCGAAGCGGGCAGGGCGGCCAAGCTGGGGCTGATGCTCGGCTGCAAGAAATGTGATGAAGGGGCGCCACCAGATCGCCTCGACGACCCCAACGACAGGCCCGGGAGCCCGCAGTGACAAGAGTGCTGATACTGGTCGACGTGCAGAACGCCTATTACACGGCCAGGCAGGCCTTCGGCCGCAACGTCGATTACAACGCCTTCTGGGCCAGGGCCACGGCGGGCCGGGAACTGGTCAAGGCCTTTGCCTACGCCATCGACAGGGGCGATCAGAAGCAGCGGGAATTCCAGAATATCCTGAGGGCTATCGGCTTCGAGGTGAAGCTCAAACCCTTTATCCAGCGGGCGGACGGCTCGGCCAAGGGGGACTGGGACGTGGGCATCACCCTCGATGCCATGGACCATGCAGGCCTTGCCGATGTGGTGGTGTTGCTGTCGGGCGACGGCGATTTCGACCTGCTGGCGAGCCGGCTGCGGGAGAAGGGCCAGAGGGTCGAGGTCTATGGCGTGGCCGAGCTGACGGCGGCGTCCCTGATGCATGCCGCCAGTGAATTCATCCCCATCGAAGGAAAGCTCCTGTTGCCTTGAAAAAAACGCCGCTTTCGCGGCGTTTTTTACATCAGGCGTCCAGCCAGCCCTTGAGCTTGTCCGGCTCGGCCAGCGCCAGCACGGCCGTGTCCAAAGGCGCCGGGCTTGGGATCAGCTCGAAGGTCATCAGCTCGTCGCGGCGAAAGGCGTGTACCTCCACAGCCCGCTCGCCTATGGCGGCCAGCTGCTTGGCAAGCTGGCCTTGGCGGGCGCGCAGGCCGTCGATGGCGACGATGACATCCCCGGCGGCAAGGCCGGCCTGGTCGGCGCTACCGCCATGGATGACGTTTTGCAGCTTGATGCCGCCGTCGGCGTCCAGCGTCTTGGCGCCCAGTACCAGGCGGCTGGGGCGGGCCTTGCCGGGTTGGCCGCCCTGGTCGCTATCGTCGGCGGCCGGTTCGAAGCTCAGGGTGACGCCCATGGCCGAAAGCAGCGGTATGGCCGGCAGCTCTTCGGTGCTGTGCAGGGCCTGGCTGAAGAAGGCGTCCAGGGGCTCACCGAGCAGGCCTTCGGCCAGGCGCTGGTGGCTGTCGTCCGCCGTGCCCAGGCCCTGCTGGCCGAAGTCTTCCCAGAGCCGCAGCATGAGGTCGTCCAGGTTGACCTCGTGGCCCGATTGCAGGCGCAGGGTGAGATCCAGGCACAGCGCCATGATGGCGCCCTTGGTGTAGTAGCTGACGATGGCGTTGGGGGCGTTTTCGTCCTGCTGGTAGAACTTGGTCCAGGCGTCGAAGCTCGAATCGGCCAGGCTTTGCACCTGGCGGCCCGGGCTTCTGGCCACCCGGGTGAAGGTGGTGGCCAGGCGGTCCAGGTAACCCTGGGCGTCGATAAGGCCGGCGCGGTGCAGCATCAGGTCGTCGTAGTAGGAGGTGATGCCCTCATAGGCCCAAAGCTGGATGCTGTGGCTCTCCCGTTCCAGCTGGTAGGGCAGGAAGGCGGCGGGCTTGATGCGCTTGACGTTCCAGTTGTGGAAATACTCATGGGAGCAGAGCGCCAGGAAGTCCAGGTAGTCCTTACCGTTCAAGGCGTAGCGGGGGATCATCAGGGCCGTGGAGTTACGGTGCTCGAGGCCGCCATAACTGTCCGCCGTGACCATGGTCAGGAACCAGTATTCGGTGAAGGGGTGGGGCTCGCCGAAGAAATCCAGCTGGGTCTCGCAGATGGCGGCCAGATCCCGCTTGAGCTTCTCCCTGTCGCCATAATGATGGCCGGTCAGCACCAGGTGGTGGGGTATGCCCTTGGCCTTGAAGCTCAGCACCTCGAAGTCGCCCATCTCGACGGGATGGTCGATGAGGGCGTCATAGTCCTGGGCCTGGAAGCGGCCGAAGCCCCAGGGCTCGCCGCTTTGGCGGGGCAGGCCAGTGGCCAGCTGCCAGTGGGGGGCCTCCAGGGGGGCCTGGATGTCGACCGTGACCGGCTCGCTCTCCTGGCCGGCGACGGCCAGGAACACCGAAGTGCCGTTGAAGAAGCCGTGGGTCTCGTCGAGGTGGGCGCCGCGCACCGACAGATCCCAGGCGTAGGTCTGGTAGCGCACCTGCACCGGCCCCTCTACCTGGCCCAGCTGCCAGCGGGCCTTGCCGAGCTTGGTGACGGTGACGGGGTTGCCGTCCTCGTCGCTGGCCTCTATCCATTGCAGGTGTTTGGCAAAATCGCGGATGAGGTAGGAGCCCGGGATCCAGGCTGGCAGCCAGAGCTGCTGGCCGCCCGCCTCGGGTTCGTCGATGGTGAGGAGCACTTCGAACAAATGCCTGCTAAGGCTTACAGGCTTGATGTCATAATGGATGGCAGTCATTGGCTTGCAGCATCAAGGGTTTGGCTGCCAGTCTAGCATGGACTTCGAAGCCGCTTAAGGAGCACCAGATGAGCGAAGAAACCATTTTCTCCAAGATCATCCGCCGCGAGATCCCCGCCGAGATCCTCTACCAGGACGACCTGGTCACCGCCTTTAGGGACATCAACCCCAAGGCCCCCGTCCATGTGCTGATCGTGCCCAATATCCTCATTCCCACCGCCGACGACATCACCGAGGATCATGAGCCTTATCTGGGCCGCATGATGACGGTGGCGGCCAAGCTGGCCCGGGACGCCGGCGTGGCCGAAGACGGCTACCGGCTGATGATGAATTGCCGCAGCCACGGCGGTCAGGAGGTCTACCATATCCACCTGCACCTGCTGGGTGGCAGGCCGCTGGGGCCCATGCTGGCCAGGGGCTAGGCGCTGGTAGCTGGGAGCAAGGAGGTCACTGCTTACCGCTTGCTGGCGGTAAGGGGCTGACATTGGATTGCGGTCTCGTTACAATCGCCGCGAATTTTCACCAGGGGGAGGCCTTTCAGGCCTGAGATGTCGGTGCACCGACAGACCCTTTGAACCTGATCCGGCTCGTACCGGCGTAGGGATGGTGCTCTGCCATTACTGCCGCACGCCCCGGATCTCTTATCCAAGAGGTCCAGATGTTCCCAAAATCCCTTATCACCCTTTCCCTGCTCAGCGCCCTGGCCCAGGCCGACGACGGCATCGAGCATCTGCAGGTCACCGGCGATTTCCGCTCCCAGGCCCTGACCGAATTGACCGACAGCATCTCTGTGCTCTCCGCCGACGAGCTGGACAAACGCCATGCGGAAAGTCTGGACCAGGCCCTGGATCTGGTGCCCAACGTCAACTTCGCATCTGGGGCCAGCCGCGGCCGCTTCATCCAAATTCGCGGCATAGGTGAGCGCAGCCAGTTCGTGGATCCGGTCAACCCCTCTGTGGGCCTCTTGGTCGACGGCTTCGACTTTTCCGGCCTCGGCCTTGCCGGCATCCTGAGCGACGTCGACCAGGTGGAGGTCTTCCGCGGCCCCCAGGGCACCCGTTTCGGCGCCAACGCCCTGGCCGGCCTCGTCAACATCCACACCCAAGACCCTGCCCAGGATGTCGAAGGCTATGGCCGCCTGAGCCTGGCCAACCATAATGCCCGCCGCCTGGAAGGGGCCGTCGGCGGCGGCTTGGGCGAGGGCTGGTCGGCGCGCCTGGCCGGCTCCAGCTACGACTCAGACGGCGACAACTTCAACAGCTTCCTGGGCCACGCCACCAACGACCGCAGCGAAGACAGCGCTCGCCTGAAACTCCGTTATCTCGGCAGCGATTGGCAGTGGGACCTGACCGGCCTCTTCCTGGACGTGGACAACGGCTACGACGCCTTCAGCTTCGACAACTCCGGCACCACATTGTCCGACCAACCGGGCCGCGACAAGCAGCTCAGCCGCGGCTTGGGCTCGCGCCTGAGTTACCTCGGCTGGGACAAGGCCAAGGTCGAGCTCAGCACCACCGCCAGCAAATCAAGCAGCCTCTACAGCTATGACGAAGACTGGTCCAACCCGGGCTACTGCCAGAGCCGGGACTGCCCTTTTGGTGACTACGAGAGCTTCGATTCCTACGACCGCAACCGCGACACCCAAGTAGCGGACCTGCGCCTGGTCTCCAAGCCCGTCGGCCGCCTGGGCCAGGCCGACTGGGTGCTGGGCGTCTACGGCCGCCACCAGAACGAAAAGCTGGTGCGCGATTACACCTACGGCGGCCTCAATTCCAAGATCAAGAGCGACAACAGTGCCCTCTACGGCCAGCTGTCCTTGCCGCTGTCAGGCAACTGGCGCCTGACCGGCGGCGCCCGCCTCGAGCGCTGGCAGGCCGACTACGACGACAGCTATCCCCAGCAGCTCTCCCACAGCGAGAACCTCTGGGGCGCCGATCTCAGCCTGGGTTACAGCCTGGACAACGCCCTCTACTACCTGGCGCTCTCCCGCGGCTACAAGCCCGGCGGCTTCAACAGCACCGGCAGCGTCAGCCCGCAGCACCGCAGCTTCGACACCGAGACGGCGGTCAACCTGGAGGCCGGGGCCAAGTGGTGGCTGCGATCCGACCTGTCCCTGGCGGTCAGCGTCTTCCAGATGTGGCGGGACAACATGCAGGTCAAGACCTACGAGACCCGCGACCGCGGTGACGGATCTGTGGAGTTCATCGAGTACCTGGACAATGCCGCCTCCGGCCGCAACCAGGGCTTGGAAGCGGAGCTTGGCTGGCAGGCCACCCAGAGCCTGCGCCTGCGCGCCAGCCTGGGCCTCTTGAAGACCCGCTACAAGGACTTCGTCAACGCCAGCGGCGAGAAGCTGGACGGCCGTGACCAGGCCCAGGCGCCGCGCTGGAGCTACCACCTGGCCGCCGACTGGCAGCTGGCGGACGCCTGGCTGCTGACCGTCGAGACCGAGGGCAAGGACAAGTACTACTTCTCCGACAGCCACGACGAGCAGTCCTGGGCCTATGCCCTCTGGCACGCCAACCTGGCCTGGCAGCAGGGCAACTGGGAGCTGGATCTCTTTGGGCGCAACCTCTTCGACCGCCACTACGCCACCCGCGGCTTCGGCGGCTTCGGCAACGATCCGGCGGACGGCTACACCGAACATCCCTATTATCAACTGGGCGACGGCCGCGTGGTCGGTGTCAGTGCCAGTTACCGTTTCTAAGGAGCCAAGATGCAACTCTCTGTCGAGATCTCGATGTACCCCTTGGCGGATGACTATATTCCGCCGATCCAGGCCTTTATCGACGAGCTGAACCGCCACCCCGAGCTCAAGGTGATCACCAACACCATGAGCACCCAGGTGTTCGGCCCCTACGATCTGGTGTTGGCGGTGGTGGGGCAGGCCATGAAGGCCCAGCACGCGAAGGGCAAGGCCAGCTTCGTCTGCAAGTTCCTGGGCGGGGATCTGCGCCCGTGAGCCACTTCGCTCAGGAAGTGCTGGACCAGTTGCTGGCCACCTCGCCCCTGGAAGGGGCGGCGGTGGTGCTGGCCGTCGCCTACCTCTGGCTGGCCATGCGCCAAAGCCAGTGGTGCTGGCCGGCGGCCCTGGTCAGCACCCTGATCTACGTGGTGCTCTTCTATGACGTGGCGCTCCTGTCCGAGTCGGTGCTCAACCTCTACTACATGGCCATGGCCGGCTACGGCTGGTGGAGCTGGCGCCAGGGCACCCAAGGGGGCCGGCTGCCGGTCAACGCCAGGCCGCTGGGCTGGCACTTGCGGCTGATCGCGGTCGGGGGACTGCTCTCCCTGGGCTGGGGCTACTTGATGGCCAACCACACCCAGGCCGCCTTTCCCTATCTTGACGGCGCCACCAGCTGCTTTGCGGTGTTAACCACCTGGATGGTGACCCGCAAGGTGCTGGAAAACTGGCTCTACTGGGTGGTCATCGATGGGGTCAGCATCTGGCTCTACCTGCAAAAGGATCTCGCCATGACGGCGCTGCTGTTCCTCGGTTACGTGCTGATGGCCCTGTCGGGCTACTGGAGCTGGCGCCGTGATCTGCAACCTGCCTGAGCCCTGGGCCAAAGCCCGCCGCACCCCTTTCGAGGGCGGCCTGACCAACCGCCATTGGCTGCTGGAGGGCGGCGCCGGCAAGGCGCTGCTCAGGCAAAACAGCGCCGCCCTGGAGCTGGGCATAGACCGCGGCGCCGAGCTTCGGCTTTGGCAGGCGGCAAGCGCTGCCGGCATCAGCCCGGAGCTGCTTTGGCAGCAGGGGGATTGGACCCTGTGCCGCTTCCTGGACGCAGAGCCCGGCCCCGCCGATACGGAGCAGAAGCTGGATGCCCTCTTGGGGGCCATCCGCTGGCTGCAGGGCCAGGCATTGGCACTACCGGTGTTGCCCTTGCGGGAGCGGGCCTTGGCCCTGGGGGCAGGCGAGGGCAGGGCCGAGGGGCCCTGGGCCGCCTACGCCCTTATCGAGCAGAGTCCCTTGCCGCTGGTATCCGCCCATGTGGATCTCAATCCCCAGAACTGCCTCTGGCAAGGGCCCAGGCTCTGGCTGGTGGACTGGGAATATGGCAGCCTGGCCGACCCCTATTACGACATCGCTGCCCTGCATATCACCCATGAGGTGCCCATCGACAGGCTCACCAGCGGCTGGCAGCGAGGTGGCGGCGAGGCGCTGGACAAGGCCCGGCTGCTGGCCATGGCGGCCGTCTTTGCCCACCTCTGCGAGGCCTGGTGCCGCCATCCCCAGGCGGGTTACCTTGCCTATGCTGCGCATTATCGCAAAGCATGGGGCCATTGCCTTGCCGCCCTCGAAAGCGTCCTTTAGCCTTCGCCCTAGAGTCATTGCCCGGTTCCCTTCATGTTGCCAAGCCCCAAGGCTGACTGCGCCTCTATCGCTTGCCGAGGCGCCTTATGAGAAAGTCCCTCTCTGACGATCCCAAGGACGTGGGCCGCACCCTGTTCGGCCGACATCACGACAAGTATTTCTGGCTGCTGCACAGCTTCGGCTGGGCAAGCTACGGCGCCCTGTTCTGGATCTCCAACTACCTGGCCGGCAGTTCAGACAAGTACTGGGTCCATATCGCCTTTTTGAGCGGTACCGGCTGGCTGCTGTCCATACCCCTGCGCTACCTGTACCGGCGGATCTGGAACTTCAGGCCCCGCACCATCGTCTTCATCGCCATTCTCGCCTGCCTGCTGGTGGGCATGGTCTGGCAGCTGGCGCGCAATTTCTTCTACTTTGCCGTGCTTTATCCCAACAAGGCGCCGGACGCCTGGTCGGGCTATTACGGCTACGTGGTGGCGGCGGTGCCCATCTTGGCGGCCTGGAGCGGCCTCTATTTCGGCATCAAGTACTACCGCATGTTGCAGCTGATGAACGAGAAGGCACTCAAGGCCACCAACGCCGCCCAGCAGGCGCAGCTGCGGGCCCTGCGCTACCAGCTCAACCCCCATTTCCTGTTCAATACCCTGAACGCCATCTCCACCCTGGTGATGGTCAAGGACAACGACACCGCCAACCGCATGGTGGTGGGCTTGGCCGACTTCCTGCGTTACTCGTTGGAGAACGACCCTATCCGCCGGGTGCCGCTGGAGCAGGAAGTGCGGGCCATGGAAAAATACCTCGCCATCGAGGAGGTGCGCTTTTCCGACCGCCTCAAGGTGCACTGGCAGATAGCGGACGAGGTGAAACTGGCGCTGGTGCCGTCCCTTATCCTCCAGCCCCTTATCGAGAACGCCATCAAGTACGGGGTGGCGGCCCGGGTGCAGGGGGGCAACCTCTGGATCTCGGGCAAACGTTTTGGTAGTGATCTCTTGCTGGAGATCACCGATGATGGCCCAGGCCTTGGGCAGGGCAAGAGCACCAGCACCGGCCTTGGATTGGCCAATACCCGCGAGCGCCTTCAGACCCTCTACGGTGAGGATTTCGCCTTCACCCTGACCTCCAGGGCGGCCTCGGGATTGACCGTAAACTTACGCATACCCTACCAGACAGAAGAATGACCATTAGAACCCTGATAGTTGACGACGAGCCCCTGGCCCGCCAGGGACTGAAACTCCGCCTGGCCGACTATCCGGCCCTGACGCTGGTGGGGGAGGCTTCCTCCGCCAAGGAGGCTTTGCAGTCCATAGTGGCACTCAAGCCGGATCTGGTGTTCCTCGACATCCAGATGCCGGGCATGAGCGGCATCGAGCTGCTCGAATCCCTGGTGGAAAAAGACCTGGATCTACCGCTGGTGGTCTTCGTCACCGCCTATGACGATTACGCGGTCAAGGCCTTTGAACTCCACGCCTTGGACTACCTCCTGAAACCCGTGGATGGCGAGCGCCTCAAGGATTGCCTGGAGCGCATCGGCAGCCAACTGGAGCAGCGTGACCAGGCGCGGCGCGAGGCCCGCATGCTCAAGGCCCTGGCGGAACTGGCCGGCGTAAGCATGGACGAGGTGCAGCAGCGCCTCAGCCGTGGCGAGGCGGTGACCGGCGACTACGCCAGCCAACTGGCCATCCGCGACGGCTCAGAAGTGAGCCTGGTGGCCGTTGCCGACATCGACTGGGTGGACGCCGCCGGCGATTACATGTGCATCCACGCCAAGGGCGTCACCCACATCATGCGCAAGACCATGAAAGAGCTGGAGGCCATGCTGGACCCCCGCCGCTTCGTGCGCATCCACCGCAGCGCCATCGTCAACCGCGAACGCATCGGCCAGCTCATCAACCTGGCCAGCGCCGACTACCTGGTGCGCCTCAAGAGCGGCGATGAGCTGCGGGTTGGGCGCTCCTACCGGGAAAAGGTCAAACAGCTGTTGCTCTGAGCTTGGCTCAGGGCTTTTCATCTACCCACTTTCGGAGCTTATCCATGCATCCGTTATCAGGGCGCGCCGGCTTTGGCGCGTTTTTGTCGTTGGTGACAGTGCTGCTCTGGGGCCTCTTGCCCATCGCCCTCAAGGAAGTGCTGGTGCACATGGACCCCTACACCATCACCTTCTACCGCTTCCTGGTTTCTGGCCTTATCCTAGCCACTTGGCTGGGAGCCAAGGGGAATTTGCCGCAGCTTGGCCGCCTCGAAGGGCAGGGGCCCTGGCTGCTGGGGGTGAGCATCGTCGGCCTGCTGGCCAACTACGGCTTCTACCTGCTGGCCCTTCGCCACCTCGACCCCCGTACTGCCCAGACAGTGATCCAGTTGGCGCCGCTGCTGCTGCTCTTGGGGGGCGTCTGGCTCTACAAGGAGCCCTTCGGGCCGTCCCAGCTGCTGGGGGTCTTGGTGCTGGTGTTGGGCCTGGGGCTTTTCTTCAACGAACGCCTGGTGCAGATCGTCACCGATTTTGCCGGCCTTGGCCTCGGCATCTTCCTGATGGTGATCGCCGCCGTGACCTGGGCCGCCTATGCCCTGGCCCAGAAGAAGCTGCTGCGCCATTTCAACTCGGTGCAGATCATGATGCTCATCAACCTGGCCGGTGCCCTGGTGTTCCTGCCTATGGCGAGCCCCGCCCAGGTGCTGCACCTTTCGACCTGGGAAGGAGGCTGGCTGCTGTTCTGTTGTTTCAACACCCTCATCGCCTACGGCGCCTTTGCCGAGGCGCTCAACCACTGGGAGGCCTCCAAGGTGTCGGCCCTGCTGGCCACCACGCCGCTCTTCACCTTCCTGTTCGTGGCGATGCTGGCGCCCTTTCTGCCCTTTGGTTTCGATACCGCCCAGCTGCCCTGGCTGTCTTATTTTGGGGCGGCATTGGTGGTGGTGGGCTCGGTGATCAACGCCCTTGGTAACCGCCTCGGCTGGCGGCGCCGGCGCTAGGCTATCCCTTGCCTTGGCCCAGGGTGCTGTCGTCCAAAGCGAGACACCATGGCAACTTTGTGCGCTCAAACCGGAGCCTTTGCTTTACATTTCCCTCTTATTTGTTAATTTAGTGTTCAACCTGCTGTAAAAGCAGGAAAAGCGAGGCAAAGATCCTTGCTACAGGACAATGAGGGAATGTTGGAGATGGATAAGGGGAGTCGAGCCGGGATCCTGGCTTTGATGCTTGCATTGTTTTCTTTTGAGACTCTGGCCCTGGATGAGGCCTTGCTGCCCCCCAGGATGAGGGTGGCCAAGGTCAGCCAGGAACAATACGCTGTGGCCTGGTGGCAGTGGCAGAAGTCCGTGCCCGGGCCGGCCAGCCCCTATGCGGACGTGACAGGGCACCGCTGCGACTACAACCAGAAGGGACCTGTCTGGTTCCTGGCCAGCGCACCCAACGGCCAGAAGGTGGATCGCTACTGCAACGTGCCGGCAGGCAAGTTCCTGTTCGTACCCATGCTCAGCATGTTGGCTGCCCCCAATTTCGAGAACCAGTACCCCTGCGAGACCATGCAGCAGGCGGTGCAGGTCAGCTGGCCGCTGATCAAGGAACTGAGCCTGCAGGTGGATGGCCAGGACATGGGCAACCTGGCGCCTTTCAAGCAGAGTTCCAGGCAGTGCTTCGATTTGTTGGGGGCCGTGTCCCGAGACCGGCTGCCGCCCAAGATCACGCCCTCGGCCACCGAAGGCTACTGGGTGATGGTCAAACCCCTGCCGCCAGGGGAGCACAAGCTCAGTATCCGCTCCCGCTACGAAGCCGGCGACGGTGAGCAGGTGCAGAACATCGACTACACCATCAATATCTACTGAGCCTTAAAAAAAAGCCCCTTTGCAGGGGCTTTTTTGATCTCTAGTCCGCAGACCCCTATAAAGCTGGCCCCGGGGACAAACCTCAGTCGTTATGGATCTCTTTTACCCGGCCGACCTGGCCGTCTTCCAGCCTGACCTTGATGCCGTGGGGATGGTTGGCGGAGTTGGTGAGGATGCGCTGCACCACCCCTTCGGTCAGGGCGCCGCTGCTTTGGTCTTCTTTGAGTACCACTGCCACCTTGGCGCCGATCTTGATGTTGGCGCGAATGTTACCGCTCTTCATGCTAGTCCCTTGGGGCTGAAAATGGTGACACCATAGCAGCCCTGTCTCTGCTGGTCATGCAGGTCTTGGAGAATAAGGCACTTCCGCTGCACTATTGATCCAGGCAGGCATAAAAAAGGCGCCATCAGGCGCCTTTTTGCGTTTCGGAGACTCAGTCGACCTGCAAAATCTTGCAGGTGTTGGTGCCGCCTATGGTTTCCATGCGGTCGCCGTGGGTCAGCAGCACCAGATCGCCGCTCTGCAGCAGGCCCTTGCCCTTGAGCAGGGCCAGGGCCTCGCGTTTCAGGGCCTCGTCGCGGTAGTGGCTGGAGTCGAAAGCCACCGGGAAGACACCGCGATACAGCGCCAGCCGGTTGAGGGTGTTGGCGTGGCGGGACAGGGCGAAGATCGGCAGGGCCGAGCTGATGCGGGACATCATCAGCGGGGTGGCACCGCTCTCGGTGAGGGCGATGATGGCCTTGACGCCGGCCAGGTGGTTGGCGGCGTACATGGTGGCCAGGCTGACGGTCTCTTCCACCGAGTTGAAGCTGTGGCTCATGCGGTGGGTGTCGATGAGGGCGGCCGGGTTCTTCTCTGCACCGATACAGACCCTGGCCATGGCTTCCACGGTTTCTACCGGGTATTTACCGGCGGCGGTCTCGGCAGAGAGCATCACGGCGTCGGTGCCGTCCAGCACGGCGTTGGCCACGTCCATGACCTCGGCCCGGGTCGGCATGGGGCTCTCGATCATGGTCTCCATCATCTGGGTGGCGGTGATCACCACCCGGTTCAGCTCGCGGGAGCGCTTGATGATGCGTTTCTGCTGGCCTACCAGTTCGGCGTCGCCGATCTCGACGCCCAGGTCGCCACGGGCCACCATGACGGCGTCTGAGGCCTGGATGATGTCGTCCAGGGTTTCGTCGTCGGCTACCGCTTCGGCCCGCTCCACCTTGGCGCAGATCAGCACCTTGGCGCCGGCCTGCTCGGCGAGCTCCCGGGCGTAGCGGAGATCGTCGCCACTGCGGGGGAAGGAAACGGCCAGGTAGTCGACGCCGATGGCGGCGGCGGTCTTGATGTCGGCCTTGTCCTTGTCGGTCAGGGCAGGGGCTGTGAGGCCGCCGCCCTGGCGGTTGATGCCCTTGTTGTTGGACAGGGGCCCGCCGATGATGACGCGGGTGAACACCTTGGCACCTTCGACGCCGGTTACCACCAGCTGTACCCGGCCGTCATCCAACAGCAGCACGTCGTCTTTCTCTACGTCCTGGGGCAGGGCCTTGTAGTCCAAGCCGACGGCGCCCTGGTGGCCTTCACCTGCCGGTAGCTCGGCGTCCAGCACGAAGCTGTCGCCGACGGCCAGTTGGATGGGGCCGTCCTTGAAGGTGGAGACGCGGATCTTGGGACCCTGGAGATCGCCGAGGATGGCGACATGGCGGCCGAGGCGGGCGGCGATGTCGCGGACCGCTTTGGCGCGGCCCATGTGATCTTCAGGTTTACCGTGGGAGAAGTTCAGGCGGACGACGTTGGCGCCGGCCCTGATGATGTTCTCGAGGTTGTTACCCTTGTCCGTGGCGGGCCCCAGGGTGGTGACGATTTTCGTTCTTCTGAGCATGACTGTTTACCAACAATGGCGACGGAGCCACTATAGCATAAGCCTTGTCCAGATGATGTAATTTTACTACAAATCCGATCAGCGCTTTTCGTCGTCTTTTTCCAACCTGGAATCCCGCAGCACGTCCTTCACCCGGCGCAGATTTTCTCTGAATCGGGGGCCGCGGCGCAGCACGAAACCGGTGGCGAGAATGTCGATGACGGTCAGGGAGGCCAGGCGGGAGGCCATGGGCATGTAGACGTCGGTGTCTTCCGGGACGTCCATGCCGATGGCGATGCTGGCTTCCTTGGCGAGCGGCGAATCCTTGGAGGTGATGGCGATGACGGTGGCATCGTTCTCGCGGGCCAGGCGGGCCAGTTCCACCAGGCTCTTGGTGCGGCCGGTGTGGGACAGCAGCACCACCACGTCGTCGGCGGCGGAATTCATGCAGCTCATGCGCTGCATCAGCACGTCGTCGGAATAGATGACGGGCACGTTGAAGCGCAGGAACTTGTTGAGGGCGTCATGGGCCACGGCGGCACTGGCGCCAAGGCCGAAAAAGGAGATCTTCTTGGCCTGGGTCAGCAGATCTACGGCGCGGTTGATGACGGCCGTGTCCAGGCTGCGCCTCGCCGTGTCCAGGCAGGCCATGGCCGATTCGAAGATCTTGGCGGTATAGGCGTCGGGGCCGTCGTCTTCCTCTACATGGCGGTTCACATAAGGGGTGCCGTTGGCCAGGCTCTGGGCCAGGTGCAGCTTGAAGTCGGGGAAACCCTTGGTGTCCAGGCGGCGGCAAAAGCGGTTGACGGTGGGCTCTGAGACATCGGCGGCCTTGGCCAGTGAAGCTATGGAAGAGTGGATGGCCGACTGGGGGTTGGCGAGGATCACCTCCGCCACCTTGCGTTCGGACTTCGACAGGCTGCCCAGGCTCTTGGCGATTTTATCCAGGGTGTTCATGGCTACAATTTCCTTATGGTCTGAGGCAGGCCGCCGGGAAGATCCCACTGATGCTTACCGTTTTCGCCATTATTATGAAAAAAAACCTCTTATGAAAGTTTGCAAGGCGAAATTCTGTGCCCAGGAGATAGACAGCGGTGGGGTTTTCCCGCATATAATGTAGTTAAATTACAACGTAACTGATCAGCGGAAGGATGCACGCATGAAACGGGAGCAAGCCATAGGCCCTTGCGATCTGGTGCTCTTTGGGGTGAAGGGGGATCTTGCCAGGCGCAAGCTGCTGCCGGCCCTCTATCAACTGGACAAGGCGGGGCTGCTGCACGACGACAGCCGTATCGTCGGCGTCGCCAGGGGGGAGGCCGATCCCATCGAAAAGACCCTGGAAACCTTCCTCAAGGAGCCGGTGGACGAGACAGTACTGGCCCGCTTCAAGGCCCGTCTCGGCCACGTGGACCTGGACTTTGCCGATCTGGATGCCTATGGGGCCATCCACGAGGCGGTCAACCACGACACCCCGGAAGTCTATTACTTCGCTACCCCGCCCTCCCTTTACGGCAGCATCTGCCAGGGCCTGTCCGCCGCCGACCTCATCCGTGACAACAGCCGCGTGATCATGGAAAAGCCCATAGGCCACGATCTCGCCTCCAGCCGCGTCATCAACGACGAGGTGGACGCCCACTTTGCCGAGCGCCAGATCTACCGCATCGACCATTACCTGGGTAAGGAAACGGTACAGAACCTGCTGGCCCTGCGCTTTGCCAACGCCCTCTTCGCCAAGAACTGGGACTACAGCTGCATCGACCATGTGCAGATCACCGTCGCCGAAGAGGTTGGCATCGAAGGGCGCTGGAGCTACTTCGACAAGGCCGGCCAGATGCGCGACATGGTGCAGAACCACCTGTTGCAGGTGCTGACCCTCATTGCCATGGAGCCGCCGGTCAGCCTGGACGCCGACGCCATCCGCGACGAAAAGCTCAAGGTATTGAAGGCCCTGAGGCCCATCACCAATGCCAACGTCAACGACGTGACGGTACGCGGCCAATACACGGCCGGCTTCCTGCGCGGCCACGCCGTGCCCGGCTACGCCGAGGAAGAGGGCGCCAACACCAACTCCCACACCGAGACCTTCGTGGCGCTGCGGGTGGATATCGACAACTGGCGCTGGGCCGGCGTGCCTTTCTACCTGCGCACCGGCAAGCGGATGCCCGCCAAGTGCACCGAAGTGGTGGTGAGCTTCAAGGCGCTGCCCCACAACATCTTCGCCAAGTCCCAGAAGCAATTGGCCGCCAACAAGCTGATCATCCGCCTCCAGCCCGAGGAAGGGGTGGAGCTGCAGATGCAGAGCAAGGTGCCGGGCCTGGGCTCCCAAATGCGCCTGCAGAACACCAAGCTGGACCTGTCCTTCTTCGAGGCCTTCCGGGACGAGCGCATCGCCGACGCCTACGAGCGTCTGCTGCTGGAAGCCATGGTCGGCAACCAGGCGCTCTTCGTGCGCCGCGACGAGGTGGAAGCGGCCTGGACCTGGGTGGATTCCATCATGGACGCCTGGCAGCAAAGCGGCGACGCGCCCAAGAGCTACCAGGCCGGCAGCTGGGGCCCTGTGGCCTCCATCGCCCTCATCACCCGTGACGGCCGCAGCTGGGAGGAATAAATGAAGATCACCGTTGAGAAACGCTTCAACGACAGAGACGCCCTGGCAGAAAGCCTGGCCGCCAAGGTCGCAGGCCAGTTGCAGGAAGCCATAGACGCGCGCGGCAAGGCCTCGCTGGTGGTGTCCGGCGGCCGTACCCCGCTGAAATTCTTCCACGCCCTGTCCCGCCAGCCCATCACCTGGAGCAAGGTGCTGGTGACCTTGGCGGACGAGCGCTGGGTCGATATCGACGACCCGGCCTCCAACGAAGCCCTGGTGCGGGAAAACCTGCTGCAGGGCAGGGCGGCCAGCGCCCGTTTCGTGGGCCTCAAGACGCCTCACGCCACCCCGGAAGAGGGGCTTGGCCTCGCCAGCGACTGGCTGGGCGCCTTGCCCCAGCCACTGGATGTGGTGATCCTCGGCATGGGCAACGACGGCCACACCGCCTCCTTGTTCCCCGACTGTCCCAACCTCAGGCAGGGGCTGGACACCCAGGACAGGCTGATCGCCGCCCACCCGGCCAGCCAACCCCTGGCCCGCATTTCCATGAGCCTGGCGGCGCTGCTGAGCAGCCGCCAGATCCATCTGCACCTGGAGGGCGCCGACAAGCAGGCCACCCTGAACCAGGCCCTGGCCAGCAATGACGTGGCGGCCATGCCGATCCGCGCCATCCTCGGCCAGAAGCAGACCCCGGTAGACCTCTACCTGTACCTGGAGGAAGCATGAACAAGGTTGTGGCCGAGGTAACGGCCCGTATCGAAGCGCGCAGCCAAGGCACCCGCGCCCGCTATCTCGAACAGGTGGAAAGCCAGCGCGCCCAAGGCGTGCACCGCGCCAGCCTGTCCTGTGGCAACCTGGCCCACGGCTTTGCCGCTTGCGGCATGGCGGACAAGGACAGCCTGCGTTCCTTCACCAAGGCCAACGTGGCAATCGTTTCCGCCTACAACGACATGCTCTCGGCCCACCAGCCCTACGAGGGCTACCCGGCCCTGATCAAGGAAGCGCTGCACCAGGTGGGCTCGGTCGGCCAGTTCGCCGGCGGCGTACCGGCCATGTGCGACGGCGTCACCCAGGGCCAGCCCGGCATGGAGCTGTCCTTGCTGTCCCGCGACATCATCGCCATGAGCACAGCCGTGGCCCTGTCACACAACATGTTCGACGGCGCCCTGATGCTGGGGGTCTGCGACAAGATAGTCCCCGGCCTGCTCATCGCCGCCGCCAGCTTCGGCCATCTGCCCACCGTCTTCGTGCCTGCCGGCCCCATGCCGTCCGGCATGCCCAACAAGGAAAAGGCCCGCATCCGCGAGCTCTATGCCCAGGGCAAGGCCGATCGTAACGAGCTGCTGCGCGCCGAGAGCGAGTCCTACCACAGCCCCGGCACCTGCACCTTCTACGGCACCGCCAACTCCAACCAGCTGATGGTGGAAGTGATGGGCCTGCACCTGCCGGGCAGCTCCTTCGTCAACCCCAACACGGCCCTGCGCGACGCCCTCACCGAGGCCGCCGCCAAGCAGGTGACGCGCCTCACCGAGCAGGGCGGCAACTACACCCCCTTTGCTGAGATCCTGACCGCCAAGTCCCTGGTCAACGCCATGGTGGCACTGCTGGCCACCGGCGGCTCCACCAACCACACCATGCACCTGGTGGCCATAGGCCGGGCAGCCGGCATCGAGATCAACTGGGACGACTTCGACGCCCTGTCCAAGGTGGTGCCGCTGCTGACCCGCATCTACCCCAACGGCCAGGCCGACATCAACCACTTCCAGGCCGCCGGCGGCATGGCCTACCTCTTCAAGGGCCTGCGCAAGCTGGGCCTTTTGAACGAAGAGGTCAAGACCATAGTGGGCGAGGGCCTGGACCAGTACGAACTGGAGCCTTGGCTCAATGAAGGCAAGCTGGAATGGCGCCAGGGCACCGACAAGAGCCTGGACACCGCCGTGCTGGCCGAGCCCGAGGCGCCATTCAGCCCCGAGGGTGGCCTGAGGGTCATGCACGGCAACCTCGGCCGCGGCGTCATCAAGGTGTCCGCCGTACCGGCCGCCAACACCCATATCGAAGCGCCGGCCGTGGTCTTTTCCGACCAGAACCAGCTGGACGCCGCCTTCAAATCGGGTGCGCTGGATAGAGACTGCATAGTGGTAGTGCGTTTCCAGGGGCCCAAGGCCAACGGCATGCCGGAGCTGCACAAGCTGACGCCGCCGCTCGGCGTCTTGCAGGAAAAAGGCTACAAGGTGGCCTTGGTCACCGACGGGCGCATGTCCGGTGCCTCTGGCAAGGTGCCGGCCGCCATCCACATCACCCCCGAGGCCCTGGACAACCCTGTGCTGACCAAGGTGCAGGACGGCGACATGATCCGCCTCGACGCCCACACCGGCGAGCTGACCTTGCTGGTAGACGAGGCGACCCTGGCCCAGCGCCAGCCTGCCAAGGCCGATCTCGCCCCCAACAGCATCGGCATGGGTCGCGGCCTCTTCATGAACTTAAGGCCGCAGCTGTGCGGCGCCGAGCAGGGCGCCACCCTGTTCCGATTCCCCTTTGAGGACAACCAATGACCTGGAAGCTTGCCCCCCAAGAGGTGATGACCGCCAGCCCGGTAATGCCGGTGCTGGTCATCGAGAAACTGGAGCACGCCGTGCCCCTGGCCCGTGCCCTGATGGCCGGCGGCATCAAGGTGCTGGAAGTCACACTGCGCACCGACTGCGCCCTGGACGCCATCAGCGCCATCGCCCGTGAGCTGCCCGACGCCCTGGTGGGCGCCGGCACTGTGCTGAACGGCGATGACTACCAGGCGGCCGTGGCCGCCGGTGCCCGCTTCGTGATCAGCCCCGGCATGACCCCCTCCCTGGTCCAGGCCGCCAAGGCCGGCCCGGCGCCGCTCATTCCCGGCGTCAGCACCCTGTCCGAGGTGATGGAAGGCATGGATCTGGGCCTGTCCTACTTCAAGTTCTTCCCGGCCGAGGCCAGCGGCGGCGCCCCGGCGCTCAAGGCCATGGGCGGCCCCATCCCCCAGGTGCGCTTCTGTCCCACAGGCGGCATCAGCCTCAAGAGCGCTCCCGACTACCTGGCCCTGCCCAACGTGCTCTGCGTCGGCGGCAGCTGGCTGGCCCCCAAGGAACTGGTGGAAAGCGGCGACTGGGCCGGTATCACTGCCCTGGCCAAGGAAGCCGTGGCTCTCAAGGCCTAAGCCTCTGGCCACGAAAAAGCCCGCCGACTTGGCGGGCTTTTTTGTGGCTGGTACCTCAGTAGGCGGCTTCGAACACCTGGCGGCTCAGCGCCAGGGTGACGCCGCCGTCTTCGCCCAGGGCCGTCATGCCCTTGCGTTCCAGGGCCGCCACCAGCCCATCGATAGCGCTCTCTTCAACGCCGTAGTCGCGCAGCCGGGTCGGTACGTCCAGGGACTGGAAGAAGCTTTCCATCTTGGCGATGGCGCCTTCGATGCGTTCCTCTTCGCTGCCGCCTGTCACGGCAAAGACGCGCTCGGCAAATTGCAGCAGCTTGGCGCGCTTGGCGTCCTTCCTTACCCGCAGCATGGCCGGCAGCACTATGGCCAAGGTGCGGCCGTGGTCTATGCCGAAGCGGGCGGTGAGCTCGTGGCCCAGGCTATGGGTGGACCAGTCCTGGGCGACGCCGACACCGACGATGCCGTTGAGGGCCATGGTGGCGGCCCACATCAGGTTGGCCCGCACATCGTAGTTCAGGGGCTTGGCCATGGCTTTGGGGCCTTCTTCCAGCAAGGTCAGCAGCAGGCCTTCGCTGAACCTGTCCTGCACCGGCGCCACAGAAGGGGTCATGTACTGCTCCATGACATGGACGAAGGCGTCCACCACGCCGTTGGCCACCTGGCGGGGGGGCAGGCTGTAGGTGGTGGCCGGATCCAGCACCGCGAATCGGGGTTTGACCTTATCGGAGACGAAGGCCAGCTTGTCGGGGCCGCGGGTGATGACGGCGGCGCCGTTGGTCTCGGAGCCGGTGGCCGGCAACGTCAGCACAGTGCCTATGGGCAGGGCGGCCTTGACCGGGCTCTGTTTGGCGAGGATGTCCCAGGGATCCAGGCCGTCGAAGCCAATGGCGGCGGCGATGAACTTGGTGCCGTCCAGCACCGAGCCGCCGCCCACGGCCAGCAGGAAATCAAAACCTTCGTTGCGGACGAGCGCCACCGCCTGCATCAGGGTCTCATAGCGGGGGTTGGGCTCTATGCCGCCGAACTCGCCGAAGGGCATGCCCTTGAGGGCCGCCTTGACCTGGTCATAGACGCCGTTTTGGAAGATGGAGCCGCCGCCATAGGTGAGCAGCACCTTGGCGCCCTCGGGGATATGGCGGGCCAGCTGGGCGATTTCCCCTTCGCCAAAGCGGATGACGGTGGGGCTGTGGTAGACGAAATTCTGCATGGGAGAGGGACAAATCAACTAAAAAGCCAAGCCCCCGATACTACGACAGCCAGGCCGTCCCTGCCAGAGACGGCCTGTTGCTGCCTCAGGTGCGCAGCTTGCCCAGTTCCCTATCCAGATCCCCCACCAGGCCGTGCAGTTGCTGGCCCGATTGCTCGGCCTGCTGGGCCAGTGCCGCCAGCTCGTTGGCGGCGCTGCCGATGCCGGTGATGTTGCGGTTGATCTCGTCGCTTACCGAGCTCTGCTCCTCGGCGGCCGTGGCCATCTGGGTGACGTGGTCGTTGATGGTGTCGATGAGCCTCACCACCTGGGTCAAATCCTCCAGGGCGCTCTGGGCCTGGCCGACGGTGCTGCTGGCCCGCTCCACCCCCTGGTCCATGACGGCGACGGTGGCGCTTACCTCCTGGTTGAGGCTGTTGATGACGCCGGCGATTTCGTCCGTGGAACTGCGGGTCTTGGCGGCCAGGGCCCGCACCTCGTCCGCCACCACAGCGAAGCCGCGGCCCTGCTCGCCGGCCCGGGCCGCTTCGATGGCGGCGTTCAGGGCCAGCAGGTTGGTCTGCTCGGCGATGGCGCGGATCACTTCCAGAATGGAGTTGATGTCGGCGCTGCGGGCCGCTACCTGGTTGACGGCGGTGGCGGCGGTGGACATGTCGTCGGCCAGGCCCTTGACGTCGGCCACGGCCGAGCCCAGGGTGGTTCTGGAGCCCTGGACGGCGCCGTTGGCCTGGCTGGCCTCGTCGGCGGCCTGGGCGGCGAAGCGGGCCACCTCGCTGGCGGCGGCGCTCATCTGGTTCATGGCGGTAACCACCGACTCTATCTCGCCGTGCTGGCGGGCCACCAGGTTACGGGTGTCGGAGGCAATGCGGGCGCTGCCTTCGGCCTGGCGCTGCACGTCGAGGCTGACCCCTTTGAGGTGGTCGACCATGCCCCTGAGCTTGCCGAGGAAACGGTTGAAACCGCCGGCCAGGGTGATCAGCTCCTGGTGGGTGTCGATGCTGACTTCCTTGGTCAGATCCCCCTCGCTGCCGTTGAGATCGTCCATGCGGCCGTTGAGTGTCTTGAGGGGGGTGGTGATGGTGCGTACCAGCACCAGCATCACGGCCAGACCCAACAGGATCACCAGCACCCCTATGCCGGCCTGGCTCAGCACCAGCTGGTCAAAGTCATGGCCTATGGACCGGTTCATGGCGTCCACGTCTTTGAGGGCCAAGGCCTTGGGCACTTCGATGACCAGGGTCCAGATCTGGTTGGCGGCCTGGATGTCCACCGGGTAGGCGACGATGAGGCTGTCGCCGGTTTCCAGCCGGCCCTTGCCATGCAGGCCGAGGATCTTGTCGGCCAAGGCCGGCATCACCTCCTTGAGCGGTTTGGCCAGCTTGTCCTTGTGGTGGCTGGCACCCACCAGCAGGCCGAGGCGGGACAGCAGCATCACCTTGGCCTGGCCGCCGTAGAGGGACTGGGACAGGGCCTCGACCTTCTTCTGGAAGATGGGCAGGTTCATGTCGACCCCCACCACGCCCCGGAAGCGGTTGTCGGCCATCACCGGCACCGTCAGGGAGGTCATCAGCTCCGAATAGCCGGGGGTGATCTCGTAGAGGTAGGGCTCCATCAGGCAGGGCTTGTGGGTGTCCATGGCGCAGAGGTACCACTCGGCTTCACGCAGGCCGTTGGCCCCTATGGTGGCCACGTGCTTTTCCTCGGCGTCGTCCACCACCTGCTGTTCTATCTTGCCGTCGCGGTTGCGGGTGAAATAGATCTCCAGGGTGCCGACCCCCTTCACCGAATGCTTGAAGCCCTCCTTGAAGTCGGCGTCGCGGCCGTCATAGCCGTTGGCCTCGAACTGGCTGTAGATGGAACTCAGGCCCTGGTTGGCGGCCAGCATGGATTTGTCCAGCTCCACCACCTTGTCCCGGGCCAGAGGGGCGCCGGACTCGATGCTGCCCTTGAGTTGGCCGGCCAGGGACAGGGGCACCCTGAAGGCGCCGTTGACGAGGCCGGCCATCTGCTCGCCGTACTGGCCGGCCTGGGCCTCCAGGCGCCGCATCAGTTCGTCTTCCACCTGGCGGGTGCTCTCGCCCCTGACTTTGCCGGCGGTGCTGCCCAGGAAGCCGGCCACCACCAGGGTCAGGACGCCGATAGACACCAACAGCAGCAGCCCTGTTGTCAGGAACAGCTTGAAGGCAAGGGAGCGTTCTCTCATCAAACCACCTCCGTGAAGGACTTGTCTTGTTATCGGCCGGCCTGGGCTTTTCTACAGCCTTTCCTTAAACGTCTAGCAGCTTAATGGCTTGGCGAACAAGATCTTGCCGTTGTGCTCGCCACAGGCTTGGTAGCCGTTCCTGGCCAGCAGCGCCAGCATGGCGGGAAAGCGCCCCGAGGATTTGACCTCGATACGGCCATAACCCTGGCCGGCGGCCCAGGCTTCTTGGGCTTCCAGCAGCAACTGGGCCAGGCCCTGGCGGCGGTAGGGCGGCAATACCCCTCCCAGCCAGGAATAAAAGGTTGTATCGTCAAGGGCATAGCCAAGCTTAAAGGCGGCGGGCACCCCATCCACCAGGGCCACCAGGCAAAGGTGGGGGCCGGTGAACCGGGCCCGGTACTGCGCCACAGAGCGGCCGCCGCCGAATTCCGGCAGGGCGGCCTCCAAGGTGGCGGCCAGGGCCAGATCCGCATGTAGGACCGATATGCGCTTAGAGCAGATAGACATTCTTCACTTCCAGGGTATCAAGGCGCTCTCCCTGCCTTTGGACCAGGCCACCACCCTCATCGGCGAAAACGCCTGGGGGCGGCGCTCCTTCCTCAATGCCCTGGACAGGGTCATGGGGCCACAGGGCGTGGAGGCGGTGTTCGAAGAGGCCGATTTTTACCAAGGCACCGACCAACTGCAACTGAGCCTAACTTTCGTGGAGCGCCAAGGCGGCCACTGGCGGCGGCTGCGCTACAGGCCCCTGCGCCAGCTGATGTGGGGCCAGTCTGACGGCCATATGCGCATCCGCCTCTGCTGGCAGGCGAGGCTGGGGCAGGGCAGCCGCCTCTTCTTTGCCGATGCCAAGGGCCAGCCCCTGGAGGCGGAGCAGTGCCAGCGCCTGGCCCGCCACCTCTTGGCCCTGCACCCCTTGCTGCGCCTTGGTTTCCCCGAACCCGAACACCTGGCCAAGACCCCTTGGCTGAAGACGCTGCTGGACGCCCCCGAGCAGTTCAAGGAGCAGGCCCTGGAAGAGGGGCTGGCCTCGGTGAAGGCGGTGCTGGCCCGCTATTTCAGCGAAGAGGCGCCCAAGGTGCCGCGCAGCCGCTTTGCCATCGCCCGCCAACCGGTCAACTGGCAGGCCATCCGCACCCTGGAGCAGGTGATCACCCAATCGAGCCGCCAGACGAGGATGGCGCTGCTGGGACTCTTCGGGGTCATGATGGTCCAGGAAGGGGACAAGCCCCTGGCCCGCCTGGCCAGGCCGTTACTGCTGCTGGACATGCCGGAGGCGCGGCTGCACCCGGTGATGCTGGCGACCTTCTGGAGCCTGGTGTCCCAGCTGCCCTTGGGGCGGCTGCTGTTGACCCAGTCGGCGGAGCTGCTGGGAGCCCAGGATCTGATGGCCATCCGCCGTCTGGTGCGGCGCCAGGGGGAGCTCCGCTGTTTTCGCCTCAAGCAGTTGCTGCGGGAGGACGACTACCGGCGGATCGGCTTCCACCTGAGGGTCAACAGGCCCAGCAGCCTCTTCGCCCGCTGCTGGCTGCTGGTGGAGGGGGAGACCGAGATCTGGTTGATGTCGGAGCTGGCCCACCTGGCCGGGGTACACCTGGCCGCCGAAGGCATCAAGGTCATCGATTTCGCCCAATGTGGCCTCAAACCGCTGCTGCACCTGGCCCGGGACCTGGGCATAGGGGTCCATGTGCTTTGCGACGGCGACGAAGCCGGCGACCGCTACGCCGACAAGGTGAGGGGCACTCTCGGCAATCAGGCGGAGGCCAGCCTGACCCAACTGCCAGCCCTGGATATAGAGCACTTCTTCTTCGAAGAGGGCTATGGGGCCTTGTTCCGGCATCTGGCCCACTGGCATGGCCATGGCGAGCCCAGCTCCATCATCCGCACCGCCATCAGCAGGCTGTCCAAGCCGGAGGTGGCGCTGCGCATCGCCGAAGAGGCCGGCAAGCGCGGCAAGGAAGGGGTGCCGGTACTGCTGCGACGGCTCTTCAGCCAACTGCGACAAGCGGCCCTGGCCAGCGCCCCCAAGGGCTGAGGCCTGTGGCAAAATAGGTGGCCTAGCTCCGCTCCCGAGACTGTCCTGTGCCTCGCGTTCCCTTTTCGTTGCTGCTGACCCTGGGCCTGGTCGCCATGTTGACCCCCCTGGCCATCGACATGTACCTGCCCAGCCTGCCGCGCATCGCCCGGGATCTGGGGGTGGCGCCCGGCGCCGTGCAGGGTACCGTCTCCGCTTATGTGGCGGGCTTCGCCCTTGGCCAACTGGCGCTGGGGCCCCTGGCGGACAGCCTGGGCCGCCGGCCGGTGCTGCTCTGGGGCACCCTGGTATTCACCCTGCTGTGCCCGCTTTGCGCCCTGAGCACCGACATCGGCTTCCTGCAGTGGTTGCGCATAGGGCAGGGCGGGGCCGGGGCCGCCGCCTCTGTGGTGATCTATGCGCTGCTGCGGGATCTGGTGTCCGATCGCAACGAGCTGGCCAGGCTCTTCTCCACCATCACCCTGGTGGTGACCCTGGCGCCGCTGCTGGCACCCATGCTGGGCGGTTGGGTGCTGCTGCTGGCCGACTGGCACGCCATCTTCTGGGTATTGGGCGCCTTCGGGGCCGCCGCCTGCCTGCTGGTGGCGGCCAAGGTGCCTGAGACCCTGCCGGCTAAGGCGCCCCTGGCCCTTGGCACAGTGCTGGGCAATTACCGCACCTTGCTGGCAAAACCGGCGCTGCTGGGGCTGATGTTCTGCTCCGGCCTGTCCTTCAGTGGCCTGATGGCCTTCCTCACCGCCGGCTCCTTTGTCTACATCGACCAATTCGGGGTGCCCGAGGGCCATTTCGGCTACTACTTCGGCCTCAACGTCTTGTCGCTGATGGCGCTGACCTTCGTCAACGGCCGCCTGGTGGGGCGCAAGGGGGCCGAGCGCCTGCTGGCCTTTGCCCTGGGGCTGCAATGCCTGGCGGCCCTGGTGGCCCTGGCCACGGCTTGGTGGAATGGCCCCTTCTGGCTGCTGGTGGTGGCGGTGATGACTTATGTGGGCTGCCTGTCGATGGTGGGCTCCAACATCATGGCCCTGGTGCTGGAGCAGCTGCCGGCCCTGGCCGGTACCGCCGCCTCCCTGACCGGCAGCCTGCGCTTTGGCATAGGGGCCGGTGTCGGCGCCCTGATGGCCGCCGCCCAGGGCCACGATGCCTTGGCCATGACAGGCACCATGACCGCCAGCGTGCTGCTGGCCTGTTTCAGCTTTTGGGGCCTTTATCGCCGATTTCGCTGATTTATTGAGCTTTCAGGTGCCATTTTGCCGGCTTTCTAGGCAAGCGCACCGACAGCTGTTGCAAAGGCCATAAAAGTCCGTATAGTGGCCGCCATCAGACGCGGGATGGAGCAGCCTGGTAGCTCGTCGGGCTCATAACCCGAAGGTCGTCGGTTCAAATCCGGCTCCCGCAACCAAATTTAAGATCAATGCTTTTATTCAGGATTGACCGACGACCCAGGTCGTCGCAGCAGGGCTGCCCGTTCCAATCCGGGCTCCCGCAACCAAACAAATTTCTGTGCCATCTGAGGGGCAGAAAGACAACGCAAGGCACCAGACCAGGGCCAAGCTACGAAATTGACGCGGGATGGAGCAGCCTGGTAGCTCGTCGGGCTCATAACCCGAAGGTCGTCGGTTCAAATCCGGCTCCCGCAACCAAATAGAAAACCCAGCCTTAGCGCTGGGTTTTTCTTTATCTGGACCCGGCAGATCCTTGGGCGCTATGGCTCCGAGGTTTACTTGCTAGGCATCACTGGTTGTTGCGTTGGCGATAAAGCCTTTAACTGCGTCACAACCTGGCGATCTGGCCTGACCTCTTTGATTGTTCCTTGCCCTGGGCCCTGTAGAATAGCGCGTCCTGTTAAGAAGTCGGAGCAGTTGGTGCAGATGCAGGGGACTTACAACCTGGCCCTGGTGGCCCTGTCCTTTGGGGTGGCTGTGATGGCCTCCTTTACGGCCCTGGATCTGGCCGGCAGGGTCAGGGCGGCGCGCCAGGGCAAACGGCGGCTGCTCTGGCGCTGGGGCGGCGCCTTCGCCATGGGGACCGGGATCTGGGCCATGCATTTTATCGGCATGCTGGCCCTGCAACTGCCCATGAAGACGGGTTACGACCTGGGGCTGACCGCCTTGTCCATGCTGGCAGCCGTGTTGTCCTCGGCCCTGGCCCTTGGCCTGGTCAATGTGCCCCGGCTCGGTGGTGGCCGCCTCTTGGCAGGTGGCCTGGCCATGGGCCTTGGGATCTGTGCCATGCACTACGTGGGCATGGCGGCCATGGAAATGCCCACCCGCATCCACTACGACGGGGCCTTGCTGTGGCTGTCGGTGCTGGTGGCGGTCAGCGCCGCCAGTGCGGCGCTCTGGCTGGCTTTCAGGCTCAACCCCGGCAGTGACAGGCCTGCCCTGGGCTACCGCCTGGCTGCTGCCCTGGCTATGGGGGTCGCCATCTGCGGCATGCACTACACCGGCATGGCGGCGGCGCGTTTTCCCCTGGCTACCGGTGGCATGGCCAGTGACGCCCTTTCTTCCATTCACCTGGCCATTGGGGTGGCCCTGGTGGCTGCCAGCATCATGATGGCCGGCCTGGTGATGGCGGTCTTCGATGCCCACCTCGCGTCCCACAATGCCCGGCTGGCGGCCTCCCTCCAAGAGGCCAACGCCGAGTTGCAGGCCATGGTGATGCACGATCCCCTGACCCGGCTGCCCAACCGGCTGCTGCTGGAGCAGCGCCTGGATGCCGTGTTGGCTGAGGCCCGGCGCCTCACCTTGCCTTTCGCCGTCTTCTTCGTGGATCTCGACAGGTTCAAGGGGGTCAACGACTCCCTTGGCCACCATGTGGGGGATGCCCTGATCCAGGCGGCGGCCTCGCGTCTCAAGAAGGCCCTAGGGGACGACGGCTTGGTGGCCAGGGTCGGCGGCGACGAGTTCCTGGTGCTGACCTTTGCCGGTACAGACAGGGCCAAGAGTGCGGCCCTGGCCGAGGAAATGGTGGCGCTGATGACCAGCGCCTTTTGCCTGGACGGCAACGAGGTGCGGATCTCTTGCAGCGTCGGCATCAGCTGTTACCCGGACAACGGTGCCGACAAGCACGAGTTGATGGTCCATGCCGACGCCGCCATGTACCAGGCCAAGGCGGCCGGGCGCAGTAACTTCCAGTTTTTCGAGGCCGGCATGACCTCGGCCGTGGAACGGCGCCAGGTGCTGGAAAAGCGGCTGCGCCTGGCCCTGGAGCAGGGCAGCCTGAGCCTGGCCTACCAGCCCAAGATCTTGGTGGCCGACAACAGCCTCACCGGCCTCGAAGCCTTGCTGCGTTGGCAGGATGAAGAGCTGGGGCAGGTGTCGCCGGACGAGTTGATCCCGGTAGCGGAGGAGACGGGCCTGATCCTGCCCCTGGGGGACTGGGTGCTGCGCACCGCCTGCGCCCAGGCGGCGGCCTGGTCCACTCGCTTCGAATCCCCCCTGCCGGTGGCGGTCAACCTCTCCGCCATCCAGCTCAACCAGCATGACTTCGTTAAGCAGGTGAGCGCCATTCTGGTCGAGACAGGCCTGGATCCCGCCTTGCTGGAGTTGGAACTGACCGAGAGCGCCGTGATGCAGAATCCGGAGCGGGCCCGCGGCATTCTGGAGGCGCTGCGCAAGCTGGGGGTGACCCTGTCCATCGATGACTTCGGCACCGGCTATTCCAACCTGGTGCAACTCAAACGTTTCCCCATACACCGACTGAAGATAGACAGATCCTTCACCGCCGGTGTGCTCAACGATCCCCAGGATGCGGCCATAGTACAGGCGGTGATGGCCCTGGCTCACAGCCTCAAGCTGGACGTGGTGGCAGAAGGGGTGGAAACCGAGGATCAGCTGGACTTCATCCGCGCCCTGCAGGGCCAGCAGTACCAGGGCTACCTGTGTAGCAAGGCTCTGGCTCCCCTTGAGCTGGAGGCCTTCCTGGCCGACTGGCAGCAGCCGGGCAGACGCAAGCGGGCATAAAAAAACGGGGCCAATTGGCCCCGTTCCTTTTTTCTTACTCTTACTTGGCTGCCATCATGGCGGTGGCGGTATCGAGCATGCGGTTGGAGAAACCCCATTCGTTGTCGTACCAGCTCATCACCTTCACCAGCCGGCCCTGGACCTTGGTCTGGGTGGCGTCGAAGTTGGAGGAATAGGCCACGTGGTTGAAGTCCATGGACACCAAAGGCGCCGTGTTGATGGCCAGTACCTGGCTGAGGGCGCCGTGGTTGGCGGCCTCGGTGAGGATGGCGTTCACTTCCTCGACGCTGGTGTCGCGGCTGGCCACGAAGGTCAAGTCCACCAGGGAAACGTTGACTGTGGGCACCCGCACGGCCATGCCGTCGAACTTGCCCTTGAGCTCGGGGACCACCAGGCCGACGGCGGCGGCAGCGCCTGTCTTGGTGGGGATCATGTTCATGGCGGCGGCGCGGGCCCTGTGCAGATCCTTGTGGTAGACGTCGTTCAGACGCTGATCGTTGGTGTAGGCGTGGATGGTGGTCATCAGGCCGGACTCTATGCCCAAGGCTTCCTGCAGCGGCTTGGCGATGGGAGCCAGGCAGTTGGTGGTGCAGGAGGCGTTGGAGACGACCTTCATGTCGGCGGTCAGGCTGTCATGGTTGACCCCAAAGACGATGGTGGCGTCCACGTCTTTGCCGGGGGCTGAGATCAGCACCTTCTTGGCGCCAGCCTTGAGGTGGGCGCCGGCGCTCTCGCCAGTGGTGAAGAGGCCGGTACACTCGAAGACGACGTCGATGTCCAGCTCGCCCCAGGGCAGTTTGGCCGGATCCCGCTCGCTGTAGATATTGATGCGCTTATCATTGATGTAGAGTGCGGCCTCGTCGTAGCCGACCTTGGCGTTGAAGCGGCCGTGGACAGTGTCGTACTGGGTCAGGTGAGCGTTGATATGGGCGTCGCCCAGGTCGTTGATGGCGACGATCTCGATATCGTAGGCTTTGTCGCTCTCGAACAAGGCGCGCAGTATGTTACGACCGATGCGTCCATAACCGTTGATGGCAACCCGCATGATAGTGTCCTTATCGCTTCTGACTGTGAATTGGTAGTAAATTTACAGAATGGGCCGCGGTTATCAAGAGCATTTCGCCATTAAAGCCCGTGTTTTTGAAATTAAATTACATGATTGGGGTGATTTATGAGCAAGATGGGTTGGAAAGGCCCCCTGACCGAACAGGCACAGGCCGTGACCCAGCAAGGGGCCACCGAGCGGCCTTTCACCGGCCAGTACCTCCACGAGGAAAGGCCCGGCATCTACCACTGCGTGGTGTGCGGCACCCCTTTATTCCGTTCCGAGACTAAGTTTGACGCCGGCTGCGGCTGGCCTTCGTTCTTTGAGGCGGTGGGCAGCGGCGCCGTGCGCTATCTGGAAGACTTGAGCCATGGCATGGTGCGGACCGAGATCCGCTGCGCCAGCTGCGACGCCCACCTGGGCCATGTCTTCGACGACGGGCCGGCGCCGACGGGCAAGCGCTACTGCCTCAACTCGGTGGCGCTGCACTTCGTGCCGCAAGGGGAGGGCTAGGGCCTGCCAATAAAAAAGGGACGACAATGTCGTCCCTCTCTGTTGGTGTAACCTGCGGCCTGTTCAGCCCTGGCTGTCCAGTTGGGCCATGGCGACCTTGAACTGGCCCTTTTTGATGGCGCTTGCCACCTCTTCGGCCTTTTCCTGGATGCTGGCCAGGACTTGCGGATCCTTGAGCAGTATGGATTCCAGGGCATGGGTGTCGATGGCGACGTCGTTGCCCTTGGCGACCAGGCTCCACAGGTAGGCTTCCTTGAAGTGGTGCAGCTGCTGGGAGAGGGTGGCCAGGGTCTGGTAGATCTCGGGGTTGATGTTGTCGTCTTCACGGGGCAGGGCCAGGCCTTCGAGCAGCAGCTTGGCCGTCTTGGCCCTGTCGGACTTGGCATAGTAGCCGGCCAGCATGGCCTTGAGCTCCAGGGTGTTGAAGGCGCCGGAGCCTTCCAGGGCCAGGAACTGCTGCAGGGCTTCATCGTCTCCCAGGCGGGTGTAGCGGTAATAGAGCAGGTGGGGTTCGCTGCTGTTCTTGGTTTCGGCTTCCAGGGCCTTGAGGGCCACCAGGCTGTTGATGTAGGCGGTGCCGCGGTCGCTCTGGCGTTCCTTGAGGTTCTTGTGCACCACCCCTATCGCTTTGGCCATGCAATCGCGGTAATCCTCGGTGCTCCGCAGCAGCCGGTATTGCTGGTAGTCGTGATCGCTGCCTTTGTCGGTCGCCACCTTGTAGCGTTGGCGGATAAGGTCGGCCCTTTCATGGCGGCACCAACCGTCGGCATTGAGGTCAGTGCAGAACTCCGCGTTGTCGGTGCAGATGTCCGACAGGCTGGGTTCCCCTTTGCAGGCCACCAGCAACAGCGGCATCAGGCATAACAGCTTTTTCATGGACCTTGGGTCGCTCGTTGTATTGTGATTTTTGCCAGCCCCAGTTTGGCAACGCTGGGGCAGGGTGGCAATAGCCTTGGCACAATGGCCTTCACATTGTCTGGCGAAAGCGGTTTCCCTTGGGTAAAATTGCCGCCGCCGGACGGGCCGCCACAAGGCCTGACAGCACCCTACATCGCGATCAGCAAAAAAGACCGAGATCGCCGGCACCCTACGACGTGAAACGAAAGGAAAGGCCCCATGAGCAACACGCAACCGGATATCTACTTGAAAAGCTGGCAGGAGCGTCAGGAACTGGCAGAACAGATGCAGCCCTTGATCGGCCGTCTGTACCGCAACTATGGCGTGGAGCTGGTGGTATACGGTAAGCCGCTGCTCAACGCTTCCACCATCGACATCATCAAGGCCCACCGCAGTGTGCGCCAGTATGAGGGTGACAAGCTGCGCTTGCGCGAGTGCTTCCCCCTGGTCGAAGCCCTGTCCAACATGAAGCTGGCCCCGGCCCGTATCGATATCGGCAAGCTGGCCGTCAACTACCTGCGCAACCACGGCGACAAGTCCGTCGACGCCTTCCTGCGTGAAGAACTGGCCGACATCGTCGATCACGACGACAACATGAAGCCCAAGGACGTGGTGCTCTATGGTTTCGGCCGTATCGGCCGTCTGCTGGCTCGCCTGCTGATCGAGCGCACCGGTCCCCAGAACAAGCTGCGCCTGCGCGCCATCGTCGTGCGCGGCGGCAAGGCCGGCGACCTGCAGAAACGCGCCAGCCTGCTGCGCCGTGACTCCATCCACGGCCCCTTCAACGGCTCCATCTGGGTCGATGAAGAGCAATCTGCCATCGTCGCCAACGGCTGCTACATCAAGGTGATCTACGCCAACCAGCCCGAAGACATCGACTACACCCAGTACGGCATCGAAGACGCCCTGGTCGTGGACAACACCGGTGTCTTCAAGGACGACCAACTGGCTCGCCACCTGGAAGCCAAAGGCGCCGGCAAGGTGCTGCTGACCGCCCCTGCCGGCGGCGACATCAAGAACATCGTCTATGGCGTCAACAACGCCATGATCGAGAGCGGCGACAAGATCCTGTCCGCCGCCTCCTGTACCACCAACGCCATCACCCCTGTGCTGAAGGCCATCAACGACGAGTTCGGTATCGAGTACGGCCACGTGGAGACAGTCCACTCCTACACCAACGACCAGAACCTCATCGACAACTACCACAAGGCCGAGCGCCGTGGCCGCAGCGCCCCGCTGAACATGGTGCTGACCAGCACCGGCGCCGCCAAGGCCGTGGCCAAGGCCCTGCCGGAGCTCAAGGGCAAGCTGACCGGCAACGCCATCCGCGTGCCGACCCCCAACGTCTCCATGGCCATCCTCAACCTGACCCTGAAGAAGGATGTGACCAAGGAAGAGGTGAACGACTACCTGCGCAAGGCCTCCCTGTTCAGCGAGCTGCGCGACCAGATCGATTTCACCACCTCCACCGAGATAGTGTCTTCCGACCTGGTGGGTTCCCGCTACGCCGGCGTGGTGGACTCCCAGGCCACCCTGGCCCAGGAAAACCACGTTGTCCTCTACGTCTGGTACGACAACGAGTTCGGTTACTCCTGCCAGGTAGTGCGTGTGGCCCAGGAAATGGCCGGCCTCTACTACCCCAGCCTGCCGCATTAAGCGCCCAGGCAAGCAAAGGCGCCCCCGGGCGCCTTTTTTCATGGCCTGCCGGCCGTGCTAAGCTTGGCCGGCTTCCCGCTATTTAAGAAACAAGGACATCTCCATGCATATCTCCGCCGGGTTCGACAGTGGCAACATCGACGTATTGAAGGCCGAAGCGGCCGACGATATCCAGCTTGCCATCCGCAAGGACAACCAGTCCGATTTCTACCAGTGGTTCCATTTCCGCCTGCACGGCGAAGCCGGGCAGCAGTATGTGTTGAAGCTCACCAATGCCGGTGGCGCCGCTTATGCCCCCAAGGGCTGGCAGGGTTACCAGGCCGTGGCCTCCTATGACCGCCAGACCTGGTTCCGGGTACCCACCGACTTCGACGGCCAGAACCTGACCATCACCCATATCCAGGACGAGGCCATCTGCTACTACGCCTACTTCGCCCCATACTCCTGGGAACGCCACCAGGATCTGGTCGCCGAATCCCAGGAAAGCCCGCTCTGCACCCCGGTGCATCTGGGCGAGACCCTGGATGGCCGCGAGATGACCATGCTGGTGGTGGGTGACGAGGCCAATGCCCAGCGCAAGATCTGGGTCATAGCCCGCCAGCACCCCGGCGAGACCATGGCCGAATGGTTCATGGAAGGCTTCATCGGCCGCCTGCTGGACGACGAGGACGGCGTGGCCCGTTCCCTGCTCAACGACAACGTCTTCTACCTGGTGCCCAACATGAACCCGGACGGCAGCGTCCGCGGCCACCTGCGCACCAACGCCGTCGGCACCAACCTCAACCGTGAGTGGCAGGAGCCCTCCATGGACAAGAGTCCCGAGGTGTTCCTGGTGCGCAAGATGATGGAAGAGAAGGGCCTGGATCTGTTCCTGGACATCCACGGCGACGAAGGCCTGCCTTACAACTTCCTGGCCGGCTCCGAAGGCATTCCCAGCTTCAACGAGGGCCTCAAAGCCGCCCAGGATGGCTTCAAGGAAGCCCTGCTGGCCGTAACCCCCGAGTTCCAGACCCTCTACGGTTACGACATCGAGGCCCCCGGCCAGGCCAACATGACGGTGGCCACCAACTGGGTGGCGGAGCGTTTCCAGACCCTGGCCTATACGTTGGAGATGCCCTTCAAGGACAACGCCGACCTGCCCGACGAGGACTATGGCTGGTCGCCGACCCGCGCCATACAGCTGGGCGAGGACGTACTGGCGGCACTCTGGAAGCACCTTAAGTAAAGAAGATGAAAAGGGCCGCAGCTGCGGCCCTTGTTCTTGTTAAAAAGACGTTGCTGTGTCAGGGTAAGGGCTCATTATAAAAACGATTTTTCGGAGTCCCTTTTTTCATGGAAGCCTTTAACAACTGGTTGCTGCTCCTGGACAGCTACCTCGGCAGTTCGGCCTGGTTCCCCTGGGTCCTCCTGGGCGTCGGCCTCTTCTTCACCCTCTATCTGGGTTTCCCGCAAATTCGCTACTTCCGCCAGGCTTGGCGGGTGGTGAGCGGCAAATACGACCATTCCCACATGAAAGGGGACACCTCCCACTTCCAGGCGCTCAGCACGGCCCTGTCCGGCACCGTCGGCACCGGCAACATCGGTGGCGTCGCCTTCGCCATCTTCCTCGGCGGCCCGGCTGCCCTGTTCTGGATGTGGATGACCGCCTTCCTCGGCATGACCACCAAATTCGTGGAAGTGACCCTGTCCCACAAGTACCGTGACCGCGCCCCGGACGGCACCATGGCCGGCGGCCCCATGTACTACATGGACAAGCGCCTCAACATGAAGTGGCTGGCCGTCATCTTCGCCATCGCCACCGTGATCAGCTCCTTCGGTACCGGCAACCTGCCCCAGAGCAACAACATCGCCCAGGGCATGGAAGCCACCTTCGGCATCAAGCCCTACATCACCGGCACAGTGCTGGCCATACTGCTGGCCATGGTGATCCTCGGCGGCATCCACCGCATCGCCAAGGTCACCTCCAAGGTGGTGCCCTTCATGGCCCTCTTCTATGTGCTGGGGGCTCTGTCGGTCATACTGATGAACTTCGACAACCTCTGGCCGTCCTTCAAATCGGTATTCGCCAATGCCTTCACCGGCACGGCGGCGGCCGGCGGCTTCCTGGGGGCGAGCTTCGCCTACGCCTTCAACCGCGGCGTCAACCGCGGCCTCTTCTCCAACGAAGCGGGCCAGGGTTCTGCGCCCATAGCCCACGCCTCGGCCAGGGCCGATGAGCCTGTGTCCGAGGGCCTGGTTTCCATCCTCGAGCCCTTCATCGACACCATCATCATCTGTACCCTGACCGGCATGGTGATCCTGAGCTCAGGCGCCTGGACCCAGAAGTTCGAGAACCAGTTCCAGCGTACCGACATGTCGATCGTTGCCGGCAGCTACACGGATCAGAAGGCCAGCGATCGCGAAGCCCTCTACAACTACTTGGGCGGCAAGCCCTCCGAGGTCAAGGCCTTCAACGGCGCCGTCAAGGTGGTTGCTGGCCATGTCGTCGAAGGCGGCCCCATCACCGTCATCAATGCCCGATCCGTGGCCGAGGACGTGGAGTTCCGCGTCGGCGGCCACCCCTATGAGGGCCTCTTGGACATCAGCGGCGGCAAGCTGCAGGACCCTGACGTCAACGTAGTGGGCAAGTCCCTGGTGCACTCGGCCGAACTTACCACCCGCGCCTTCACCAAGGGCTATTTCGGCGATTACGGCCAGTACATCGTCGCCATAGGCCTCTTGCTGTTCGCCTTCTCCACCGCCATCGCCTGGTCCTACTACGGCGACAGGGCCATCATCTATCTGCTCGGCTACAAGTGGGTGATGCCTTACCGGGTGCTCTACGTGTTCGGTTTCGCCTGGGCCTCCTTCTCCGACACCACCCTGGTGTGGAACCTGGCGGCCGTGGCCATAGTGCTGATGGCGCTGCCCAACCTCTTCGGCATCATGATGCTGGCCAGGGAGATGAAGCAGACGGTCAAGGACTACTGGGCCAACCTCAAGGAAGACTGAAAGAGGGCGCCGCAAGGCGCCCTTTTTGGTACCATGCAGCCCCACAGGAGGACCCATGGCCATTATCCATTGCTACGCTTGCGGCAAGCGTATTTCCGACAAGGCGCCGGTTTGCCCCTATTGCGGGGAAGTGCGCAGCTCAGATCCTGAAGTCAGGGCCCAGGCTGAAGCCATGCGCAAACAGGCCCGCATCGGCAAGTTCAACAACGGCGCCATGGTGGCGCTGGTGATGGTGCTGGCCGGTGGCCTGATGTTCAGTGTCCTCAGCAGTCACCCCGAGTTCGACTGGCTGGCCAAGGGCCTGATGTCAGTGGGTTTCATCGGTTACATTGGTTGCAGGGCCATGATGTTGTGGCTCAAGCGTAAGGGGAACTGAGCATGCTTTCGCAAATGGTCGCCAACATGGACCAAGCCACCTACCTGCGCCTGCGGGACGCGGCCGAGACCGGCAAGTGGCCGGACGGCACAGTGCTTTCCGAGGAACAGCGGGGCAACTGCCTGCAGCTGGTGATGGCCTTCCAGGCCCTGCGCCAGACAGAACACCAGCATATGGAAGTGGGCCCGGACGGCGAGCTGGTGCAGAAATCCAAGCGCGAGCTCAAGGCTCAGTTCACCGGGGTGGAAGAGCAGGAGATCATGAGGAGCAAGGTCTGAAGGCCGGCATTTACCGCCACTACAAGGGCGGCCTCTACCAAGTCTATGAGGTGGCCCGCCACAGCGAGACCGACGAGCTGCTGGTGGTCTACCGGCCCCTATACGGGGAAAAGGCCCTCTGGGTCAGGCCCCTTGCCATGTTCGAAGAAAGCGTGAGCGGCCCTGATGGCCCCATACCGCGCTTCGCGCTCATCGAAGAGAACGACCAAAAGGCTCCCTGAGGGAGCCTTTCTTTTTGGTACGAATAAAGGTTTTGGGCTTAACCCCATGTAAAGCGAACCCAAGCATCTTCTTTTCATTAGTCTTCAAATGATGTTAGGCTGTGCCCTCTTTTGTTGAGAGGGAGAGCCCGATGGCGACGCCAAAATGGCAAAGAGTGGTAATGAAAGTGGGCAGCGCCCTGATCGCGCCCGGCGGTAAGGGCTGCAGCGCCCAATACCTGCTGGCCATCGCCGGCTTCATCACCCGCTGCCGCGAGCGCGGTATCGACGTGGTATTGGTGTCATCAGGCAGTGTGGCGGCGGGCCGCAGTCATTTCGATTTTTCCCAGGAGGCGTTGCCGGTGCCGCTCAAGAAGGCCATGGCGGCGGTGGGGCAAAACGAAATGATGAGCAACTGGTCCCGCTTTTTCGACTTCCCCTGCGCCCAGGTGCTGCTGACCCATGGGGATCTGGGGGACAGGGAACGTTACGTCTCTATCAAAAATACCCTGGATGCCCTGCTGGAAAACCAGATCCTGCCCATCGTCAACGAGAACGACACCGTCGCCACCGACGCCTTGCGGGTGGGGGACAACGACAACCTGGCGGCCCTGGTGGCGACAGTGGTGGACGCCGACACCTTGCTGATCTGCTCGGACGTGGACGGCCTTTACGACAAGGATCCCACCCTCTTCGACAATGCCCGCCGTATCCCGCTGGTGGAGGAGATAGACGAGAGCATCTTTGCCCTGGCCGGCCCCGCCCGTAACGCCATCGCCACCGGCGGCATGAGGACCAAGGTGGAGGCGGCCGAGAAGGCCACCAGCCACGGCATCGATACCTATATCGTCAACGGTCGCGACAGCGACAGCTTCGAGCAATTGCTGCGCGGCGACAATCCCGGCACACTGTTTTTGCGCCATCCCAAACCCCTGCCCAACCGCCAGCATTGGCTGCGCCACACCTTGCGGGTCCAGGGCGAGTTGGAGGTGGACGCCGGTGCCGCCAAGGCCTTGTTGGAAGGAAGAAGCTCCTTGCTGAGTGGCGCCGTCAAGGCGGTGGAAGGGGACTTCGAGCGGGGTGACGCCGTCATCATCCGCGAAGGGGGCCAGGCCCTGGCCAAGGGGATCTGCCAGTACAGCGCCTGGGAGCTCAACTACCTCAAGGGGCGTCAAGCCCAGGACGTCCAGGATCTGGTGGGCGATTACCTGCCGGACGAAGTGATCCACCGCGATAACCTGATGCTGTTGGAGGAAAACCATTGATGATGGCAAGAGCCCAAGACTACGCCAGGGCCGCCGCCAAGGCCGCCAAGGTGCTGGCCGGCCTGGATAGCAACCAGAAGAACGCCGTGCTGGCGGACATGGCCAAGGCCCTGCGCGCCAGCCATGAGCCTATCCTCAAGGCCAACGCCGCCGACATGGCCGCGGGCCGCGACAAGGGCCTGGATGCGGCCATGCTGGACCGCCTGCTGCTGACCCCGGAGCGCATCGACGCCATGGCCGGCGCCATCGACTTCATCGCAGATCTTCCCGATCCCGTTGGCAAGCGCCGCCCGGTGGAGATCCGCCCCAACGGCCTGCAGATAGAGAAGATGCGCATTCCCCTGGGGGTGGTGTGCATGATTTACGAGGCGCGCCCCAACGTCACGGCCGACGCCGGGGCGCTGTGCCTCAAGTCCGGCAACGCCGTCATCTTGAGGGGCGGCCGCGAGGCCCTGCAGTCCAGCCTGGCCATAGCCCGGGTGCTGCAGGAGGCGCTCAGGGCCCAGGGCCTGCCGGCCGAGGCCATCACCGTCGTCGACGACCCCGACCGGGAGTTGCTGCTGGCGCTTTTGAAGCAGACCGAGCATATCGACCTGGTGATCCCCAGGGGCGGCGAAGGCCTTATCCGTTTCGTCACCGAGCAGAGCCGTATCCCCGTCATCCAGCATTTCAAGGGGGTCTGCCACCTCTACGTGGACGAACACGCCGATCTCGACAAGGCGCTGAAGATCCTCGTCAACGGCAAGACCCAACGCACCGGCGTCTGCAATGCCCTGGAGGGGCTGCTGGTGCACCAGGATGTGGCCCAGGCCTTCCTGCCGAGGGTGGCCGCAGCCTTTGCCGAGAAAGGCGTCAAGGTTCATGCCGATCCGGCGAGCCTCGGCTATTTCGATGGCGCCTTGCCCATGGCGGAGGACGACTACGGCCAGGAATACCTGGCGCTGGAGATCGCCATCCGCCAGGTGCCGGACTTCGATGGGGCCATCAGCCATATCGACCGTTTCGGCAGCCACCATACCGAGGTGATCTGCACCGAAGACAAGGGCAGGGCTGAGGCCTTCCAGCGCCACGTGGACGCGGCCGTGGTGATGGTCAACGCCTCCAGCCGTTTTTCCGACGGCGGCGAGCTGGGACTGGGGGCCGAGATCGGCATTTCCACCTCCAAGCTCCATGCCTACGGCCCCATGGGCCTGGAGGCCCTGACCACAGAGAAATTCCTGGTGACAGGCGCCGGCCAGGTGCGGCCATAGGACGGAGGTCCGGCCTCTTGGCCGGGCCCTTTTTTTCACGTAGTCTTCAATAATGAAACCCCCCTGCAGACAGGCGCAGTTATGGAAGTCATCACCCTAGGTCACCGTTATTCCTTCAAGGAGGAATTGGCCAACGCCATCACCCACGGCCTGGGGATGTTCTGCTCCATCGCCGGCGGCGCCGTGCTCATCGCCCTGGCGGCCGTTTATGGCGACGCCTGGCAGATAGTATCGGCCTCCATCTTCGTGGCGGCGCTGTTGATGCTTTACACCGCCTCCACCCTCTACCACGCCATTCCCCACCAAGATGCCAAGGCCAAGCTCAAGGTCTTCGACCACTGCGCCATCTTCGTGCTCATTGCCGGCACCTATACCCCCTTTACCCTTATCGCTTTGCGCGGGGTCTGGGGTTGGAGCCTGTTTGGCACCATCTGGGGCCTGGCGGCCCTGGGCATCGTCTTCAAGCTGTTCTTCACCGGCCGCTTCCGTGGTGTCTCCACCCTGGTCTATATCGCCATGGGTTGGCTGGTGGTGGTGGCCATCAAGCCCATGAGCCAGGCCCTGACGGCGACCGAACTGCATTGGCTGGTGGCCGGCGGCGTCTTTTACACCCTGGGTACCGTTTTCTACCTGTTGCGCCGTATTCCCTTCGGCCATGCCATCTGGCACTGCTTCGTGCTGGGGGGCAGCGTCTGCCACTACGCGGCCGTGATGCTGCAGGTGGTAGGTTGAGCCGCTAACGGCAAGAAAAAAGGCGCCTCCAAGGCGCCTTTTTTTGTGCCTGCCGCTCAGGCGGCGCTGCTGCCAACACTCTCGGCCAGCCGGTCCAGGTAACGGCCAAAGCGGCCTATGGCGTCCTGCAGTACCGCTTGGGGCGGCAGGAAGACGATGCGCAGGTGATCCGGGCTGGGGTGGTGGAAACCTGTGCCCTGGACCAGCAGGATCTTCTCCTGGCGCAAGAGATCCAGCACCAGGCCTTGGTCGTCGCTGATGGCAAAGCGCTTGGGGTCAAGACGCGGGAAGAGGTAGAGGGCGCCTTTGGGTTTGACGCAGCTAACCCCCTTGATGGAGGTCAGCATGTCCCAGGCCAAGTCCCGCTGCTGGCAGAGCCTGCCGGTGGGCAGCAGCAGCGGCTGTATGCTCTTGGGATCCCCTAGGGCCGCCAGCAGGGCGTGCTGGCTCGGCACGTTGGCGCAGAGACGCATGTTGGCCAGCATGGAGAGGCCTTCCAGGTAGTCCTGGGCCTGGTGCAAGGGGCCTGACACCAGCAGCCAGCCCTGGCGGAAGCCGGCGGCGAGGTAGCCCTTGGACAGGCCGTTGAAGGTGAGGGTCAGGACGTCGTCGCTCAAGGCGGCCATGGGGTGGTGGACGGCGCCGTCGTAGAGGATCTGGTCGTAGATCTCGTCGGCGAAGAGTACCAATTGGTGCTCGCGGGCGATCTGGATAAGGGCCTCCAGCATGGCCTTTTCGTAGACGGCGCCAGTGGGGTTGTTGGGGTTGATCACCACCAGGCCCTTTGTCCTGGGCGTGATCTTGGCACGGATATCCTCGAGATCCGGCTGCCAGCCGCTGCCTTCGTCGCAGCGGTAATGCACCGCCTTGCCGCCGGCCAGCACTGTGCAGGCGGTCCAGAGCGGGTAGTCGGGGGCCGGCAGCAGGATCTCGTCGCCGTCGTCCAAGAGGGCCTGCAGGCTCATCTGGATAAGTTCGGAGACGCCGTTGCCGATGAAGATGTTCTCGGCGGCAGCCTGGCGTACGCCCTGGCGCCGGTAGTGGCTCGCCACCAGCTCCCGGGCCTGGCCCAGGCCCTTGGCGTCGCAATAGCCCTGGCTCTGGTGCAGGTTGGCGCCTATGGCCTCCAGCAATGCCGGAGGGGCGGTGAAACCGAAGGGGGCTGGGTTGCCGATGTTGAGCTTCAAGATCTGCTCGCCCGCTGCCTCCATGCGCGCCGCCTCGACAATCACAGGACCACGGATGTCGTAACAGACGTGCTTGAGCTTAGCGGACTTCTTGTGCATGACGGCAACTTCCCTCTGGTTTTGGCTTTCCAGCACAGTGCCCAGAGGGGAAGCACCTTGTCAATGGCCCGGGCGGCTATCCTCAGGACTTTTTTGCTTTGCCCAGCTGCTGTACAGCCAGGCCGCCGAGGATGAAGGCCAGGCCCCAGAGGGTGGAGGGCAGTATGGCTTCCCCCACCAGGCGCGACAGCAGCCAGAGCGACAGGAAAGGGGAGAGGAAGATGAGGTTGGAAAGCCGGGCCGTGTGGCGGGTCAGCTTCATGGCGGTGAGCCAGAGCAGGAAGGCAAAGCCCATCTCGAAGGCGCCGATATAGAGGGCGCCCAGGCAGCCATTGAGGCTGAAGTCGAAGCGGCCCTGCCAGAAAAGCGCGGCCAGCACCCCGGGCAGGCCGAGGATAAAGCCCAGCAGCAGGCTCAGCACGGGGTCGTCCTGATGGCGGGTCTTGGCTATCCAGTAGCCGGACCAGAGCAGGGTGGAGAGCAGCGCCAGGGCTACACCCAACGGGCTTTGAAGATCCAGGCTCCAGGGCTGGCCGCGGGTGGCGATGACCAGCACGCCGCTGTAACCCAGGAGGATGGCCAGGCCGTCGATGCGGCGCAGCTTGTGGCCGAGGAAGGGCACGGCCAGCAGGCTGAGGCTGATGGCCCAGGTGTAGTTGAGGGCCTGGGCCTGCTGGGCCGGCAGCAGGTCATAGGCGCCGAACAGCACCAGGTAATAGCAGCAGGGGTTGAGCAGCCCCAGCAGCAGATAATAACCGGGGCGCTGCCTGAGCATGGGCCAGAGGCCGCCCAGCTTGCGCTGCCAAGCCGCCACCGTCGTGAGGATGGCGATGGTGGTCAGGGAGGCGATGAGCAGCATCTGGGCCGTGCCCAGCTCCCGCAAGGTGAGCTTGAAGGCGCTGGCGACAGTGGACCACATCAAGACGGCGCCGATGCCGCACAGCAGCGCCTTGGTTTCGTTCTGGGCCATCAGCAGGTCAGTTCGCCGCGCAGATCTTGCTTCAGTTGGGCGCGGATAGCGTCGGCATCCAGGCCCAGGCTGAACAGGTAGTGGAGCTTGGTGAGGGCCGCTTCCACCGTCATGTCGCCGCCGGAGACCACGCCGCAGGCGGCAAGGCCGGTGCCTGTGGCATAGCCGGTCATGTTGACGGCGCCCTTGAAACACTGGCTGAGGTTGAGCACCACTATGCCGTCCTGGCTGGCCTTTTCCAGGGCCTGGAGCAGGCGGGGGCTGCTGGGGGCGTTACCGACCCCGTAGCTTTGCAGGATCAGGGCCTTGACCGGCTGCTGGATGAGGTTGCTGATGATGGCCGGATCGATGCCCGGATAGAGGCGCACCATGCCGATGGGTTGGGGGGTGATCCTGTGCACCTTGAGCGGGCCCTGGGGTTGGGCCAGGCAGGGGGCCACCTTGCGGATCTGGATGCCCGCTTCCAGCAGCGGCGGGAAGTTGGGGGAGGCGAAGGCGTCGAAGCCGTCGGCATGGGCCTTGGTGGCCCTGTTGCCCCGGAACAGCTGGTTGCTGAAGAAGAGGCTGACCTCGGGAATGGGGTATTCGGCGGCCAGGTAGAGGGCGGTGAGCAGGTTTTCCTGGCCGTCGGAGCGCAGTGCCGACAGCGGGATCTGGGAGCCGGTGACAATCACCGGCTTGGCCAGGTTTTCCTGCATGAAGGACAGGGCCGAGGCCGTATAGGCCATGGTGTCGGTGCCGTGGAGGATAACGAAGCCGTCGTAGCTGTCGTAATGCTGGGCGATGTCGTCGGCAATGTGCTGCCAGTCGGCAGGGGTCATGTCCGAGCTGTCCATCAGCGGGTTGTATTCATGGATGTCGAAGTCGGGCATCTCGGGGCGCTGGAAGTCCGGGTGCGCCAGCACCTGTTCCACCAGGAAGCCGGGCACGGGCACATAGCCCTTGGCGGACTTCTTCATGCCGATGGTGCCGCCGGTGTAGGCGACATAGATGCGCTTCTTAGCCATGAACTGCTCCTGTCTGTGACCGCCGCATTATATGAAAAAACCGGGCCTTAGCCCGGTTTTTTGTGGTCTGCGCTGTTACTCGAAACCGCAGTCCCGGCAGTAGAGATACATGCCTTGGGGGTCCTGCATGTCGACCAGGGGTTTGACCTGCTGGTCCAGCACCGCCATCAGCTTGCCGAGCCAGGGGTTCTGCTCGGTCTGCAGGCCGGAGGCGACCTTGGCGGCATCGCCGAACAGGGCCTTGATGAACTCCTCCTTGGGGCTCAGCTTGCGGCGCACCTGCACCACCTTGTAGTGGTCCAATTTGGCCAGCTTGGCGGCGTCGTCGATGGCCAGCTGCATATCGCCCAGCTTGTCCACCAGCCCCAGCTCCTTGGCCTGGGCGCCGATCCAGATATGGCCCTGGGCTATCTTGTCGACGTTTTCCTTGGTCATGTGGCGGCTGTTGGCCACCAGGGTCAGGAAGCGGTCATAGCCTTTTTCGACGTTGGCCTGGATGATGCGCTTGAGGTTGTCGGACAAGGGCCTGGTCAGGGTGGTGCCGGCGTATTCGGAGGTGCCGACGCCGTCGGTGTGCACCCCTATGGCGTCCAGGCTGTTCTCGAAGGTGGCCAGCATGCCGAAGATGCCGATGGAGCCGGTGAGGGTAGTGGGGTGGGCCACTATTTCATCGGCGCTGGCGGAGATCCAGTAGCCGCCAGAGGCCGCGTAGGTGCCCATGGAGGCTACCACCGGCTTGCCGGATTTCTTCAGGGCCAGCAGTTCCTTGCGGATGATTTCACTGGCAAAGGCGCTGCCGCCAGGGCTGTCGACCCGCAGCACTACGGCCTTGATGTCCTTGTCCAGGCGGGCCTGGCGCAGCAGGGCGACGATGGAGTCGCCACCGGACATGTTCTCGGGGGCCTCGCCGTCGACGATCTCGCCCTGGGCCACCACTATGCCAACCTTGGGCCCCTGCGGGGTCATCGGCAGCTTGGGATGGATGATGGACAGGTAGTCGTCGAAGTTGATGCGGCGGTAGTGGTGGTCGTCCTTGTCTTCACCGACCAGGGCGATCAGGGCCTGATCCATGTCCTCGCGGGAGGCCAGCTTGTCCACCAGGCCTTCCTTGATGGCCAACTGGGCGAAGTCGGCGCCGGCCGCTTCGAAGCGGTCAGGCAGGTTCTCCAGCAGGGCATCCAGGGCGCCAGGTTTGAGGTGGCGCAGCGCCACGATCTTGTCCTGGTACTGGTTCCAAAGGGCCGTCAGGAACACCTTGTTGGCTTCCTTGGCCGGTTCGGACATGTCGTCGCGGATATAGGGCTCCACGGCGGACTTGAAGGTACCGACCCGGAACACATGGGTGGTGACCTTGAGCTTGTCCAGCAACGACTTGTAGTAGGTGCGGTAACGGCCGTAGCCGTCGATGGACATGAAGCCGTCTTCGTTGAGGTAGATGGTGTCGGCGTAGGCGGCCAGCAGGTACTGGGCCTGGGTGTAGTAGTCGCCCTTGGCGATCACCCTCTTGCCGCTGGTCTTGAAGTCGGTAATGGCGTCACCGATGGTCATCAGCTTGTCGGGACTGCTGGTCCAGAGGTCGTCCAGCTTCAACACCAGCACCTTGATGCGGTTGTCGTCCTTGGCGTTCTTGATGACGTCCAGCACGTCGGAAAGCTGGATCTCCGGCGGCTCCTTGTTGCCTTGCAGCTCTTTGGCGAAGGCTTCGAAGGGATCCTTGGTCTTGGCTTTCTCGACTATGACCCCGTCCAGGTTCAACAGCAGGGCGCCGTCCTTGGGTACTTTGGGGCCTTCGGCTTCGCCGAGGGAGCCGATGACAAGCACCAAGATGAAGAGCACGAACAGGCTCATGACCAGGCGGCGCAGGCCGTTGATGGCCTGCCAGAGAATGGAAAACACCTTTCTCAACATCGTCAGCATGGGTGGGTTGCTTCCTTGATTTACAGTCTCTTTTGGCATGCTATGGCATTGGCCGCGCGAAGCGAAAGGGAATTTGTAACGGTTTGTTGATGAGGGTGGATTGATCCTGACTCATCGGATGAGTAGGCTCTTGGGGACAACAACTAAGACAGACTTGCTAATGAACGCAGCTTACCCCCACTTGCTCAGCCCCCTGGACCTCGGTTTTACCACCCTCAAGAACAGGGTGCTGATGGGCTCCATGCATACAGGGCTCGAGGAAGAAAAGAACGGCTTTGCCAAGATGGCCGCCTTCTACAAGGCCCGCGCCGAAGGTGGCGTCGGCCTCATCGTCACCGGTGGCATAGCCCCCAACTTCCGCGGCCGCCTGGCGCCTTTCGGCAGCCAGCTTTCCTTCGGCTTCCAGGCCAGGAAACACAAGGTGGTGACCCAGGCCGTCCATGAGGCAGGCGGCAAGATCTGCCTGCAGATCCTCCACGCCGGCCGCTATGCCTACCATCCCTTTTCCCTGGCTCCCAGCGCCAAGAAGGCCCCCATCAACCCCTTCAAGCCCAGCGCCATGTCCGAGCGGCAGATCAAAGGCACCATCAAGGCCTTCGCCAAGACGGCCCTGCTTGCCCGCAAAGCCGGCTACGACGGGGTCGAGATCATGGGTTCCGAGGGTTACCTCATCAACCAGTTCCTGGCCAGCCGCACCAACCACCGCACCGACAGCTGGGGCGGCAGCTTCGACAACCGCGCCCGCCTGGCTCTGGAGATAGTCCGGGCGGTCAGGGAAAAGGCCGGCGCAGACTTCATCATCATCTTCCGCCTGTCCATGCTCGAGCTGGTGGAGCAGGGCATGAGCTGGAGCGAGACGGTGCAGCTGGCCCGTGGTCTGGAGGCCGCCGGCGTGACCCTCATCAACACCGGCATCGGTTGGCATGAGGCCAGGGTGCCCACCATAGTCACTTCGGTGCCGAGGGCGGCCTTCTCCTGGGTCACGGCCAAAATGAAGGAAGAAGGCCTCAAGGTGCCGCTCATCACCACCAACCGTATCAACGATCCCAAGGTTGCCGAGCAGATCCTGAGTGAAGGCCAGGCGGACATGGTGTCCATGGCCAGGCCTTTGCTGGCAGATCCGGATTTCGTCAACAAGGCCGCCGCCGGCCAGGCCGATCGCATCAACACCTGCATCGCCTGCAACCAGGCCTGCCTGGACCATGTCTTCGAGCAAAAACGCGCCAGTTGTCTGGTCAACCCCCAGGCCTGCTACGAGACCGAGCTTATCTTCAAGGAAGCCGCCACCCCCAAACGCATCGGCGTGGTGGGGGCGGGCCCGGCCGGTATGGCCTTTGCCTGCTACGCGGCCGAGAAGGGCCACAAGGTGGTGCTGATGGATGCAGCGGCGGAGCTGGGCGGCCAGTTCAACTACGCCAAGCAGATCCCCGGCAAGGAAGAGTTCTTTGAGACGCTGCGCTATTTCCGCAACCGCCTCCATGACCTGGGTGTGGAACTGCGCCTGAACAGCCCCCAGACCCCGGACTCCCTGAAGTCCGCCGGCTTCGACGAGTTGGTGATCGCCACCGGCATCAACCCCCGCACCCCCGCCATCGACGGGGTCGAACACCCCAAGGTGCTGAGCTACCTGGACGTGTTGCGGGACAAGAAACCGGTGGGCCGGAAGGTGGCGATCATCGGCGCTGGCGGCATCGGCTTCGATGTGGCCGAATACCTGGCGGAAAAGGGCCCGTCCCTCAGCCAGGACAGGGATCGCTGGCTGCGCCATTGGGGCGTGGACAAGGCGTTGGCCGGCCCGGGCGGCCTCACCGCGCCCCACAAGCCGGAAGCGGCCAGGGACATCTGGCTGCTGCAGCGCAAGACCAGCAAGGTCGGCAAGGGCCTCGGCAAGACCTCCGGCTGGGTGCATCGCCAGACCTTGAACGATCTCGGGGTCAGGATGTGGGCTGGCGTCAACTACGAGCGCATCGACGACAAGGGCCTGCACATCCGCCGCGGCGAGGAATCCCTGGTGCTGGACGTGGACAACGTCATCCTCTGCGCCGGCCAGGAGCCCAACAAGGGGCTCTGGCAGCAGTTGACTGACCAGGGTGTCCAGGCGCATCTCATCGGTGGTGCAGACGTGGCGGCAGAGCTGGACGCCAAGCGCGCCATCCGCCAGGGAGCCGAGCTGGCGGCCAGGCTCTAGATAGCAGAAGGGCCAGTCTTGGCTGGCCCTTTTGTCATTCTTCGCCGCGGCGGCGTTTCTCGCAGGCTTGGGTGTCTTCGCACTCGCCGTAGAGATAGAGGCTGTGGTGGGTCAGTTTGATGTGGTTCTTCTTGGCCACTTCTTTCTGGCGCTGCTCTATGACGTCATCCATGAATTCCAGCACCAGGCCGCACTTGAGGCAAACCAGGTGGTCATGGTGGCGCTTCTGGGCCAGTTCGAAGACCGACTTGCCGCCTTCGAAGTGATGGCGGGTGACGATGCCGGCGTCGTCGAACTGGTTCAGTACGCGGTAAACAGTGGCCAGGCCGATCTCTTCACCCAGCTCGATGAGCTTCTTGTAGAGATCTTCGGCGCTGATGTGCTGGAAGTCGGGCTGCTGCAACAGCTCCAGGATCTTGACCCTGGGCAGGGTGACCTTGAGGCCGGCTTCGCGCAGGGCCTGATTCTCGTCCGCCATGTATGGTCCTGTTTTATATGGGCGGGCTCAACCCGCGTTGGTTATCTGGACAAAGGTACCCAAGTGGGCGGACCTTTTCCAGAGGCAAGCCTCGCCAATGTGTTCGATTTTGTCGATTAGGTGTTTGATGAAAAGCTGGTTGTTTAAAAAAGGGTCGCGGATAAAACATCTGCTTAATCTCTGGCCCCCCTTCTTCTTTACCGGGATCCGCATCCGCGAGCTGTCCGACGACTTCCGCCTGTGCCGGGTGGAGCTCAAGGACAGGCCCTGGACCAAGAATGCCAACGGCACCCAGTTCGGTGGCAGCCTCTTTGCGATGACCGATCCCATCTATGCCCTGATGCTGATGGGGATCCTCGGCAAGCGCTACCATGTCTGGGACAGGGCGGCGCGCATCCATTTCGAAAAGCCGGGGACGGGCAAGGTCTATGCCGAGTTCATCATCAGCGAGCCGCTGCTGGAGGAGATAGCGGCGGCCACGGGGGAAGGTGAGAAATTCCTGCCTGAGGTGGTGACAGACGTCAAGGACGCCAAGGGCGAGCTGGTGGCGAGGATAGAGCGCACCCTCTATGTGCGCCTCAAGCGCCACCACAGGCCGGCATGAAAAAAGCCCCTCGTTCGAGGGGCTTTTCTTAGTCTTCCAGTTCGGCCAGGCACATCTCTTCATAGATCTGCTTGACCCACTTCTCGACCCGCTCGGCGGTCAGTTCGGGCTGGCGGTCTTCGTCGATGCCAAGGCCGATGAAGTGGTTGTCGTCGGCCATGGCCTTGGAGGCCACGAAGTTGTAACCCTCGGTAGGCCAGTGGCCGATGATGGTGGCGCCCTTGGCCTCGATGATGTCGCGCAAGGTGCCCATGGCGTCCAGGAAGTACTCGGCGTAGTCCTCCTGATCGCCGCAACCGAAGATGGCGACCAGCTTGTCGGAGAAGTCGATCTCTTCCAGGGTGGGGAAGAAATCATCCCAGTCGCACTGGGACTCGCCGTAATACCAGGTTGGGATGCCGAGCAGCAGCAGGCTGAAGCCTTCGATGTCTTCCTTGCTGGACTTGGCGATGTCATGGACTTCCACCATGTGCTTGCCCAGCTGCTTCTGGATCATTTTGGCGACAGCTTCGGTGTTACCGGTATCGCTGCCGAAGAACAGACCTACAGATGCCATTCGACTCAATTCCTCTCGCTGTTGGCGGTGTCGAGTCTCTCTACACCGGCTTTCAATATGGTTTCAATCAGTTCACTGCGGCTGACGCTTTGCGCTTTGGCCAGCTCATTGAGGGTCTCGAACAGGTCGCTGTCTACTTTCAGCTCCACTCTCTTGAGGCCCTTCTGCCTGTCCCTTTTGATCTGGTTCCGCTTGTTGACCTTCAACTGCGCCTGGCGCGGCAGGGGATTGGTTTTGGGACGCCCCCGGCGCTTTTCCTCGGCAAAGAGGTCGATGGTAATTCTGTCGGCGCTCTCTTTGGCCATTAACCTATACCTGAATTTTCCCAGATGAGCCTGATCACTTCCTTCGAGATAAAGCCCGCACAGCCCAGGAAGAGTACCAGCCAGACGATGTAGCGGCCGTACTTGGGCACATTGCCCTTCTTCAAGACGTCTTGTATGGCCAGGCCGATGAGCAAAAAGATCACCAGAAAGAACAGGTTAAGTCCTATGGCCTCGATGGTTTCGTAATGCTCAGCCAGCATGGAATGCCCTTGCCCTCCTTTGAGCCCGCGGATTATACCCAAGGCACAGGGTCAGCTCAAAAAGTCCCTGACCAGCTTGTTGAACACCAAGGGCTTTTCGGCGTGCAGCCAGTGGCCGGTGCCGCTGATGACCTTGAGTTTGGCCGTTGGGAAGAGACTTTGCACGGCCCCGGCATGGTCCCCCGTCAGGTAGTCGGACTCGCTGCCCTTGATAAAAAGGGTAGGGCCGCTGAAGGGCCGGCCTTGCGGTCCCTGGAGTATATCCGGGTAGCGGTGCGCCAGTACTGGCACATTGAGCCGCCAATAGTAGCCGTCATCCCCCTTTTGCAGGTTCTTGAGGATGAACTGGCGCACCCCGGGCTCAAGGATATGCTGGGCCACGGCGGCTTCCACTTCCTTGCGGCTCTGGTACTGGGCCGGGTCAACCTGGGTCAGGGCGGCGAAGACGCTGTCATGGTTGCTGTGGCGGTAAGTGACGGGGGCTATGTCGGCCACCACCAGCTTGTCCACCCGTTCGGGGTGGTTGAGGGCCAGCTGCATCACCACCTTGCCCCCAAGGGAGTGGCCTACCAGGTGGGCCTTTTCGATACCCAATTGGTCCATCAGGCCCAGGAGGTCGCCGGCCATGGCGGCCAGGCTCATCTCTTCGCTGTGGAAGGACTTGCCGTGGTTGCGAAGGTCCACGGTGGTGACGGTAAAGGCGTCTTCCAGGGCGCGGCCAAGGTTGCCGAGGTTGTCCAGGGATCCGAACAGGCCGTGGACCAGGATCACGTCGGGGCCTTGGCCCCGCTGCTGGTAGTTGAGCATGCATTGACTCCTAAAAGGGGCTGCTATTGTGCAAAGGTCGAGGCGGGCATGCAAATGACGTGCGCCTATGTATAATCGCCTGGAGTCAACCAGGACCTTGAGATAAGGGATGAAAACCATCGAAGTCGACGACGAGCTGTACCAGTACATCGCGTCCAATACCCAGAAAATAGGAGAGAGCGCCTCCGAGATACTGCGCCGCCTGCTGGGCTTTGCCCCCCTTGGCACCCAGGCTGCTACCGCCCCCCAGCAGACCCAAGCCCAGGCCACTCAGCCGGCAAGCCAGCCCGCACCGGCCGTCAAGGCAGCCGCTCCCGAGGCCAACAGTGCCGTAGGCCGCTTTATCGGCGCCCTGACCGAACTCTATCAGCGCCATGGCGACGCCTTCAGCCTGGTGCTCAACATCCGCGGCCGCGACCGCCTCTATTTCGCCACCAGCGCCGAAGCGCTGAGCCAGGCCGGCAAGTCCACCAATCCCAAGGCCATCGTCGGCAGCCCCTACTGGGTGGTGACCAACAACAACACCGAGAAGAAGCGCAATATAGTGGCGCAGGTGATGGCCGAACTCGGCTATGAAGAGGACGCCGTCCAGGCTTTCGTAGAGCAGATCTGAAAAGGGAGACCTTGATGTCCTTACATCCCAATGCCGGCAAGATGCCGGCGCCAGAGAGCCTTATCGACCCCAGCGAGCTGGTCACCGCCTTCTTTACCTTGCAGCCGGATCCGGCTAAGCCGGCCCAGAAGGTCAGTTTCGGTACCTCTGGCCACCGCGGCTCCAGCCTCAGCAAGGCCTTCAACGAGGCCCATCTCCTGGCCGTGGCCCAGGCGGTTGCCGATCACCGCAAGGAGCAGGGCATCACAGGGCCCCTCTACCTGGGCCTCGACTCCCACGCCCTTTCCTATCCCGCTTTTGCCACAGTGCTGCGGGTGCTGATCGCCAACGCCGTCAATGTCCGTTTCGAGGACAGGCAGCTGACCCCGACCCCGGCGGTCTCCCACGCCATTCTGGCCCATGGCGGTAATGCCGACGGCCTGATCCTGACGCCGTCACACAACCCGCCGGAAGACGGTGGCATCAAGTACAACCCACCGGACGGTGGCCCGGCCGACACCCAGGTCACCAAGGTGATCCAGTCCCGCGCCAACAGCTACTTGGAGGCGGGCCTGGATGGGGTTCGGATGCTGAGCTTCGAGCGGGCCATCAGCAGCCCCCATGCCGAACGCTTCGACTTCATGGCCGACTATGTGCAGCGCCTCGGCGAGGTGGTGGACATGGCCGCCATCAAGGATGCCGGTCTGCGCCTCGGTGTCCACCCCATGGGCGGCGCCGCCATCGATTACTGGCGGGCCATAGCCCAGCATTGGGGCTTGGACGTGACCCTGGTGGAAGAGCGGGTGGACAGCCGTTTCGGCTTCATCCCCTGCGACCACGACGGCAAGATCCGCATGGACTGCTCCAGCCCCCATGCCATGGCCAGCCTCATTGCCGTCAAGGACGACTTCGACCTGGCGCTCGGCAACGACACCGACGGCGACCGCCACGGCATCGTTACCCCGGATGCAGGCCTCTTGAACTGCAACCGTTACCTGGCGGTGGTGGTGGATTACTTGCTCAAGCACAGGCCGACCCTGCCCGAAACCCTGGGGGTGGGCACCACCGTCGTGACCAGTGCCCAGGTCGGGCGCGTGGCCCGGGCAGCCGGCCGCCACTTCATGGAAACCCCTGTGGGGGTCAAGTGGTTCGTGGATGGCCTCTATAACGGCAAGCTCATCTTCGGCGGCGAAGAGTCCGCCGGCGGCACCTTCGTCACCCGTGACGGCAAGCCCTGGAGCACCGACAAGGACGGCATCATCATGTGCCTGCTGGCGGCCGAGATCCTGGCGGTGACCGGCATGACCCCCAGCCGCTATTACAAGGACATCATCGAGGCCCAGTTCGGCCCCACCTGGTACCAACGTATCGACGCCCCCATCACCGACGAGCTCAAGGCCGGCTTCGCCCGCCTCGGCAGTGAGGTGGCCAAGGGTGCCTTGCTGGCCGGTGAGCCTGTGGTGGATGCCTTCACCCAGGCTCCGGGCAACAATGCGGCCATCGGCGGCCTCAAGGTGGTGACCGAGCACGGCTGGTTCGCGGCCAGGCCCTCCGGCACCGAGCCCATCTACAAGATCTACGCCGAGAGCTTCAAGAGCCAGGGCCACCTGGACGCCATCATTAAGGATGCACAAGCGCTATTGGCCCAATGGCTGGCCGAGGCATGATAGAAAGGGGCGCAGCAGCGCCTCTTCTTTTTTGGAGTCTCCATGTTCAAGGACAACGATATCCTCGCCTTCACCCTGGCAAACCCGGACGGTGCCGAGGTCAGCGCCTTCACCACGGCCCAGGGCATCGTGGTGGAAACCTGGGATACCGGCATCTTCTGCCTGACCCCGGCCAACCCTGGCAACAAGGACATCATCCTCTCCTGCGGCGTACACGGTAACGAGACGGCCCCCATAGAGATAGTGCGGGATCTGGTCAAACAGCTGCTGGACGGCAGCCTGCCCCTGGCCCACCGGCTCTTGATCCTCATCGGCAACGTGCCTGCCATCAACGCCGGCAAACGGGAGCTGGAAGAAAACCTCAACCGCCTGTTCAGTGGTGCCCATGCCCAAGGCGGCATCGACAACGCCGAGCGCCGCCGGGCCCAGGCATTGGAAGCGGCTGTGGCCCGCTTTTACGGCCAGCGTAGCAACGTCGAGCGCCTTCATTACGATCTGCACACCGCCATCCGCGGCTCCAAGCACGAGAAATTCGTGGTCTACCCCTTCCTGCACGGCAAGCCCCGCAGCCGCGAACAGATCATGTTCCTGGCCCGCTGCGGCGTAGACACTGTGCTGCTGTCACAAAGCCCCACCACCACCTTCAGCTATTTCTCGACCAACACGTTCGGCGCCCATGGCTTCACAGTAGAGCTTGGCAAGGTGCAGCCCTTCGGTCAGAACGACATGTCCCGCTTTGAGGCGGCGGCTGAGGGGCTTGCCGAACTGGTCAGCCAGGCACAGCTGGTCCTACCGGATTACGACGAGACAGCCGTTAACCTGTACCGCATTTCCCGTGTCATCAATAAGCAAAGTGAGGCCTTTAGCTTTACCTTTGGCGAGGACGTGGAGAACTTTACCCCTTATCCCAAGGGCCATCTGCTGGCCAAGGACGGGGACCTGGAACACAGGGTAGAGCTGGCGGAAGAGGCGGTGATCTTCCCCAATATCAAGGTGGCGGTGGGGCAGCGGGCCTGCCTGCTGGTCGCCCGAACCCGGCTCGATTGACAACAAGCCCCGCAGCAGCGGGGCTTTTTTATGACTGGTCTGATTTCTACCATTGCGTTGTTGAAAGGAAGTTTACGTAAAGGTAAAGTCAGTGCCGTTAATCCATTGGGGGAGACCCTAATCCTTTGGGTCTGGAATTTAAGGTTAACGTATGACCTTTACGTCAAAGTCAACTGTCACCCAGGTACGCTACCTGGATGAAGACGGCAATGTAGTCCAGCCGTTGCCCGCCTGGGCGGACGATCTGGATAAGCTGATCGAGTTCTACAAGAACATGGTGCTGGTACGCACCTATGACAAGAAAGCCATCGCCCTGCAGCGAACCGGGCAGATGGGCACCTATCCTTCGCACCTGGGTGCCGAAGCCGTAGGTATAGGTGTGGGTAGCGCCATGGCCGTGGACGACGTCTACGTCCCTTACTACCGCGACATGCCCACCATGATGATGCGTGGCGCCACCATGACCCACAACCTGCTCTATTGGGGCGGCAGCGAGCGCGGCAGCTACTTTAACAGGCCCGATGGCCAGTTGTCGGAAGACTTCCCCATCTGTGTACCCATAGCGACCCAGTGCACCCACGCCACCGGCGTGGCGGGCGCGTTCAAACTGCGCGGCGAGAAGCGGGTCGCAGTCACCGCCATCGGTGACGGCGGTACCTCCAAGGGCGACTTCCTGGAAGCCCTGAACTGCGCCGGCGCCTGGCAGCTGCCCTGCGTTTTCGTCATCAACAACAACCAGTGGGCCATCTCTGTGCCCCGCGCCATCCAGTGTGGTGCCCCGACCCTGGCCCAGAAGGCCGTGGGCGCCGGCATCCCCGGCGTGCAGGTCGACGGTAACGACATCGTCGCCGTTTATGACGTGATGCAAAAAGCCCTGGAGCGGGCCCGCAGCGGCAAGGGGGCCACCCTTGTCGAAGCCGTGTCCTACCGCCTTTCCGACCACACCACCGCCGACGACGCCACCCGCTACCGCGGTTCCGACGAAGTCAACGCCGCCTGGAAACGTGAGCCGGTCAAGCGCCTGCGCCAGTACCTGCACAACCAGGGCGTCTGGAACGAGGACAAGGAAGTGGCCTGGCAGAACGAATGCAACCAAAAGGTCCAGGCCGCCGTGGACGAGTACCTGGCCCTGGGCAAGGAGCCGCCGGAATCCATGTTCGATTACCATTTCGAAAGCCTCAGCGAGCCCCTGGCCGGCCAGCGCGAGGAGATGATCGCCAAGGCCATGCGCATGCAGGGAGGCCACAATGGCTAAGGTTTGCCTTATCGAAGCGGTCAACATGGCCCTGCATCACGAGATGGCCCGCGACGAAAACGTGGTCTGCCTCGGTGAAGACATCGGCACCAACGGCGGCGTCTTCCGCGCCACCGTCGGCCTCAAGGACAAGTTCGGCTTCAAGCGGGTGATGGACACCCCCCTGGCCGAAGGCCTTATCGGCGGTTTGAGCGTCGGCATGGCCTCACAGGGGCTGCGCCCCGTGGCCGAGTTCCAGTTCCAGGGCTTCATCTTCCCGGCCATGGAACAGATCATCTGCCAGGCGGCCCGCATGCGCAGCCGTACCCGCGGCCGCCTGACGTTGCCGCTGGTCTACCGCGCGCCCTTCGGCGGCTTCATCCACGCCCCCGAGCACCACAGCGAGAGCGTCGAGGCCCTGTTCGCCCATGTTCCTGGCCTGCGGGTCGTGATCCCCTCCAGCCCGGCCCGTGCCTACGGCCTGCTGCTGGCGGCCATCCGCAGCAACGATCCGGTGATGTTCTTCGAGCCCAAGCGTATCTACCGCACCGTCAAGCACGAGGTGGAAGACAACGGCGTGGCACTGCCTTTGGATGTAGCCTTTATCCTCAAGCCCGGCACCGACATCACCCTGGTGAGCTGGGGCGCCTCGGTCAACGAGACCCTGATCGCCGCCGAGAAGCTGGCCGACGAGGGGATCAGCGCCGAGGTCATCGACTTGGCCACCATCAAGCCCCTGGACATCGACACCATTTTGAAGTCGGTCCGCAAGACGGGGCGCCTGTGCATCGTCCACGAAGCGGCCAAGAGCTTCGGCGTCGGCGCCGAGATCGCCGCCCAGGTGTCCGAGCAGGCCCTGTGGGAGCTCAAGGCCCCCATCGGCCGGGTGACAGGCTATGACGTCACCATGCCTTACTACCAAAACGAGAAGTACTACCAGATCCATCCGGAAGACATTCTTCTGGGCGTGAAAAAAGTCATGGAGCAGAGCGCATGAAATACTTCAAACTGCCCGACCTGGGCGAAGGTCTGCCGGAAGCAGAAATCGTCGAGTGGCACGTCAAGGCGGGCGACGAGGTAGAAGTGGACCAGGTGCTGGCCTCCATGGAAACCGCCAAGGCCATAGTGGATGTGCCTTCCCCGCTGAAAGGCAAAATCGCCAAGCTGTTCGGCGACGTGGGTGACGTCATCCACACCGGCTCCCCCCTGGTGGGCTTCGAAGGTGAAGAAGAAGACGCCGGCACCGTCGTCGGTAAAGTGGATACCCACGGCGCCGTCGCCAGCGGTGAAGACAGCTTCGTGGCCGGTAACAGCGTCGCGCCCGTGGTCGGCTCCCGCATCCAGGCCCTGCCTGCCACCCGCCTGCTGGCCAAGAAGCTGGGCGTGGACATCGAAGAGCTCAAGGGCAGCGGCCACGGTGGCGTGGTGACCGACGCCGACGTGCAGAAGGCCTTCGAAGCCGACGACAGCCTGTCCAAGAACGAGATCATCAAGGGTGCCCGCCGCGCCATGACCGACGCCATGCGTCACGCCTTCGAGACAGTGGTGCCCGTCACCCTGGCCGACGACGCCGACGTCTCCAACTGGGAGCCGGGCCAGGATCCGACAGTGCGCCTGATCAAGGCCATGAGCGATGCCTGCGCCGCCGAGCCGGCCCTGAACGCCCACTTCAACGCCGATACCTACAGCCGCCGCCTCTTCGACAAGGTGGATCTGGGGATCGCCGTCGACAGCCCCCACGGCCTCTACGTGCCCGTGCTGCGTGACATCGGGAGCCGCGACGCCAAGAGCCTGCGTGAAGGCCTGGACAAGATGATCAAGGACGTGCGCGATCGCCGCGTACCCCAGGAGGAGCTGAAAGGCGCCACCATCACCTTGTCCAACTTCGGTGCCATCGCCGGCCGCTATGCCAACCCCATCATCACGCCGCCCCAGGTGGCCATAGTGGGTGCCGGTCGCAGCTACGAGACGGCTGTGCTGAAGGAAGGCCAGCTGGTGGCCAAGAAGATGCTGCCCCTGTCCGTGACCATGGACCACCAGGCCTGTACTGGTGGTGAGGCGGCCCGCTTCCTCAAGGCCCTCAAGGCCTCCCTGGAAAAGCCCAGCCTCTGAGCAACCCTCTTTGCGTGTGATAAAAGCCGGCAGCAGCCGGCTTTTTTTGTTTCAGTCATCCGGGTTCTGGGAGACAGTATTCAAGTTAGGAAGACCTGGCTTCGTTGAGGGATGAATATGATGAAGAAAGCTGCCCCGCTGATCTGCCTGGCGCTCATTTCCTCTGGGCTCCATTGCCAGCCCCAGGTCGAGATCACACTGTCTCGGTTTAATAAGGAAAAATTGCAGCTGCTGGTGGTGAATAACAACGACGAGCCGGCCAGTTTTGACTACAACTTCTGCCAGTCGTCGGTAGGGGATCTGTCTTTTGACGTCATCGGAAGTGATGGGCATCGTTATCCCTTTCAGGTGATGCTCAATGAAGATTGCGACCTCGACAGCCACTTTCGGTTGGAGCCTTTCTGTGTTGTTGGGAAATTAGTTCCGATTAAAGACCTGCTGAGTTTTCACGGTAACCCCAAAGGGAAGCTGGATCTCAATGCGCATTTCTGCGAACGGGGGAAAAGCGGTAGCCGGGTTAACTGCCTCAGTAGCAACAGCCTCGAGATATTGGCCGAGTAATGATCTTTAGGCAGCCCCTTCTCCGTTGAGAGGACTGGAGCAACAGGCTGACGAGAGTGCCTTGCAGTGCTTTTTAAAACTGGGTAGAAGCGATAGAAAAGGAGAAAAATCATGCTGCTACCCTTGCTGCTCAGCGCCGCCATAACGGCGCCCTTGCAGGCGCCCCTGCCCCCCGAGCCGGCTTGGCAGGGCAAGACCCTGGCCCTTATCAACACCCAGGATCCCACTCCGGTGGAAGCGGCCGGCTTTGCGGTAACCCCGGACTATGCCGCCACCGTCGCCTACCTAAAGACCCTGGCCGCAGGCCATCCCGCGCTTAAGCTCAGCCGCTTTGGCAAGTCAGGGCAGGGCCGTGACCTCTGGGCTGTGACCCTGGGCCAGCCCGGTAACGGCAAGCCGACCCTTTTGCTGCAGGCCGGCATCCATGCCGGGGAGATAGACGGCAAGGACGCCGGCCTGATGTTCCTGCGGGACTGGGCGGCAGGGCAGCACAGGGCGCTGCTGGCCAAGGTCAACCTGGTGTTCGTGCCCATCTTCAATGCCGATGGCCATGAGCGCGCCGGCCCCTTTAACAGGCCCAACCAAAGGGGCCCCCAGAATATGGGCTGGCGGAGCAATGCCCGCAACCTCAACCTCAACCGCGACTACACCAAACTCGATACCCCAGAGATGCGGGCCATGGTGGCGCTGATCAACGAAGTCCAACCCAGCCTCTATGTCGACGTCCATGTCACCGACGGTGAGGACTGGCAGTACGACAGCCTTATCGCCATCAACACCACTTACGCGCCAAAGACTACTGCCTGGCTGACCGGCTATTACAGGCCCAGGCTTTATGCCTACCTGAAAAGCCAGGGCCATATGCCGGGGGATTTCCTCTTCCTTGAAGACGGCAAGCATCCGCAGAAGGGCGCCATCCTCTGGCAGGCCGAGCCCCGCTATTCCAACGGCTATGGCCCGGCCCGTAACCTGCCGACGGTGCTGGTGGAAAACCACAGCCTGAAACCCTATCAGCGGCGGGTCTTGGCCACTTATGCGCTCATCGAAGAGTCCTTGAGGCTGCTTGCCGACGACGGCAAGGCACTGCAGCAGGCCATAGCCGCCGACGACCAGGCCCGCCCGGCCGAGCTGCCCCTGGCCTTCGGGCGGGGCGACAAGGCAGAGAGGAAAGACATCCCCGGGGTCGGCTACCAGTACTACCAGAGCCCTGTTTCGGGGGCAGAAGAAGTGCGCTGGACGGGCGAGCCCCTTACCTGGAAGCAGGTGCCGGTCTGGCCCATGGACAAGCCCGTCCTCTTTGCCAAGCGGCCCAAGGCCTATGTCATTCCGGCCCAGTGGCCAGGCGTCATCCAGCGCCTGGCAGAACAGGGGATCCAGATGGAACGGCTGGATATGCCCCTTAAGCTCCGGGCCCGCCAATACCACATCGACCAGTTCCAGTTCGCCAAGGCGCCTTTCGAGGGCCATTTCCGGGTCAGCACCCAGGGCCAATGGCAAATCGTCGACGAGAAGCTGCCGGCCGGCTCGGTGCGGATCAGCACCGATCAGCCCCTTGGCAACCTCGCCATGTTGTTGCTCGAACCCCAGGCCCCGGACAGTTTCCTGCAATGGGGTTTCTTCAACGCCATCTTCAGCCGCACCGAGTACATGGAGCCCTACGTGATAGCCCCTATGGCAGAAGCCATGCTCAAAGAGCCCAAGCTCAAGGCCGCCTTCGAGAAGGCCCTGGCCGACCCAGCCTTCAAGGCGGACCCCGAAGCGCGGCTGCGCTGGTTCTACGAACGCAGCCCCTATTTCGACCAGACTTACCTGCGGTACCCGGTGCTGAGGGAGGAATAAAAAAAAGCCGCCCTCGGGCGGCTTTTTTCGTCAGGCCAGGTGGCGGCGCCTTATCTCGGCGCAGCCCAGCCAGAAGAGGCAGGCGATGCCCAGGCCTCCGGTGACGGCAAGGAGCTCACCATCTTGCCCACCGATGCCGCCCAGTGCCATGCCAAAATGAACCTTGAGGCTTGCCCCCAGCACCAGGGCCTCTTTGCCGAGGTGGCCGAAGATGAACTGGGTGACGGGGTGCCCGCCCAGCAGCAGGCTTTCGGCCAGGGACAGCAGCATTGGCAGCAGCAGCATCCACAGCAGCGGCCGTTGTGTGGTGGCAGACAACAGCATCATGAAGCCGTAGAAGGGGGCCAGTAGCAGCGACAGCCAGAACAGATGCAGCCCCAGTCCCCACCAACCGGCCAGGCTACCGGCCGGGCTCAGTTGGCCCCCCGATGCCATCAGGGCCGCCAGGGGCAGTTCAGCCAAGATGATGGCGGCCAGGTAGAGCAGTGGCACCACCAGCATCACCACGGCCACCTTGGCGGCGACTGTGGCCAGATCGCTGACCGGCAGGGAGCGCCAGAAAAGGATGGATCTGTCCTTGCGCTCGTCCAACAGGCAGTTGCCACAGAAAGTGACGGCCGCCAAGACGGCGCAGACGAAGAAGGGGCTGGCAAAGACCAGCAGCAGGGGGGCACCGGTGACCTCGTCACCCTGTGTACGGACGCTGCCACCACCCTTCAAGACGACATAGAGCTGCAGGGCCCAGAGCAGCAGCACCAGCATGGCCGGCAGCCACAACAGGGTCTTGTTGTTCTCCCAGCACTCCTTGCGTACCAGCATCATGAAGCTGTTCATCAGGCAGCCCTCCCGGCTTTGGCGACGAAGAGATCGGCAAGGGAGGGGCTCCCCACCCGGCCAAGGCCCGCCAGTTCGTCGGCGGGGCGTTCGAAGGTCAGCAGGTGGCCGCCCAGGGTGCTGCGCTCGGCCAGCGGACCCAGGGCCCTGGCCGCTTCCAGCTCGGCCTTGCCCACCTCCAGTTCACAAAAGCGCTGGGCCAGTTCTTCGACTGGGCTGTCCAGCACCAGCTTGCCGCCGTGCAGGAAGAGCACATGGGTCAGCAGGTGTTCCACTTCCTCCACCTCGTGGGTGGTGATGAGGATGGTCTTCTGGTGATCGAAGTAGTCTTCCAGCAGCCGCTGGTAGAAGCCCTTGCGGTAGACCACGTCCAGGCCCAGGGTGGGCTCGTCCAGCACCAGCAGCTCGGCGTCTATGGCGGTGATGAGGGCCAGGTGCAACTGGGTCACCATGCCTTTGGACAGCTGTTTGACCTTGGCGTCCAGGGGAATGTCGGTGCCGGCCAGTATGGCCCTGCAGCGCTCGGCGCTGAAACGGGGGTGGGTGGCGGCCATGTACTTGAGCAACTGGCTTACCTTGGCCCAGCGGGGCAGGGAGGCCACGTCCGAGATGTAGGTCACGCGCTCCAGCAACTTGGCCCTGTGGTGCAAGGGATCCTGGCCCAGCACCTGGAGGTCGCCATCCACCGGCAGCAGGCCCAGTATGGCCCCCAGCAATGTGCTCTTGCCGGCACCGTTGACGCCCACCAGCCCGACTATCTGGCCGCGTTTTATCTCGAGGTCGATGCCGTCCAGTACCTGTTTGCGCCCGAAGCGCTTGGTCAGGCCTTGGCCTTTAATCAGTGTGTCCATCCCTAACTCCTTCCAGGGTTTGCAGCAAGGTCCCGGGGTTGAGCCCCAGGCGTTTTATCTCTTCTCTTATTCTCGGCCAGGTTTCTTCAAGGAAACGGGTCCTTTCCCTGGCCAGCAATGCCTCTCTGGCCCCTTCGGCCACGAAGCTGCCGATGCCGCGGCGCTTCTCCACCACTCCCAGATCGGCCAGCTGGGCCAGGGCCCGCTGTACCGTCAGGGGGTTGAGCTGCATGTCGGCAGCCAACTGGCGCACGCTGGGCAGCGGATCCCCCGGGGCCAGGCGGCCCTCCAGAATGGTGGCCACCAGCCTCGACACCAGTTGTTCGTATAGAGGCTGGCCCTGTTGCCATTGTCCTTGCACGTCGAACTCCTTTTTGTGTTGCTGTGTTATTTAAGTAACACGGCTGGCGACAGGTTGGCATCCGCAACTTGTTACAAGGTGTGTCTGGTGAAGGACTGAACAACGGGGCTCCGCTTAGAGGACCAGCGGCGCCGCTGGCTTTGTTGCGGCTCGCGGAGCCCGGCAAAGTTTGCCAGTATCCAAGGCAACGCCTTGTCGAAGAGTCTCTCCCATGCAAAGGATCCTGGTGCTCATCGCCGTTGCCCTCGGCGCTTTCCTGTTGTCTGCCGGCCCCCTGGGAGGGCAGATAGATGCCGGGCTGGCCATCTTGGTCCTGGTCGGCGTGCTCTGGGTGACTGAGGCCCTGCCGGTGACCATAACGGCGTTGCTGGTGCCGGTGCTGGCCGCCTTGCTGCATGTCCTCGACGTCAAGTCGGCCATGGCCAACTTCGCCAACCCCATCATCTACCTCTTCCTGGGAGGCTTTGCCTTGGCTTCCGCCCTCAAGGAGCAGGGGCTGGACAGGGCCATGGCCTCGGCCGTGATGCGCCTGGCTGGCGGCCGATTTTGGCTGTCGGTGCTGCTGCTGTTCCTGGCCGCCGCTTTCCTGTCCATGTGGATCAGTAACACGGCCACCGCCGCCATGATGTTGCCCCTGGCCCTGGGGCTCTTTAAACGCCTGGACGAAGAGGCGACGGCCAGCACCCAGATCTTCGTGCTGCTGGGTATCGCCTATTCGGCGAGCCTCGGCGGCATGGGAACCCTGGTGGGCAGCCCGCCCAACGCCATAGCGGCGGGTTACCTGCACCAGGGCTTTGACGATTGGTTGAAGGTGGGGCTACCCATGGTGGCCATCTTGCTGCCCCTGGCCTGGCTGGTGCTCTACTGGCAGCTGCGGCCTGAACTGGGGCAAAGGGTGGCGGTGCGCCACGAGCCCTTCGAATGGAGCCGGCAGCGGCTGCTGACGCTGGCACTGTTCGGTGTCACTGTGTTGTGCTGGATCTTCTCCAAGCCCCTTGGCGCCTTGCTGGGGGGCGTCAAGGATCTGGACAGCCTGGTGGCGCTGACTGCCACAGTGCTGGTGGGGGCCCTGGGGCTGACCAGTTGGAAATCGCTGGAGCGGGATGTGGACTGGGGTGTATTGCTGCTTTTCGGTGGCGGCCTGACCCTGTCCGCCGTACTCAAGGCCACGGGTACCAGCGCCTGGCTGGCCCAGGGGCTCTCATCCCTGACCCAGGGGGCACCGGTTTGGCTGCTCTATGGTCTTATCGCCCTGTTCGTGGTCTTCCTCACCGAGCTGGCCTCTAACACCGCCAGCGCGGCGTTGCTGGTGCCGCTCTTCGGTGGCATAGCCCAGGCCCTTGGCCTGCCGGTGGCCAACATGGCGGTGCTGATCGCCATCGCCGCTTCCTGCGCCTTCATGTTGCCGGTGGCCACGCCCCCCAATGCCATTGTCTTCGGCACCGGCCTGGTGCCTCAAAAGACCATGATGCGCACCGGGCTCTGGTTGAACCTGGCCTGCGTACTGGTGCTGACGGTGGTGTTTGGCCACTAGGGCCGGCTAGAAACGCCAGCGGCCGTTGAGGGCAAAGGCGATATCGGCGCAGTTGTCGTAGGAGACGGCGTTTTCGATGACGGCAAACTCCAGGGCGGAGCTTTGCCATTGGTAGCGGTAGCCGAGGGCCAGCTCATGCAGCGGTTTCTTGAACTGGCCGAGATCCGGTGCCAGGCCCTGGTAGAGCCGGTATTCGGCCAGCAGGGCCTGGTGGGAGCTCAGCTGGTAGCGATAGCCGGTGGCGGCGTTCCAGCTGTAACGGCGCAGCCGGATGTCGGCAAAGCCTTCTTCCTGCCGGTGGCTGGCCGCCAGCAGCAGGTGCAGCTGGTGCCGGCTGGCGATGTTGAGGCTGTAATTCAACTGTAATGCCTGCTCGAACTGATGCTTGGCGAAACGGCCGCCGAGCTGGTTCCAAAAAAGGCTTGCCCCCAGGCTCATGGCCTGACGGGCGTCGGCGAAGAGGTTAAGCTCTCCGTAAAGGGTCAGGGTCCTGTCGAGGGTGGCGCCGTTGAAATCACGGTAGTCGGCCCCTTGGGAGGGGAGCCAGATCCGGCTGTCGTTCTTGGGAACCTTTTCCCGGCCGTTCTCGCTGATCCCGAAGGCCTTGTGGAAATGCTCTGTGAGGTTGTCGAGGTGGCTGTTGGCCACCCAATGGTATGAGAAAGCTCCTTCCAGGCGCCAGCCTGGTGCCACCTGGCCGGACAGCCGCGCCGTCAGATCGCTCTGGTAGTAGTCGAGGGAGTAGGGGACCTGGTCATCCTGATCCCAGATGGAGGCGGTGTTGGCGTCAAGGTCGGCTTCCACGGGGCCGCTGGCGGAGAGGGCGGCGTCCCTCAGGCCCGGCATCAGGCTGCTGGAAAAGAGTGGCGCCTGGGTCATCAGCTGTAGCGGGCCGAAATCCTCAGCCGCCCCCCTTGGCAGCACCGCCATCAAAGCCAGTAGCAACAGTGTCCTTGGCATTCCCTTCCCCACGGATGAGTTCATCTCCCTAGGCTGTCAGAAACGGCGGCGGTAGGAAAGGGTCAGGGCGATATCGCTGTTGTCTTGGGGAAGCTGTTGATCGGCAACCGAAAGGTCCAGGCTGGAGCGCTGCCAAAGGAAGCGGTACTGGAGTACGCTGCGGGGCAGCACAGGGTGGCTGACGTCCTTGGGAGAGAGGCTGAAGCGGGCCGACAGCCACTGCTGCTTGAAGGGGCTGACACTGTACTGGACGCCGCCGTAATTGGCCGTGGATGGGGGACCGCCCACAGCCTGGAAAAGGATCGGATCTGGGGCTCCCATGGGCAGTTGCTCGGCAAAGAGCGACAGGCGGCCGCTGAAGAGCGCCAGGGCTTGCCCTTTGCCGGGGGACTGGGATGGCGGCCCCTGGTAGACAAGGCCGCCTTCCTGGTACCAATCGCCGCCGCGGGCGCCCAGCAGCGAATAGCCGGGCCAACCGTCTTGGAACAGCGATGTGAAGGGATCAGTGCCGGGGTTTTGCGCGGCGACAGCCGGAAATCCCACCAGCAACAGCGACAGGCAGCAAGCAGCTTTCATCGACGGCCCTTATCTTAGGGTTCACGTCTATAAACCCTTAGCACAGCCGCGGCGATCACGGACGGCTTTTGCCAGCTTTTCCAACAAGGTCACGCTTTGTTCCCAGCTCAGGCAGGCGTCTGTGATGGACTTGCCGTAGGTGAGGCCCTCCCTCGGGCCCTCCGGCTGGCTGCCGGCCTCGATGAAGCTCTCGATCATCACGCCCTTGATGTGGCCATCGCCGCCGGCCAACTGTCGGCAGACATCGTCGGCCACCAGCAACTGGCGCTCGTGATCCTTGCGGGAATTGCCGTGGGAGAAGTCGATCATCAGGCCCTGGGGCAGGGCGGCATGGCGCAGCTGGCCACAGGCGGCCGCCACCGACTCGGCGTCATAGTTGGGCTGGTTGCCGCCACGCAAGATCAGGTGGCAATGGGGGTTGCCGTTGCTGGTGAGGCTCTGCAGCCGGCCCTGTTCGTCCGGTACGAACAGCAGGTGGTTGTCGGCCGCGGCGCGGATGGCGTCGATGGCGATGCGCACATTGCCGTCGGTGCCGTTCTTGAAGCCGATGGGGCAGGGTAGGGCCGAGGCCAGGGCCCTGTGCACCTGGGATTCGGTGGTACGGGCCCCTATGGCCCCCCAGCTGATGAGATCCGCCAGGTAGTGGCAGGTGGTCAGATCCAGGAATTCGGTAGCCAGGGCCAGGCCGAGTTCATGGAGGCCCAGCAGCAGGCCCCTGGCCTGGGCCAGGCCTTGGTTGACGTCGAACTGGCCATTGAGGCCAGGATCGTAAACCAGCCCCTTCCAGCCGTGGCGGGTACGGGGTTTCTCGAAATAGACCCGCATTACCAGCAGCAGATCGGCGCTCAGGGCCTTGGCCTGCTCGGCCAGGCGGCGGCCGTAGTCCAGGGCGGCCTTGGGATCGTGGACAGAGCAGGGGCCTATCACCACCATCAGCCTGTCGTCTTGGCCATCGAGGATCTGGTTGATGGCCTGGCGTTGCCCCTCTATTGGGCCTGGGTCTTGCAAAGGGTAGGCGGCCTTGAGGTCGCCGGGTGCCAGCAGGGGCTGGGAGGTTCCGCGGAACGTCATGAAAGTCCTGTTCTTTTCCCCGACTTGAATTTAGTCTGGGGCAAATCTGTGCTGGGCATTATATGCGTGTTAATCGATAAGACGAATGTTCTGGTGGCAGGAGCCGGCGCCATCGGCTCCTGGCTGGGGGCCAAGCTCCAGGCCAAGGGGGTGGATGTCACCTATTTTGGCCGCGAGGGCACGGCGGCCCGCCTGGCCGACGGCCTGACCATCGACGGCCTGGGCGAACCCCTGGCGTTGTCGCAGCTCAAGGTGGTGACCAGCCTGGAAGGGGAAGGCCCCTTCGATTGGGTGATCCTGGCCTGCAAGCGCTATGACACCGAGGCGGTACTGCAAAGCCTGGCGCCGGTGCTGGAGGCCAAGCCCAGCTTTATCGTCGCCCAGAACGGTTTGGGCGCCGCCGAGGAAGTCATGGCCCTGAGCGACTGCCCAGCCCTGGCGATCATGGTGCCCTTCAACCTGGCCTGGCAGGGCCCTGGCCTGCTGCACCAGGGCACCGGCGGCCAGGTCATAGTGCCAAAATCCCTCGGCGCCTTTGCCAGCGCCTGGGACGCCGACAGTGTCGACGACATGGATGCTGTCCTTGCCGGCAAGCTGCTGCTCAACCTCAACAACGCCGTCAACGGCCTCTGCGGCCTGCCCCTGGTGGAAGAGCTGTCCCAACAGGGCTACCGCCAGGTGCTGGCGGCGGCCCAGCGCGAGGCCCTCAAGCTGTTCAAGGCCATCGGCGTCAAGCCGGCCAAGCTGGCGGGGGCTCCACCGGCCCTGCTGCCCTATATCCTCGGCCTGCCGGACGGGGCCTTCAGGCGCCTGGCCAAGGGCCTGCTGGCCATGGACGAGCAGGCCCGCTCTTCGCTGCAGGATGACCTGGAAGCCGGGCGGCCTACCGAAGTGGCCTTCCTCAACGGTTGGGTGGTGAGCCAGGGAGAAAAGCTCGGCATCGAAACCCCGGTCAACCGTCACCTCCAGGCCCTGATCCTCGACGCTGAAGAACAAGGGGCCTGCCCCCACTTGCCCGCCGAGGCTTTGCTGCCCTGAAAAAGAAAAGGCCCAACAGGGCCTTTTCTTTTGGCTGGCGGCGCTCTGGCCGCAGCGCCCCTGTGCTCAGTACTTGTGCCTTTCCAGCCCGGTGTCCTGGAGGATATGGGCCGAGATCTCTTCCACCGAGTGGCGGGTGGTGTTGAGGTAGGGGATGCGCTCGCGCTGGAACAGCAACTCCACTTCCTTGGTCTCCAGCCGGCACTGGCGCAGGGAGGCATAACGGGTGCCCGGTGCCCTTTCGTTGCGGATCTCGGCCAGGCGCTCGGCGTCTATGACCAGGCCGTAGATCTTGTGTTTGTTCTCCTTGAGCACGGCCGGCAGCGTCAGGTGGTCCATGTCTTCTTCGGTGAAGGGGTAATTGGCGGCCTTGATGCCGTATTGCAACGCCAGGTAGAGGCTGGTGGGGGTCTTGCCGCAGCGGGAGACGCCGGTGAGGATGATGTCCGCCTCATGGTAGTGCTTGGTGACGGCGCCGTCGTCGTTGTCCAGGGCGTAGTTTACGGCCTCGATACGGTAGTGGTAGGCGTTGTCCAACATGCCGTGGGAGCGGCCTATCTTGGGCTCGGCCTTGACTCCCAGCTGCGCCTCAAGGGGGGTGACGAAGGTGGAAAGGATGTCGTAGTTGATGCCGTCCCCCTCGTCGATGAAGGATCTGAGCTTCGCATCCACTATGGTGTGGAACACCAGGGGGCGCTGCCCTGTGGTAATAAAACTACGGTTTATCTTGTCGAGAACCCGCCCGGCCTGGCGTTCATTGTCGACGAAAGGTTCGGTAAATTGCTTAAATTTTACAGGGAATTGCGAAAGCAACGCATGGCCGAACACCTCAGTGGTGATGGCTGTCCCGTCGGAAACGAAATACACGTGTCTTTCCATCAAATTGCCCTTTTGTTGACGGTTAACTACGGCCAGACAAACGTTTTACCGGCCGCCGGCCGGCAGTGTAGAATAGCGGCGCGCTTACGCACAAACCCTTCTGCTGGAAATACTTAGGGAGTCCCACAGTGCAAGATTACGTTCTCTGGTACCAAAACCTCGGCATGCACGACGTCAACCGCGTCGGTGGCAAGAACGCCTCGCTGGGCGAGATGATCAGCCACCTCTCCGGCCTGGGTGTACAAGTACCGGGAGGCTTTGCCACTACTGCCCACGCCTTCAACGAGTTCCTGGAGCAAAGCGGTGTCAACGCCAAGATTTATGACCTCCTCGACAAGCTGGACGTCGACGATGTCAACGCCCTGGCCAAGGCCGGTGCCCAGATCCGCCAGTGGGTTATCGACACTCCCTTCCAGCCGGAGTTGGATAAAACCATCCGCGAGGCCTACGCCGCCCTGACCGGCGAGTTTGGCGACGCCGTCTCCTTCGCGGTGCGCTCCTCCGCCACCGCCGAGGACATGCCCGACGCCTCCTTTGCCGGCCAGCAGGAGACCTTCCTCAACGTGCGCGGCATCGACGCTGTGATGGAAGCCATCAAGCACGTCTTCGCCTCTCTGTTCAACGACCGCGCCATCTCTTACCGGGTGCACCAGGGTTATGACCACAAGGGTGTGGCCCTGTCCGCCGGCATCCAGCGCATGGTGCGCTCCGACATCGCCTCCAGCGGCGTCATGTTCACCATCGACACCGAGTCCGGTTTCGACAAGGTGGTCTTCATCACTTCTTCCTACGGTCTCGGCGAAATGGTGGTGCAGGGCGCCGTCAACCCCGACGAGTTCTACGTCCACAAGCCGACCCTGGCCGCCGGCCGCCCGGCCATACTGCGCCGCACCCTGGGCTCCAAGATGGAGCGCATGATCTACTCCGGTGACGAGAGCCACGGCAAGCAGGTCAAAGTGGAGAAGGTCGAGGAAGAAAACCGCCTGCGCTTCTCCCTGAGCGACGCCGAAGTCGAAGCCCTGGCCAAGCAGGCCGTGACCATAGAGCAGCACTACGGCCGCCCCATGGACATCGAATGGGCCAAAGACGGCCTGGACGGCAACCTCTACATAGTGCAGGCCCGTCCCGAGACGGTCCGCTCCAACGAATCCAGCCAGGTGCTGGAGCGCTTCAGCCTCAAGGGCAAGTCCAAGGTCGTTGCCGAGGGCCGCGCCATAGGCCACAAGATCGGCGCCGGCGCCGCCCGCGTCCTGGCCTCCATCAAGGACATGGACCTGGTCAAGCCCGGCGACGTGCTGGTCACCGACATGACGGACCCGGATTGGGAGCCCATCATGAAGCGCGCCAGCGCCATCGTCACCAACCGCGGCGGCCGTACCTGCCACGCGGCCATCATCGCCCGTGAGCTGGGTATCCCCGCCGTTGTGGGCTGTGGCGACGCCACCGACCTCATCAAGGACGGCCAGGAAGTGACCGTCTCCTGCGCCGAAGGCGACACCGGCTTCATCTACGACGGCAAGCTGGAATTCAGCGTCGAGACCTCCGAAGTGGGCAAGATGCCGCCCCTGCCGATCAAGGTGATGATGAACGTCGGTAACCCCGACCGCGCCTTCGACTTCTGCCGCCTGCCCCATGCCGGCATCGGTCTCGCCCGCGTCGAATTCATCATCAACCGCATGATCGGTGTCCACCCCAAGGCGCTCTTGAACCTTGAGCAGCAGAGCCCGGCCCTGCAGGCCGAGATCCGCCAGATGATGGCCGGCTACGAGAGCCCCCGCGAGTTCTACATCAGCAAGCTGGTGGAAGGCATCGCCACCCTGGGCGCCGCCTTCAGCCCCGAGCGGGTCATAGTGCGGATGTCGGACTTCAAGTCCAACGAATACGCCAACCTGCTGGGCGGTGAGGCCTTTGAACCCCACGAAGAGAACCCCATGATCGGTTTCCGTGGTGCCAGCCGCTACATCAGCCCCGAGTTCCGCGATTGCTTCGCCATGGAGTGCGAGGCCATCAAGCGGGTCCGCAACGACATGGGCCTGACCAACGTGGAAGTGATGATCCCCTTCGTGCGCACCGTCGCCGAGGGTGCCAAGGTGGTCGAACTGCTGGCCGAACAGGGCCTCAAGCGCGGTGAGAACGATCTCAAGGTGATCATGATGTGCGAACTGCCCTCCAACGCCCTGCTGGCGGACCAGTTCCTGGATCACTTCGACGGCTTCTCCATCGGCTCCAACGACCTGACCCAGCTGACCCTGGGCCTGGACCGCGACTCCGGCATCATCGCCCATCTCTTCGACGAGCGTAACGACGCCGTCAAGGCGCTGCTGTCCATGGCCATCAAGACCGCCAAGGCCCGTGGCAAGTACGTGGGGATCTGCGGCCAGGGCCCCAGCGACCACGAAGACTTCGCCGCCTGGCTGGTGGACCAGGGCATCGATTCCGTGTCTCTGAACCCCGACACCGTCGTCGACACCTGGCTCTACCTGGCCGAGCAACACAAGGCCTGATAGAGTCACCCAATAAAAAACCCCGGCTTGCCGGGGTTTTTTATTGCCGTTGGCCAAGGGGGTTGTCTCTGCCCCCGAAGGCCAGGCGTTAATCCGTTTTGTCTCGGCCCTGGATGCTGCCGCTCTTGCGGGCCAGCGCCAGCCCCAGGGCTACCCCTATGGCGATGCCAGGCCCCATGCCCAGGGCCAGGTTGCCAAAGGCAATGCCCATCCCCGCCCCTATGGCCACCCCAAGGACGAGACCTAAGCCGATATAGTGCTGCCTGCCGTGTTTTGACGTTGTCATTGGAACCTCCTGTCAACTGCGTAGCCGCAGTTGTGAATGCCGCCTGGCCCTCAGTCGCTCGCAACTAGATGAAGAAGACTTAGGTCATTCGGCGTCTGGCCCTTCGGATGTGATTTCCAGATAGGGTGTTGTGCCCCTGTTGCCATCGGAGAATTCAACAACCAAGGCGATATCCGGTTTCACGCCCACAGCACCGTAGGAACTGTATCTGGCTTCCAGGTAGTCCACACTGACGCCGGCAGGTGGCGCATAGGCCTTTGCACCCAGGCAAGCCGCCACACGGCTGAAATTGCGTTCAGCAAACTCTGTGGAGCTGTGCGTTATCAGGTACTGGCAAAGCGCTATGCCGGGCCCATACCCATGGTGCTCGCATTGTTTGGAAGCCAAGACATCTGCTTTACCTGCCCAATCAGTCATCAGCTTGACCGAGTGGACCTCTCCACCTGCGGTGGCATTGGCAAACTGGGCTATCGCTTGGCAGAGCGGATCCTGCTCCTGTTGATGGAAAGTACATGAAGCTAAGAGGATGGATAACGCCGGAATAGAGGCGTGGATGCAGTTCCGATACTGCCGGACTAGGTCTGTCTTCCAATTAACCAAGTGGTGCTCCTGTGAAGGACAATCGTCTTACTGGCAATGGGCAATAGTGGCCAAAGTTTCCTGCCATGCCTTTTTGCCGTCGAAATTTTCGACCAGATCATTCTTGGCCACTTGGCCGGAGAAGGCTCCCATTCCATGCTGGATCATGTAGCTGGGGTAATAGGTTGGTGCGCCCAGCTTCGTTAAACTTCCGCATAGTGAGGTGTTGTCCGAGGACAGGCTTTTCAGTTTGCTTTGCAACTTATTCAAGGCGTCTTGTGGCTGGGAACCCAACACATTCATGCGAAGGACGCTGATGGCTTGGTGTGCCGTTTGGTCAGAGACGCGCTTTGTGTCAAAGGATCCGTAGCTGATGGCTGCAAAATACAGCTTGGCAGCCTTGTCATATTTCCCCTCGGCGAGGCATTTTTTTACCCCGGAAAATATGTCAGCCGGATTTTGCTGACTGGACAGTCCGCTGATGTTGGTGCAGGCGGCTGGTTTGGTGGACTCAAGGTCATGCTCAGCAGTGTAATTGGTGACATTAGCGCCACTGATGCTCTTGCATGCAGATAGCGTTGCCAATGCCAGTATGCCCAATACAGTAATTCGGCTCATTTTTTCAAATCCTTTTTATGTTGAATTGCCAGGCTGATTTTAAACCCTCTGACGTTGCTACCACTCACACAGCACGGCCTCTCCTGTTCTTGGGTTGGTGAGGGTGACATTCTCCAATGCCTTGATGCGCCATTCCTCTTGCTGTCGCGTCAGCACGGCGAGGATCACCCTCCTTACTTGACGGTATCCTTATTACTCCCTGCCTCTGCTGGCTTGAAAGCCCTGTAGGCGAGGGCGCACATGAGTGCTGCTCCGCATGAATAGGGCAGGATCCAACCCTTCTTGGCCCAAGTCTCGGCAACCATCAACATCACCCCTGAGGGCTCTTCACCCGCCACAAAGGTGGCAACGAGCCCGACCATGCCTACCAGAAGCGACATGATGCCCAACCAGATCGCGGCGTTACGTAAAATCTTCATTTTGCTTTCCAATAGAAGCGTTTCAATAAAAAGCCCTGCCAGGGGTCCCAGTCTGGCTAGCGTCAGCAGGCGAGACCGTCGGCCTTGCATATCACTCGGCAGCAAGGCGTTCTTTGACGTCCTGATAGGCGGCATGGATAAGGGCTGAGAGGGCCGCTGCGTTAGGCGCCTTGCCAGGCCTTAGCTTAACGTGCCGCATGTGCTTGCCTGAACCCTCAAGCAATCCTTGTGGGTCCGGCAAGGCCGCGCCCTGGAAGAAGCCGAGGTTAACGTGGGCGCTGAAGGCGTCGACATAGGCAAAGGCGCCGCCGCCGACGCAGGCCGTGGGCTGGCCGTCATGCAAGACTTCCTCGACGTCACCGCCGCAGCCGCGAAGGGCGTCGAACCAATGCCGTGCCAGCTCTCCAAGGGGGCCCTGATGGTCGTCGAACCATTGCCTTACCCGGGGATGCTGCGCCAAGGCGCCGTCAAATTTAAACAAGGCTCTCATTGCCAATCCCACTCCTTCCACAACGCCGTAAAGTAAACAGCACTGCGTGCTTTTAGCTGCCGCCACTCTTCAGGGGAGACCCCGTCGGCTCGAACCTGTCTGTGGTGTCCATCCGTACACCACGAAGCCCCGCGGTTTTAAGGTGAGTGTCGTAAAGCGATTCCGCGAAATAGCCGATCAGGATGGCGCGGCGGCGGGCGCCGCTCTGGTTGAGGCTGCCTGCATGAACGAGGTCTGCATCGAACACCAAGATGTCGCCGGCCGAGCCTGACAGCTGCACCGAGCGGGACTCGTCGTTGAAATCGAAGGGCGGCTCGTTTGGCCTGGTGCGATGGCTGCCGGGCACCAGGCGGGTTGCCCCGTTCAGGTGACCGTAGTCGTCGAAGAAGGCGAGGGCGTTGACCGTATCGCCGGGCCTTTGGGCCGACAGATCCCGGTGCAGCTGCTGATGGCCACCCCCGGCCAGAGGTTCGCGGCCCTCCACCTGCGACAGAAAGAAGCGCTCGCCTATAAGGGCCCCCACGGCGGCCAGTACGGCAGGAAGACGGCACAGCGCCTGCACCCCGGGGTCGAGATCCAGCAAGGCATGGCGCCAATCCCGGCCACGCGGTACAGGCCATTGCTCAGACGGCTTCACCCCCGCATCGAAGGCACTCCTAAGCTCCCCCAGCCAGTCTGCCGGTATCGCCTGCCTGAGCAGGACATAGCCGTCCCGCTGGAGTTGCTCGTGATCAATCGTCATAGGTCCAATCCATCGGTTGTAAGCTGGGCCTGCCGCCAACATCCCTGGTTACTCAGGCAACGGCTCAGCGCGTCACTTGACGGGCTCCGGGGTTTCACCAGAAAGGACTTGAATGGCCGCCGCTTCGGCCCACGACAGGCAAGTGCATGATGACCAACAAGACTGAAAAGAGGGTGTCCCATTGAGCGACTTATTTTATCAGCAGGGTCTTGGCGTACATAAAGATCCGCTGTTTGACCTGAGACCTCAAGCCCATACTGAAGAGGGCTGCGGACATGGCGACGATAAAGAGAATGCTTTTGACAATTTTCACGCCAGTGAAGGCAACCAGGATAATCAGCAAGGCCGCATAGGCCATGCCTATCAGGCCCAGGAAAAGACAGACTCCCTTAATATCGTTACTCAGCATAAATGGTTCCTTGTTTTAAAAAATACCCTTGTGAGTTCCTACTGCTTGACGAAACTTTTGATGCCCAACTCTCCGTCAGGCGTCATTTCTCGGTAAACCCCTAAGGGCTGATGTGCTCGACAGGCACTCCCGCTTGCAGGGTCTGCCCCACGACACAGCAGGCCTCGGCGGTGCGCATCAGTCGCGCCACTTCGGACGGGCCGCCATTGCGCAGGCTGACCTTCGTTTGCACGCGCATTGCCTGAAAGCCGACCGGGGCCGTACCCATGCCGAGGGAGCCGCGCAGGTCCACGTCACCCTCTACCCGCACTTCCAGGGTGTCTATCTCAAGGCCCATGAGGTTCGCCACCATGCGCAGGGTCAGCTCATGGCAAGCGCAGAGCGCGGCGCACAAGAGGTCGCCAGGGGTGGCAGCGTCGTGTGGGCCGCCATGCCCCCTATGCGTCGCCACCAGCATGGTATTCGCCGCGCCCTGGGCGGAGACGGACGCGTGAAAGGGGTCGGTCACATCATGGTCGGCCGTCGCCGCGCGATCGACCACAAGGGCAGCGGACGGGTCGCCCTTGTAGCGGTCTCGCAGCGGTGCTTGCAGCTCTCTAACGCTCGTCATCATGCCCCCTCCCAGTCGAAATGGGTGACGCCTAAGATCTGATTAAAGCAGAGCCGCAAAGCGGTATTGGCTTTAAAGAGGGGTCAGACCGCCACTAGCGGTGCTTCCCGGTTCCCTGCGTGGGAGTAATGCTGGTCCTGCCGCCGGCGATCCTGGGTCGAGCTCCAGCAATACATGGCGTCAGTCCCGTCCCGCACCAGCTCAGGCTCTCGGCGGTGAAGGGATACATAGCTTCACCAACAAAGCCAAAAGTCGATGTCCTGACGGCGGTGAAATACCAATTTTTTCAATCCCCCGAATTGATTGCTGTAATACCGTTAATCAAGGTGACTAAATCCTTGGTCACTTTGGCTTTTTCTATGAGTTCATGTAGATACTCTTTGTCAGACTTCCCGAAGTGAACGGCTATCAATTCTTTTTGATCGTCGTTGTAGTAATTGTCTAAAGCGTATTGCATCAACGCCGGATTTACATCTCGAATGCCGGCTGAAAATAGCCCCATGAAGCTGGCAGCCCATTTAGAGGTTGAGGAATTTTCTAATGTCTTTATATCGGTCAAAATGTCACCCTTCTTGAACCTGAAAAATTCATCATTAAGATTGACATCGATCTTGCTTGGAACGAAGAAACTGGTAGCTGTGCCCCCATGGCCCCAGTTTTGCTCGTAGTACCACAGAGAAAATCCATTTTTTAGTGGCTTGATTAACGGTATTTCCTTGGAAATGAAGTTTTTTGAATGGTAAGAGGACTCATCCCCTTCATCAGGAATTATCAGTTCTACGTTATAAGAGAACGTGTTTCCACAAACTCCACCACCAGTTAACATCCAACCAGCTTGTTTTTCAACGGTATTTAAAGGGACAATATTGAGCTTTTCGTATTTGCAGCTGAAGAATCGCCCGTCATCTATTTTTTCGGAGTGAATAAACTTTCCATTTTTATAAACACTGAATAAAACTAGATCTTCGGGACCACGAATAGTAGTCACATCTTTGGTCTTATATTTCAACTCGAAGGAGTTATTTCCTAATTTGAATGAGTGTGATCCCTCTCCTGAGAAGCAGAATGCAGGAAATAGTAAAAGAAAAGGAAGTATTTTTATTTTCATAATTTCAGTCTTTTAATTATAAATTTTTAGTGTCTGCGCTTACTTCAGACGTACTGAATGGTCGATCATCAAGATGGCCGTCCCATTACTCTTAGAGATCCGTCGTTGCGCAGAATGGTTTTTACTTTAGAATATCGCCACATGATCAACAAGGTAACTGCCACCTTCCTTCACCAGCACCATTTCCGCCACGAACTCACCGGGCGCCTTTGAGAAATACTGCTTCCAGATGACTGCCACTGAATCTGGCCGCTTGAAGACAGCCACCGGCAGGCGCTGAGTAAAAAAGCCCTTCTCCGCCTGGTACTGCCGGCAGACCCGCTCAAGGTACTCCGGCGTCACGATATTGCGCATCCGCTCGGTGAAATCCCGAACATGGCTGCCATGATCGATGCAGGTAGAAGCTTCCATAAGGTTGTCCATGATGGGGTTGGCAATGTCCCAGACTTCCTGGTCCGTCATTGTGTCAAAACCCATTGTTGCTCCCTTTAAACAGTGGGCCCTGACCGTGGTCATATGTGGAGAAACTGCCTAGTCGATTGACGAGATATCATGGTCACTTGTATGAACATACATAGAGAAAGTCTCAGAACAAATCCAAGACACATTTTTATAAAATGTATGTATAAGAGTGTCTAATGGGGAGTATAAAAGTTCATGAGTCTTTTTATCATTTGGGAAAATGATTTGTATAAAATTCATGGTAACACTCCTTGTTGGTTATCTACGTTTAAATATTTTCTTTAAATCTAGGAGGATTTGTAAAACATGAGGAATATTTTGTGTTATTTCAGCTTCGCCATCAGAATTATAGTAGCTATAACTGCTGTATGCTTCTTTGTATTTTGTCTTACAGCTTTCATAGCTTCCTTGGTGGCGCAATGGAATATAATCACAGACAGCCTCCAATTCTGGGATAAGCCTGTCACTAATACTGTTTTTGTTGTCAGAGAGGTGGCGTATTTCGGTATTGAGCAACTGTCGTATTTGTTCAGTCGCATCGTTGAACTCTTTCCGTTTATCTCTGAAAAGATGGAAGTAGTTGCCGACAATGCAACCAATTATGAAAATAACCACTTTTTGTACGAATGGATCGTGGAAAATGGCTGGGATCAATTTACTACCTCCTTATTATTTGGCATGGGAGTCGCTGCTACATATAGGTGGGATGGTGATGATGAACATAACGCCGCCAGCAGCGGCAAAAAATTGATGGCACTTTTATTGCGCCGTTTGCAAGAAAAGTAACAGCAAGTTTTTGTCCGATTTGACTGGCCTTGTTAGAGGCCACCCAAGACTTGCTTGTCACGCATACCTGCTGATTTAAACCAGCGCTTACCATCTGATAGCTGAAGGGTATTGCTATTTAGGCTAATGACTGTCCAACTGTCTTTTGCATGAGGACACCATTGTTCATTGCAATCGCGTGTCAAGGTAGTTCCATCAAAATACCAAGTTCCTGCAAATGAATACGACTGCGCCTCGCAAAAATTGCCACTGCATCCTCTGTCAATGACCGTACATTTAAATATGCCATCAGATTTATATAGACAATCACTTAGCTGATAATCAGTTCCATTTAAGGACTGCCCAGAGTGCCAATACCCATAGATATCAGTGGTAGTTGGGCTAACCACTTTGTTGGCACATGAAACTAGTGGGATGATCAATAAAGGAATAATGGTTAGTCTCATACGCCCTCTAACGCCAACAGCAGCGGCCGACTGAAAGGAGGTCCAGTGCCCGCAGGGCACGATGCTGCCTGTTTTTGTTATGCATTTTATTTGCCCCATGGCAAGAACACGCCAACGAGTGCCAAACCATAAAATATTGGTATTAAAATCATTGTCAATTTTAACAACCCTTTTTGAGCCTCTAGAAAAGTAGTACCTCGCACCCCTTTAGCTTCAGTGTCCAAAGCCTTTCTTGCTGGATGCACCAAAAAAACAATATAGTTACCAATTAACATTGATAGCGGTATAAGCCCTAAAAATGGGGCTATAGCAGAAAGAATTACACCTATTCCATTGGGAGTGTCTTGAAAGTTTTGCATAGAATAGATTTTTGAATGAATACTTTCTAGTGCAATAAACGTTACCCACCACAATAATAATAAAGTTGTCGAAATACTAGGAATAAGCAAAAGATTCCATTTGCTTTTTCTTCGTGTCGCTCTTCTTCTTGCTTCTTCTATGTAGTTCATACTTGATTATGCATAACAGCGTAATAGTGCGCATGCGCGCTTTGTCTCATTAGACCAGTGCCTATAAGGTTGTACAAGGTGCTGATCCCCCTATGCATTTCACCAGTGTCATAATATGTCCAAGGATGAAAACGAGCATGCGCGTTATCATTCCAGCCTTGGCTCGACTATCTACTCATCGGATCACGATAAAACCCACCCCATCAACCACTTACTACTGGTTGGAGGTGTGAAAACGCGCATTAGCCGTGGGGATAGTGCGCATTTGTCAGCGTCCAATACCGTTCATACTGTATGTCCATCCAAAACACTGAACAGCGTCACCAACCCTTTCACAACCAGCCGAACCTGTGGATAAGGCCCCGGAGCCCCTTTTAAGTGGAGCGCCTTACCGCCGGGAGTGAAAGGCCAGCCGAGACAGGACGTCAAGGCAGGCGAATACGTGCCGGGAGCGCGTATGAGCCGGTGGCCTCCGAGCGACCAGAGGTAAGGACATCGCGTAACGTCAGGGGCGGTGCTTTTGGATACTTTGTGCGAAAACAAAGTATCCCGCCCGCCGGTGCGGGAACCGGCATATAAAAGCCCGTGCCCGCAGGTTCCTTCAAGACACGCTACCGCCCTTGAGTCACAGCTCCCAATTGCTGATCGCTTCCCTATCATCAGTCTTGCTTTTGAGACGCCATCATATGGTCCCCCTTGGGAAACCATCATCCTCAAGCTCCAACATAACCCCCTAATCCAAAAGGGTAAACCCGAAAAGAGTAGGGGGCCCAGCCGCCCCCAGGCCTTACAACCATAGGGTGCGGCGCTACGCCGCTAAAGCTCCGCCCTGCTGTACTCGAGTCGGACTGTGAGCATCTCGGGGCCGCCGTGCTGTTCGTAGTACTCGTAGACGAAGTGGTTGGCGTCGCTGACGCGCAGCACTTCACGCAGCGGCGCGGCGTGGCCGTCAAGGGGTATGGAGCCGGTGAAGGTGTAGGTCTGCTTGGCTTCATCATAGCTGCCGTGGGCCAGGATCACCCCCGAGAAGTTGACGTCCATCCAGAGGCTGTCGTAGCGGCCGCTGGCGTCGTCGTAGCCGAGGAAGCCCAGCCCCTGGAAGGGCTTGGCCGCGGAGTCGATATGCAGATCCTGGCGCAGGTGGTGGCCATCGAGGATCTCGCTGAAGGTGGCGAAGCCCTTGTCGACCTGCGGCGCTTTGCCTGGGGCCGTCCACAGGGACTGGCGCACCTGCCAGTGCCCGGCGAAGGCGGCCAGGCGGGCCTGCGGCGTTGTTGCGGGAGAGATAGAGGACCCGCTTTGAGGGGGATTGCCGCTGGCTGAAACGGCGGAGAGGGCGGCGGCGACAGACAGCGCCAGTACTTTGGAATGCATGTCACTTGCTCCTTGTGAATGGACGCTTGGGGCCAAGCCGGTTTGGCTGGCCCCGTTGCAAGGGAAGTGAAGCCCAACAAAGGCCGCCATGCCACTTTCCCTTGGCTAAAAGGTAGCGCTGGCCCCATGGCGCTCCGGCATCAGCGCCTTGGCACCTTATGCTGTCGATGCCGGCCCGGCCTTGGCTCCCTCAGAGCTCCGCATCCTCCCGCAGCAGCTTCGCCAGCTGGGCCCGGCTGGCCCGCACCAGCTTGATCCTTTCCTTCTCGTCCTCCACTTGCTCCACGGCCGATTCCAGCAGGGCCTCGTCGTGTTCGCGGAACTTGCCGACGATATCCCGCACCTCGGGCTCGGGAATGCCCAGCTCCATCAGGGTGGCGTGGGTGGCTTCCAGGCCCGAGGTGAAGGTCTCCCGAAATACCTGCCTGACGCCGCTGATGCGCTTGAGCTCGATGGCGTGCTGGCGATCCACGGCCCGCACCAGCAGCTTGAGGTGGGGGAAGCGGGCCTGGCTGAGGGCCACTATGGCCATGGCGTCGCGTTTGTCGTCCACCGCCACCACCAGGATCTCGGCGTCACCGGCCCTGGCCTTGTCCAGCAGTTCGAATTCGGTGGCGTTGCCGAGGAACACCTCGGCGCCGAAACGGCGCACCAGGGAGACGTGCTGGGCGTCCTTGTCCAGGGCGATGAAGGGGATGCGGTAGGCGGCCAGCACCCGGCCCACTATCTGGCCGAAGCGGCCGAAGCCCGCCACTATCACCCTCGGCTTGCCGCTGGGGGCAGGGCCTGGCACGTCCGGGCCCTGTTCGGCCAGGGTGCAGAGCCTTTTCACGGCGGCGAACAGCCAGGGGGTCAGCACCATGGACAAGCCCACCACCAGCACCAACAGCTGTTGCTGGAAAGGGCTGAAGAGGCCGCGGCTACCTGCCTGGCTGGCCAGCACGAAGGCGAACTCGCCCCCTTCGCTGAGGATCACGGCCAGTTGCAGGGCCTTGACGCCGTTGTGGCCCCAGAGCCGGGCCAGGGGCCAGAGCACGCCAACTTTAACCAGCAGGAAGAGGGCGAGGGCGCCCAGTACCGTCAGCGGCGCCGTCCACAGCAGCTCCAGCTTGAGCACCATGCCGATGGCCATGAAGAAGAGCCCCAGCAGCAGGCCCTTGAAGGGCTCGATGTCGGCGTGCAGCTGGTGGCGATAGGAGGAGTTGGCCAGCAAGGTGCCGGCCAGGAAGGCGCCCATGCCGGCGGAAAGGCCGAGGGTTTCCATCAGCCAGGCGCTGCCCAGCACCAGCAGCAGGGCCAGGGCGGTGAGCACCTCCCGCACCTTGGCGCCCACCACCGCTTCCATCAGCGGCGCCAGGCCGAAGCGGGCGAAGAGGCCGACGGCGGCGAAGGCCGCCACTATCGCGTACCAGGGGGCCAGCTGGCTGGCGCTGCCGTCCGGGGCCAGGGCGGCCAAGAGCAGCAGCAAAGGCACCACTGCCATGTCCTGGAAGAGCAGTATGGCGAAGCTGTCCTGGCCGCGCTGGGACGCCAGCAGGCCGTGTTCCTTCAATAGCTGCACCGCGAAGGCGGTGGAGGAGAGGGACAGGGCGGCGCCGGCGATGAGCGCCGCCTGCCAGCCGAGCCCCAGGGCCAGGCCGGCGCCGGTGAAGGCGGTCGTGGTCAGCAGCAGTTGGCCGCCTCCCAGCAGGAAGATGGCGCTCTTGAGCGCCACCACCCGGGCCGGGGACAGCTCCAGCCCCAGCACGAACAGCATCAGGATGATGCCCAGTTCGGAAAAGTGCAGCAGGGTCTCGGCGTCGCTGACCAGGTTGAAAACAGAGGGGCCCAGCACCAGGCCGGCGGCCAGGTAGGCCAGTACCGGGCTCAGGCCCAGGCGGCGAAAGAGGGGCACGCCGACGACGGCGGCCAGGAGGAAGAGCAGTACCAGCTCGGTGTTGGACATCGAGGTCGTCCCCTGAGGGCAAAGGCCCAGTGTGGCAAATGCCGCCATTCTCGCCAAGAACCCGGGGCGCCACAACAAGATGTGAAATGGATCACAGGTATGGGCCCGCGACTTTGGGTATAGTCCGGGGCCACTACCATAACCAGAAACCCGACTTATGCAGCTTTCCCTGACCACCAAGATCTTCATCGCCCTGGCGATGGGCCTGGCCTTTGGCGCCCTGAGCCGCCTCTTTCCCGGCGCCGACTTCCTGCACCAGACGTTGATCCACGACCTCTTCGGCACCGCCGGCGGCCTATTCGTGTCGTTGATCAAGCTCCTGGTCGTGCCCTTGGTGTTCATCTCCATCGTCAACGGCGTCTGCTCCCTGGAGAACCTGGGCCAGTTCGGGCGCCTCGGCACCAAGACCTTCCTGCTCTACCTGGTCAATACGGTGCTGGCCATCGCCGCCGCCCTTATCATCGGCCTCTGGCTGGCCCCGGGAGCCGGCGCCGGCCTGACCCTGGACGGCAAGCCCTTCGTGCCGACCCTGACAGAGGCCCCGAGCCTGTTGGCCCTGATCGCCTCAGTGGTGCCCAGCAACCCCTTCCAGGCCTTTGCCGAAGGCAACATGCTGCAGATCCTGTTCATGGCCATCATCACCGGCATCGCCATCAAGGGCCTGGGTGAGGAAGAGTCCAAGGCCGCCGCCAAGGGCTTTGCCGTAGCCAACGAGCTGATGATGAAGCTGGTGACCATGGTGATGTCCCTGGCCCCTTACGGCGTCTTCTTCCTGACAGTGGGCCTGGCCGCCACCCTGGACACCGGCGCCATCAAGGCCGTGGGCGCCTACGTCGGCACCAACGTCGGCATACTGCTGCTTTGGATGCTGGTCTTCTACCCGCTGGTGGTGTCCTTCTTCACCGGCATCAAGCCGACCCTGTACCTGGCCAAGCTGCGCGAACAGATCTTCTTCTCCCTGTCCACGGCCAGCTCCAACGCCACCATCCCCGTGACCTTCAAGACCCTCACCGAGAAGCTGGGCGTGGACAAGTCCGTGGCCGGCTTCGGCGTACCCCTCGGCGCCACCATGAACATGTCCGGCTCCGCCATCTACATGACGGTGGCCACCATCTTCGTGGCCAACGCCTACGGCACCGGCCTCGAGAGCAGCCAACTGGTGACCCTGGGCGTGACCACCTTCCTGCTGGCCATCGCCACCGGCGGCGTGCCGGGCGGCGCCGCCGTCACCACAGGGGTGCTGTTGCACCAGCTGGGCCTGCCCATGGAGGCCATGGCCATCATCCTCGCCACAGACCGCATCTGCGACGCCTTCGTCACCACCACCAACGTGGTGGGGGACACGGCCGTGTCCACCCTGGTGGCCAAGAGCGAGCGCTCCATCTGCCACGACACCTTGAAGGACAAGAGCCTGGTGCAGGCCTGAGTCCAGACCCAGCAGGAAGGGGGGAGCCATGGCTCCCCCCTTTTTTGTGGCGGCGAGTGCTTGGACCTGACAGCGGCCGCAGGGCCGCGATGAAATCCGGCGCAGGGCAGGAACAGCGCCTAGACTGCTAGAGCCATGATGGCATTTTGCATTCAGTTCAAGGAGGAACCGCCATGAGTTTTCGTCAGCGCGTGACCCTGCTTATCCTGTCCATAGGCCTGGTACCGGCCCTGCTGGTCGCCCTCATCCTCTGTCCCCTTGCCTCCAGCGCCCTCAAGGGCCAGATCTTCGACCAGCTCACCTCTATCCGTGCCCTCAAGCAAAGTGAACTGAAGACACTGCTGGACGCCAAGCAGCACCAACTGCTGACGCTGCGCCAGGTGGTGGCGAGCCTGCCCAGCAACGGCGACTGGCAGCAGCACCAGGCGTTGTTCGAACACTTCATCAAGGAAAACCGCTTCTATGACCTCTTCGTCATAGATCCAGAGGGGATAGTGCAGTACAGCGTCATGAAAGAGCCGGACTTCCACACCGACCTGCAGCATGGCCCCTTCAGGGACAGCGGCCTGGCCCGGCTCTATCACCAGGTGGAGGACGGCGCCAACTACGCCCTGGTCGACTTCAGCCCCTATGCCCCCAGCAAGGGGGAGCCGGCGGCCTTCCTCGGCGTGCCCATGGCCTGGCAGGGCAAGCAGATGGTGCTGGGGCTGCAGCTGGACCCCACCGAGATCAACGAGCTGATGCAGCTGCGCGCCGGCATGGGCCGCACCGGCGAGTCCTACCTGGTGGGCCAGGATCTGCGGATGCGTTCCGATTCCTTCCTGGCCCCCAAGAGCCATTCCCTGAGCGCCTCTTTTGCCGGCAGCGTCGCCGAAAATGGCGTCGACACCCGCGCCAGCCGTGAGGCTCTGGCAGGGAAAAGCGGCACCGAGATCCTCACCGACTACAACGGCCACCAGGTGCTGTCGTCCTTCGCCCCCGTGGATGTCGCCGGGATGCGCTGGGCCCTCATCGCCGAGATGGACCTCAGCGAGGCCATGGCGCCGGTGCTGAAGATGCGCTTTGCGGCCCTGATGGTGCTGCTGCCGGTATTGCTGCTGGTGGTGCTGGGGGTGGCCCTGGTCGGCCGCTGGGTGCTGAGGCCCCTTGGCAACGAGCCCGAGGTGATGCAGCGCCTGGCCAACCGGATCGCCAGCGGCGACCTCAGCGAACCCCTGGCCGCCAACGGCCAGGGCGCCAATGTCCACAACGGCCTGGCCCAGCTGCAGACCATGTTCATCGAACTGCTGGGGCGCATCCGCCATGCCAGCAACCAGCTCAGCCAGGAATCGGGCACCACCACCCAGATAGCCAACGAGACCTCCAGCTCCATCGTCACCCAGTCCCAGCAGGTGGAACTGTTGGCGGCCGCCATCGAGGAGATGAGCCTGGCGGCCAACGAGATCAGCAACAACGCCGTTCATGCCAGCCAGCGTTCGGAGCTGATGACGGAGCTGTTGACCGGCGTCGGCGATCAGGTGGGCAGCACCCGCCGCCAGGTGGGCATGACGGTCGAGCACTTCGACGCCATAGGCCGGGACATAGCGCTGCTGGACCAGGAAAGCCAGCAGATCCGCCAGGTGGTGGTGGTGATCGCCAATATCGCCGAGCAGACCAACCTGCTGGCCCTCAACGCCGCCATAGAGGCGGCCAGGGCAGGGGAACACGGCCGTGGCTTTGCCATAGTGGCCGACGAGGTGCGCAAGCTGGCCACCCGGGTCCAGGAGGCCACGGCCGATATCGAGGGCCTGATCGGCAGCGTGTCAGGCAAGACCTCGGCCCTGACTGGCGCCATGCAGCAATGCAACGGCCTGGCCGAGCAGAGCCTGGTCGATGTCGACGCCATGGCCCAGAGCCTGCCGCAGATCTTCGAGGCCTTGAAGGCGATGGGGGACGCCGTCAGCCAGACGGCCACGGCATCGGAGCAGCAATCCCAGGTATCCAAGGAACTGGCCCAAAACGTCAGCAGTATCAGCGTCTCGGCCCAGCAGAACTCCCAGGCCGCCAGCCAGGTCTCGGAAGCCAGCCGACACCTGGCCCGGCTGTCCGAGGAGCTTGCCGCCCAGCTTGGCCGTTTCCGGTTGCCGGCCCAGGCCTGGACTAGGCTTAAAAACCGCTGATAACGTATTGGCAAAACAGCAAATAAGACCCCGGCTCGGCCGGGGTTTTCTTTGATATACTGGCCGAAAACCCGTTCTGGCCCGGCCTTCATGATCCCAAGACTCGACACAGCACCGCAGCTCAGCGCTCCCTACCTGGCCTTCCTCGATGCCCTCAAGGCCGCCGGCTTTCGCGGCGATATCGAGACCCGCTACAGCGAAAGGCTGAGTGTCGCCACCGACAACTCCGTCTACCAGCTGCTGCCCCAGGCCCTGGTGCTGCCGAAAGACCATGAAGACGTGCTGCTGCTGGCCCGGGTCGCCAAGGGCCACCCGCAGGTGCAGTTCAGCGCCCGCGGCGGCGGCACCGGCACCAACGGCCAGAGCCTCAACACCGGCCTGGTGGTGGACATGTCCCGCCACATGCGCACCATTCTCGAGTTCAACGCCGAAGAGGGCTGGGTGCGGGTCCAGGCCGGGGTCATCAAGGACCAGCTCAACGACTTCCTGCGCCCCCACGGCTTTTTCTTTGCCCCGGATCTGTCCACCTCCAACCGGGCCACCGTCGGCGGCATGGTCAGCACCGACGCCTCCGGCCAGGGCTCCCTGGTCTACGGCAAGACCTCGGATCATGTGTTGGGGTTAAGGGCCGTGCTGGTTGACGGCGAAGAGCTGGAAACGAGAGCGCTGCCCCTGGCCGAGCTGGAAAGGCTGCCGGGCCGGGCAGGGCAGTTGCACCGGGATATCGCCAAGCGGCTCAAGGACAAGCGTGCGCAGATCCTCGAGACCTTCCCGCGCCTCAACCGCTTCCTGACCGGCTATGACCTCGAACACGTCTATGACGAGGCCTTGGAACATTTCGACCTCGGCAGGCTCATCTGCGGCGCCGAAGGCTCCTTGGCCTTCGTCACCGAGGCCAAGCTCCATGTCAACCGCATCGAGCCCTTCAAGACCCTCATCAACATCAAGTACGACAGCTTCGAAAAGGCCCTGCGCAACGCCCCTTTCCTAGTGGCGGCCAAGGCCACCTCGGTGGAGACGGTGGACTCCAAGGTGCTTTCCCTTGCCCGTGAAGACATCATCTGGCACCAGGTGAAGGACCTCATCAGCGAGGTGCCGGGCCACGACATGCAGGGCCTGAACATCGTCGAATTCAACGACGTGGACGAGGCGGCGCAAAAAGCGAAGGTGCAGAGCCTCTGCCAGCGCCTGGACGAGGCCCTGGGCGGCGAGAGCGGTATCATCGGCTACCAGCTCACCAGCGATCTCGGCGCCATCAACCGCATCTACGCCATGCGCAAGAAATCGGTGGGACTGCTCGGCAACACCAAGGGCAGCGCCAAGCCCCAGCCCTTTGCCGAAGACACGGCGGTGCCGCCCCAGAACCTCGCCGACTTCATCCTGGAGTTCCGCGCCCTGCTGGACGCCAAGGGCCTGCACTACGGCATGTTCGGCCACGTGGACGCCGGCGTGCTGCACGTGCGCCCGGCCCTGGATCTCTGCGATCCCCAGCAGGAACTGCTGCTACGGGAGATCTCAGACCAGGTGGTGGCCCTGGTGGCCAAGTACGGCGGCCTGATGTGGGGCGAGCACGGCAAGGGCTTTCGCTCCGAATACGCCCCCACCTTCTTCGGCGAACTCTGGGACGAGCTGCGCTGGGTCAAGAGCCAGTTCGACCCGGACAACCGCATGAACCCCGGCAAGATCTGCACGCCGCTGGAAGGGGAGCATCGATTGGTGTCGGTGGACGGGCCCAAGCGCGGCGCCCTGGACCGGCAGATCCCCGTCCAGGTGCGGGACAGCTTCAGCGGCGCCATGAGCTGCAACGGCAACGGCCTCTGTTTCAACTACGACGCCACCAGCCCCATGTGCCCCAGCTATCGGGTCACGGGCGACAGGCGCCACAGCCCCAAAGGCCGCGCCGGCCTGGTGCGCGAATGGCTGCGCCTCCTGGCCGAAAGTGGCGTGAACCCCGACGCCCTCGAAGCAGGCAACCGCAAGCTGCCCTTCTTCAACCGGCTGCGCAACAGCCTGGGCAGTGAATACGACTTTAGCCGCGAGGTCAAAGAGGCCATGGACGGTTGCCTGGCCTGCAAGGCCTGCTCCAGCCAGTGCCCCATCAAGGTGGACGTGCCGAGTTTCAGGGCTCGCTTCATGAACCTCTACCACCAGCGCTACCTGCGGCCTCTCAAAGACCACCTGGTGGCCAATGTGGAGCTAAGCAGCCCGCTGATGGCCCGCTGGCCCAAGCTGGTCAACGCCCTGCTGGGCCAAAACTGGTTCCAGGGATTGCTCAAGAAGACAGTCGGCATGGTGGACTCGCCGCTGCTGTCCGCGCCGACCCTCAAGGACCAGCTGGCCGGCCACGACGCCCTGGACTGGGATCTCGCCAGCCTCGCCAGCCACCCCCAGAAGGACAAGCTGGTGCTGGTGGTCCAAGACCCTTTCACCAGTTTCTACGACGCCAAGGTGGTGGCCGACCTGGTCCGCCTCATCGAAAAGCTGGGCTTTGTGCCCAAGCTGCTGCCTTTCAAACCCAACGGCAAGCCCGAGCACGTCAAGGGCTTCCTGGCCCGTTTCAACAAGACAGCCCAGGCGGCGGCGGACTTCCTCAATCCCCTGCATGCCCTGGGGTTGCCCCTGGTGGGGGTGGATCCGTCCCTGGTGCTTTGCTATCGGGACGAGTACCGCAAGGCGCTTGGCGACAAGCGCGGCGACTTCCAGGTGTTGCTGGCCCAGGAGTGGCTGGCCAAGCTGCCTGAAGAGGCTTTCGCGGCCCTCCGCCAAGACAGCGCCACTGCAGGCCGGGCCAATGCAGGCAGCGCCACCCTCTTTGCCCATTGCACCGAAAAGACGGCCGAGCCCACCAGCGAGAAGGCCTGGCAGCAGATCTTCGACAAGGCCGGCCTGAGCCTGTCCGTCGCCAGCGTCGGCTGTTGCGGCATGGCCGGCACCTACGGCCACGAGGCCGAGCACCAGGAGACCTCCAAGGCCCTCTATGAGCTGTCCTGGCGCGGCGCCGTGGCCAAGGCCGATACCGTGCTGGCCACCGGCTATTCCTGCCGCTGCCAGGTTGGGCGCATGGAAGGACAAAAGCCCCTGCACCCTGTGCAGTGGCTGCTGGAGATGAGCTGATGCGATTGCTGCGCTGGATACTCTACGCCCTGATCCTGGTCGGCCTCGACCGGGAGCTGGAAGGGGGCTGGCACTGGCCGACGGCGGTGCTGCTGGGCCTGGTGTTCGCCCTGGTACTGCTCGAATGGGGCCTTGGGATCCGCCAAGGCCGGGCCCTCGGCCAGGCGACGGCGGCCTGGCTCGAAGCAGGGCAGCTGGTTGTGCGTTTCGGCGACCTGGAGCTGCGCAGCCCAAGGGCGGGGGTGCGCAGGGAAGGGCGCCTGGTGCTGGCCAAGGCCGGGCCTTATCGGCTGCGCCTGCCCCTCGAGTTGTTCAGCGAAGCCGATCGGCAAGCCCTGGATTGACATTCCCTTGACGTCAGCGTCAACAATTACCCTCTCATGCATCTAGCGCAACGCACTGATTTTCAAGAATTTAAAAAACTTGAAAAAAGGAGTTGTGCTTTTCTTTTTGGCTGTGCTAGTTCTATTAGCAACTTGATAACCTCTAGTCGGACAGCCTTGTGAACGCCTTTACACAACAAGCCATTCTTCTCGTCCTCGTGCTCGTGGTGGTGATTATTCGCCAGCCGCGCGGGGTGCTTTTGTGTAAACGCTGACAAAGCAGAAATCCAAAAACCCCCCGCGCTGAGAAGCCCGGGGGGTTTTTCGTTTTAGGGCCAAGGAAAAAAGCCATGAACCAAGCAAGACCCCTCATCGACAGCATCACCGGCGCCCAGTGCCTGGTGGAATGCCTGCAACAGCAAGGCGTCCATACCCTGTTCGGCTACCCAGGCGGCGCCATCATGCCCATCTACGACGCCCTGGTGGATGCCGAGCTGACCCATGTGCTGTGCCGCCACGAGCAGGGCGCCGCCCTGGCCGCCATCGGCTACGCCAGGGCCAGCAACCAGGTGGGGGTGGTGATGGCGACCTCGGGCCCGGGGGCTACCAACCTCATCACCGGCCTGGCCGACGCCATGATGGACTCCATCCCCCTGGTGGCCATCACCGGCCAGGTGCCCAGCAATGCCATCGGCTCCGATGCCTTCCAGGAGATCGACGTGCTGGGCCTGTCCCTGGCCTGTACCAAGCACAGCTACCTGGTGACCGATCCTGCCGAGCTGCCGGCCATCATCGAAGAGGCCTTCGCCCTGGCCAAGAGCGGCAAGCCGGGCCCCGTGCTGGTGGATATCCCCAAGGACGTGCAGCAGGCCGCCGTCGGCCGCCGCCCGGCCGCCAAGGGCCCCGCCCAAGGGGCCACCCGGGTGGACTTTGTCGCCCTGGGCCGCGCCGAGACCTTGCTGCGCAGCGCCAAGAGACCCATCGCCTACGTGGGCGGCGGCATCGGCATGGGGAATGCCATCGAGGAGCTGCGCGACTTTCTGGCCGCCACCGGCATGCCGGCGGTGGAGACCCTCAAAGGCCTGGGCAGCTGTGGCCTGGACTATGAATACAACCTGGGGATGCTGGGCATGCACGGCAGCCGCGGCGCCAACATGGCGGTACAGGAGTGCGACCTGCTGCTGGTGCTGGGGGCCCGTTTCGACGACCGCGTCACCGGCAAGCTGATTGAGTTCGCCCCTCATGCCCGGGTGATCCATGTCGACATCGACGCCGCCGAGCTCGGCAAGCGCCGCCATGCCGACGTGGCCCTGGCCATGGATGCCAAGGCGGCCCTGAAGCAGCTGGCGCGGGTGCCTGCCGGTGCCGACTGGCAGGCCCACTGCGCCGCCTACAAGGCCGAGCACAGCTTCAGCGCCCCCAGGGCACCGGACCATATCCATGCCCCCTGGCTGCTGGCGGAGCTGTCCCGCAAGGCGGGTCGGCAGGCGCGGGTTTGCTGCGACGTGGGCCAGCACCAGATGTGGGTGGCCCAGCACATGGGTTTCGACCACCCCAGCCGCCATATTTCCTCCGGCGGCCTCGGCACCATGGGTTTTGGCCTGCCGGCGGCCATCGGCGCCAAGCTGGCCGAGCCCGGCACCCAGACCCTGCTGGTGACCGGCGACGGCTCCATCATGATGAACATCCAGGAGCTGGCCACCGTCAAGCGCATGGGGCTGGCGGTGAAGATCCTGCTGCTGGACAACCAGCGCCTGGGGATGGTGCGCCAGTGGCAGAGCCTCTTCTTCGACGGCCGCCATTCCGAGGTGGACTTGTCCGACAACCCGGACTTCCTGACCATCGCCAGCGCCTTCGAGATCCCGGGCGAGCGCCTGAGCCACCCCGACCAGGTGGACGGCGCCCTGGACCGCTTCCTGGCCGCCGACGGCAGCTACTTCCTGCATGTGGCCATCCCCAGCGACCTGGGGGTCTGGCCCCTGGTGCCGCCGGGCAAGGGCAACCACCAGATGATGGAGGCCTGAGCCGTGGCCCAGACGACCCTGTTGATCACCTTAAGACCCGCCCCGGCGGCCCTGGAGCGCCTGCTGCGCCTGGTCCGCCACCGGGGCTTCGAACCCCTCTTGGTGCAATGGCAGCCCGATGGCCTGCGCCTTTGCGTCAAGCACGAACAACCCTTGACCCTTTTGACCCGGCAGCTGGAAAAGCTGGCTGACGTGGTATCCCTGACGGAGGAAGCAGCATGACCCGCGCCGATTTTATTTGGATGGATGGCCAACTGGCGCCCTGGAGCGAAGCCCAGATCCACCCCATGAGCCACAGCATGCACTACGGCACCGCCTTTTTTGAGGGGATCCGCGCCTACGACACCCCAAGCGGCTCCGTGATCTTCCGCCACCGCGAGCACATGCAGCGGCTCCACGATTCGGCCCGCATCTACCGTTTCACCCTTCCCTACAGCGTCGACGAGCTGATGGCGGCAAGCCGCCAGGTACTGGCCGCCAACAACCTGAAAAGCGCCTACATCCGCCCCCTGGCCTACCTGGGGGAAGTGGGCATGGGCATAGTGCCGCCACAAAACGAGATGTCGGTGCTGGTGGCCGCCTTCCCCTGGGGCCGTTACCTGGGGGCCAGCGCCATCGAAGAAGGGGTGGACGCCTGCGTCGCCTCCTGGGCCAGGAGCGCCCCCAACACCTTGCCCACAGGCGCCAAGGCGGCCGGCAACTACCTGTCGTCCCTGCTGATAGCAAGCGAGGCGCGTCGTAACGGCTTCCACGAGGGCATTGCCTTGGACAGCCGCGGCCAGGTCTCGGAAGGGGCAGGGCAGAACATCTTCATGGTCAAGAACGGCGTCCTCTACACGCCGCCTGCCACCGCTTCCATACTGCCGGGCCTGACCCGCGACGCCATCATCACTCTGGCGAGGGAAGAGGGCATGGAGATCGTCGAGGCCCCCATTGCCCGCGAGGCCCTCTACATCGCCGACGAGATCTTCTTCACCGGCACCGCCGCCGAGATCTCCCCGGTGCGCAGCATCGACCGCTTGGCGGTGGGCAGCGGCAAGCCGGGCCCCGTCACCCAGTTGCTGCAGCAGCGTTTCTTCGGCCTCTTCAACGGCGAAACCCAGGACAAATGGGGCTGGCTGGATCCGGTGGAGGCCCAAGATGCCGCCGCGTAGGAGTGACACTACCCTGAAGGGCCGCCGCAACGCCGGGGCCCGGGCCTTGTGGCGCGCCACAGGCCTGGCTGATGGCGACCTGCGCAAGCCCATCATCGCCATCGCCAACTCCTACACCCAGTTCGTGCCTGGCCATGTGCATCTGAAAGACCTGGGCGAGCTGGTGGCGGGGGCCGTGCGGGAAGCGGGTGGCACCCCCAGGGAATTCAACACCATAGCGGTGGACGACGGCATCGCCATGGGCCACGACGGCATGCTCTATTCGCTGCCGTCGCGGGAGCTCATCGCCGACGCCGTGGAGACCATGGTCAACGCCCACTGCGCCGACGCCCTGGTGTGCATCTCCAACTGCGACAAGATAACCCCTGGCATGCTGAACGCGGCCCTGCGCCTCAACATCCCCACCATCTTCGTGTCCGGCGGGCCCATGGAGGCGGGCAAGACCAAACTGTCCGATCAGCTAATCAAGCTGGATCTGGTGGACGCCATGGTCAAGGCCGCCGACCCCAGGGTGTCCGACGCCGAAGTAGAGCAGGTGGAAAAATCCGCCTGCCCCACCTGCGGCGCCTGCTCGGGGATGTTCACGGCCAACTCCATGAACTGCCTGACCGAGGCCCTGGGCCTGGCCCTGCCGGGCAACGGCTCCATGCTGGCCACCCACAAGAAGCGCAAGGCGCTGTTCCTGGAGGCGGGCAAGCGCATCATGGCACTGGTGGAAGCCTGGTACGACAGGGGCGACGAAAAAGCCCTGCCGAGAACCATCGCCAGCCGGCCAAGCTTCATGAACGCCATGGCCATGGACATCGCCATGGGCGGCTCCACCAACACCATACTGCACCTGCTGGCGGCGGCCCAGGAAGGGGAACTGGACTTCGGCCTGGCCGACATCGACGCCCTGTCCAAGAAGGTGCCCCAGCTGTGCAAGGTGGCCCCGGCCACCAGCCAATACCACATGGAAGACGTGCACAGGGCCGGAGGCGTCATGGCCATACTCGGCGAGCTGGCCAAGGGCGGCCTGCTGACGACCGACACCCCTAACGTGCGGGGCGAGACGCTCAAGGAGACCTTGGCCGCCTTCGAGACCAGCAAGCAGGCCGAATTCTACCTGGCCGGCCCCGGCGGCATCCCCTCCAGCACCGCCTTCTCCCAGGACAGCTACTGGCCCAGCCTGGACGTCGACCGCGACCAGGGCTGCATCCGCTCAGTCCAGGGCGCCTACCGCCAGGACGGCGGCCTGGCGGTGCTGACCGGCAACCTGGCCCCCCGCGGGGCCGTGGTCAAGACGGCCGGGGTGCCGGACGCCCTGCTGCACTTCGAAGGGCCAGCCCGGGTCTTCGACAGCCAGGACAGCGCCGTCGAGGCCATCCTCGGCGGCCAGATCCAGGCCGGCGACGTGCTGGTGATCCGCTTCGAAGGCCCCAGGGGCGGCCCCGGCATGCAGGAGATGCTCTATCCCACCAGCTACCTCAAATCCATGGGGCTGGCCGAGAGCTGCGCCCTTATCACCGACGGCCGCTTCTCCGGCGGCACCTCTGGCCTGTCCATCGGCCACATAGCCCCGGAGGCGGCGGCCAAGGGGCCCCTGGCCCTGGTGGAGGAAGGGGACGTCATCGTTATCGATATCCCCAGCCGTGCGCTGTCGGTGACATTGACCGACGACGAACTGGCCGAGCGCGCCAAGACCGCCACCTACCGCCCAGGCCCCCGCCAAAGGGCCATCAGCGCCTGGCTGCGCACCTACTCGCTGCTGGCCACCAGCGCCGACCAGGGCGGGGTGCGTGACCCACAAATCCTGAAGGGGGCGCCATGCTAGACGGCCAGGCCTACCTGCGCGAGGCGCTCTGCTCGCCGGTTTACGAGCTGGCCAAGGCCACGCCGGTGAACCGCCTGCCAAGGCTCTCTGAGCGCCTTAGCCTGGACATCTGGCTCAAGCGCGAAGACCTGCAGCCGGTGCACAGCTTCAAGCTGCGCGGCGCCTACCACAAGCTGGCCAGCCTGCCGGCGGGCAGTGGCGTGGTGGCGGCCTCGGCCGGCAACCACGCCCAGGGGGTGGCGCTGTCGGCCAGAGCCCTGGGGCTCAAGGCCATCATCGTCATGCCGACCCAGGCCCCGGCCATCAAGGTGGAGGCGGTGCGCGCCCTGGGCGCCGAAGTGGTGCTGCTGGGCGACAACTTCGACGCGGCCAAGGACCACGCCCAGAGCCTGGCCAAGCAGGACGGCCTGGTGTTCGTGGCACCCTTCGACGACGAGCAGGTCATCGCCGGCCAGGGCACCCTGGGCCTTGAGCTCATCAAGGATCTACCCAAGCTCGAAGTGCTCTTCCTGCCGGTGGGCGGCGGTGGCCTGGCTGCCGGGGTGGCGGCCGTGATCAAGCAATTGAAACCCTCTCTTCATATCGTCGGCGTCGAACCGGAGGACTCGGCCTGCCTCAAGGCCGCCCTGGCCGCAGGCGGCCCCGTGACCCTGGACGAGGTGGGCAGCTTTGCCGACGGCGTCGCCGTCAAGCGCATCGGCACCGAGACCTACCGGCTGCTGAGCCAGTATCTGGACGAGGTGGTATTGGTGTCCAACGACGCGATCTGCGCCGCCATCAAGGACATCTTCGAGGACGTCAGGGCCGTGGCCGAGCCGGCCGGCGCCTTGTCGTTGGCCGGACTCAAGGCCTGGGCCGAGGGCCACGGCGGCGACAAGCGCCAACTGGCGGCGGTGCTGTCCGGGGCCAACCTCAACTTCCACCTGCTGCGCCAGGTCTCGGAGCGCTGCGATCTGGGGGAAGGCACCGAAGCGGTGTTGGCGGTGACCATCCCCGAACGCCCGGGCAGCTTCCTGGCCCTGTGCCGCACCTTGAAGGGCAGGGCGGTGACCGAGTTTTCCTACCGCTTTCGCGACAAGGAGCAGGCCCAGATCCTGGTGGGGGTCCGCATCGGCTCCCAAGGCGAGCGGGTCTCCCTGCTGGCGGACGTGCACAGCACCGGCTTCGACGTGCTGGACTTGTCCGACGACGAGCTGGCCAAGCTCCACGTCCGTTACATGGTGGGGGGCAAGCCGCCGGTAGCCCGGCCCGAGTCCCTGTACAGCTTCGCCTTCCCGGAGCACCCCAGGGCCCTGCTCAATTTCCTGGAAACCCTGGGCAGCCATTTCGACATTTCGCTTTTTCACTACCGCCATCATGGCGCCGACGTCGGCCGGGTGCTGGCCGCCTTTGCCGACGCGGATAAGACCAGCCTGGTCAGGCACCTGGACTCCATCGGGTACCCCTACAAGGCCGAAGACACCAATCCCGCCTACAGCCGCTTTTTATGTTGAAGGAGTAATAGATGACTGCGTTTCACCACAAGCCCCTGCGCGAGCAGTTGACCGCCCTGCGCCACTGCCACCCTCTGCCGAAGAGCGCCTTCGAGGACGGCGTCAACGCCCTCAAGGGCAAGCAGATCGTGATCCTCGGCTGCGGCGCCCAAGGCCTGAACCAGGGGCTGAACCTGCGCGACTCCGGCCTCAACGTGGCCTATGCGCTGCGCCAGTCCTCCATCGATGGCCAGAACGCCTCCTACCGGCGGGCCAGCGACAACGGCTTCTTCGTCGCCAGCTTCGAAGAGCTGGTGCCCAAGGCCGATCTGGTCATCAACCTGACCCCCGACAAGCAGCACGGCCCCGTGGTGAACGCCATCATGCCGCTGATGAAGGAGGGGGCGGCCTTGGGTTATTCCCACGGCTTCGATGTCATCGAAGCCCAGCGCGCCATCCGCAGCGACATCACCGTCATCATGGTGGCGCCCAAGTGCCCCGGCACCGAAGTGCGGGCCGAGTATGTGCGCGGCTTTGGGGTACCGACCCTTATCGCCGTCCACCAGGATCCGGAAGGAAAAGGCCAGGCCTGGGCCAAGGCCTGGTGCGCCGGCACCGGCGGCCACAGGGCCGGGGTGCTGGAGTCCAGCTTCGAAGCGGAAGTGAAATCCGACCTGATGGGGGAACAGACGGTACTGTGCGGCCTGCCCCAGGCGGTGTGCGTGGCCGGCTTCGAACGTTTGGCCGAGCTCAAGGTGCCGGCCGACCAGGCCGCCGCCTTCTTCCAGTACGGCATAGAGCAGGTGGCCGAGAGCATGAAGGCCGGCGGCGTGCGCCTGGCCTTCTCCCGCCTGTCCCCCGGCGCCAGGGCGCATGCCCGTGCCCAGGCCGATGCCGTCAAGGCGGCGCTGCGGCCCCTGTTCGAGAAGCACATGGACGACATCCTGGCCGGCCGTTTCGCCGAGCGTATGATGACCGACTGGCAGAACGACGACGTGGAGCTACTGACCTGGCGCCAGCAGAGCAGCGAAAGTGCCTTCGAGCAAGCCCCGCCCAGCACGCCCTTCAATCTCGACTTCGACCGTGCCAGCGGCCTGGTGGCCCTCTTCGCCGCCGGCGTGGAGCTGGCTTTCGAGGTGATGGTGGCAGCGGGCATCAGCCCGGCCTCGGCCTATTACGAGTCCCTGCACGAACTGCCGCTCATCGCCAACACCCTGGCCCGGCGCCGCCTGCACGAGATGAACCTGGTGATCAGCGACACCGCCGAGTACGGCAACTACCTCTTCGCCGACCAGGCCACCGGCATCCTCAAGACGGTGATGGCCGGTTGGGATCTGCGCGAGCTGGGGGAGGGCGGAAGCTTCGCGGCGGTGGACGACGCCAAACTGGCCGCCGTCGACGAGCAGAACCAGCAACATCCCATCGAAGCCATAGGGGCTTCCCTGCGGGCCTATATGCGCGGCCATTGAGACCGGTAACAAAAAGGCCCCGGGATGGGGCCTTTTCTCGTTTGGGCTTTAGCCGCCCTGGCAGGCCTTGACGGCGGGCATCACCAGCTCCAGGCCGGTCTTGTCACAAGGCGGCAGCTCCGCCTGGCTCTGGCGAACCGGCGTGACCCGCTCGCCCCACCTGATGTAGGCGGCGGCCCAGGTGAGGCCGGCGCCGAAGGCGGCCGACATGATGTTGGCATGGGGCTGGATGAGGCCCCGCTCCACCGCTTCGCAGAGGGCGATGGCAATGGTGGCGGCCGAGGTGTTGCCGTACTGGTCGATGTTGACCATCACCTTGTCGTCCGGGAGATCCAGGCGATGCTGGATGGCCTGGATGATGCGCAGGTTGGCCTGATGGGGGACCAGCAGGTCGATGTCGGCGAGTTCCAGCTTGGCCTGGCGCAGCACGTCGTCACAGGCCTCGCTCATGCCCTTGACGGCGCGCTTGAAGATCTCACGGCCTTCGAAGTGGATCTCGGAGGGGCCAAGGGGCTGGTACCTGTCGGTGTTGGTGCCGCAGTTGCTGATGTGCAAAATGCCGCGATCGCCCGAGTCGCAGCCGGTCTTGGCGGCCAGCAGGCCGGCAGGCTCGTTGCTTGCCTCCAGCACCACGGCGCCGGCACCGTCGCCGAAGAGTACGGCGCTGTCACGCCTTGCCCAGTTGAGGTGCCAGCTCATGCGCTCGGCGGCGATGACCACGGCTTTCTTAATCATGCCGGCCTGGATCTGGGCGGTGGCCATCTGCAGGGCGTAGAGGAAGCCGGAGCAGGCGGCGTTGGCGTCACAGGCCGCGGCGTTGGTGGCGCCTATGTCGTGCTGAACCTGGGAGGCGGTGTTGGCCACCATGGTCGAGGGGGTACAGGTGGCCAGCAGCACCAGGTCGATACCGGTCGGATCAATGCCTGCGCAGTCGATGGCCCGCTTGGCGGCGACTGTGGCCAGGGTGGCGGTATCGACATGGCTGATACGGCGGCTGCGGATGCCGCTGCGGGTGCGGATCCATTCGTCGTTGGTGTCGACTATCTGGCTCAGCTCGTCGTTGCTGATGCTGGCCGGCGGCAGGCACTTGCCCCAACCGGTGATTTTGGCGTATTGCATGACCTTTCCTCAGGAAACCGGGTTCATTCCAAGATTTTTGCCCAACCCAATAAAAAAGGCCCCGCGAAGGGGCCTTTTTTTCCGCTGCAGCCTTACTTGCCGCCGCGGGCGATGATCTCGCGGGCCATCACGTCGGCAACGATACCGGTGCCTTTGTTCTCTGCGTCGGCGCGCTGGAAGATATCCATCAGAGTGGCGTAGATCTCTTCGACCTTGGCGGTGGCCTTGGCCGCATCATAGTCCTTCTCGAAGGAAACGTTGATGATGCCGCCGGCGTTGATCACGTAGTCGGGCGCGTAGAGGATGCCCTTGTCGCGAACAGCCTGGTCATGGCGGGCTTCAGCCAGCTGGTTGTTGGCGCAGCCGGCGATGATGCTGGCCTTGATGCGACCCAGGGTGTTGTCGTTGACGGTGGCGCCCAGGGCGCAGGGCGCGTAGACGTCCACGTCCAGGTCGTAGATCTCGTCCAGACCAACGATGGTAGCGCCCAGCTCGGCTTCGGCCTTCTTGAGGGCATCCTGGTTGATGTCGGTCACGAACAGCTTGGCGCCGGCCTTGTTCAGGTGCTCGCACAGGTAGTAGCCGACAGAGCCCAGGCCCTGCACTGCGACTGTCAGGCCTTCCAGGTCGTCGCGACCCAGCTTGTGCTTAACGGCGGCCTTGATGCCCAGGTAGGTACCCAGGGCGGTGAAGGGGGACGGATCACCGGACATGCCTTCGATACCGGCAACATAGTCGGTTTCTTTAAGGATGTGGGCGATGTCGGTGGTGGAGGTACCCACGTCCTCGGCGGTGACGTAGCGGCCGCCCAGGGTGTTCAGGTAACGACCGAAGGCGCGGAACAGGGCCTCGGACTTCATGGTCTTGGCATCGCCGATGATGACGGACTTGCCGCCGCCGAAGGGCAGGCCGGCCATGGCGTTCTTGTAGGTCATACCACGGGACAAGCGCAGCACATCGGTCAAGGCTTCATCGTCTGAGGCGTAGTTCCACATGCGGCAGCCGCCGACGGCAGGACCACAGTTGGTGTTGTGAATAGCGATAATTGCCTTGAGGCCGGTCTCCGGGTCATGGCAGAACATGACCTGCTCATGCCCATCGAACGCAGTGTGATTGAATACAGCCACGTCGTTGTTCTCCGTGTAGGGGTAATAGTGACACCAGTGGGTACGCATGGTACTTAACGTTGCCGTAAACGTAAACCAATGGTGTTCGTGACGGCGACATCTTAGATAAGTCTGGCCCCGCTGACCAGATGGCCGGAAGGTTATAGCCTCTGCTCCAACCAGTAAAGCAATCTGGACAGGGCCCCTCTTGCCTTGGGTCCAGGCCCCGGCTATGGTAGGCCGCGTGCCGTATTTGAAAAGAGGTTGTAACAATGGCCGAACAAGAACAACAGCAAGCCGCCGAGCCGCTGAGCGAAGAGCAGCGCCAGGAGCTGGAAGCCCAGTGGGTACGCCAGAGCTTCCAGAAGGCCAATGCTTATCTGGCTTCCAAGGGCATACTGCCCCAGGGCGTGCGCCAGAGCGACAGCCGGGTGCTGGCGCCTTTGGTTGCGGTGTGGCGCATCAAGGCCAAGGAAAGCAACAAGGTGTCTGACTTCTGGGTCATCACCGGCAACCTGCCGGCCGATCACCTACCCCACAGCACTGCTGCCAGTGCCCGTGAAGCACTGCGTCACTTTGCCCTCAACTGGCAGATGCAAGCCGAAAACATCCTTCGCGGCCCCGGCCGCAACGACAAGGTGCAGGTGGATTTCGCCAACCTGCTGATAGGGCGTGCCGAAGGGCTCTACAAGATTTATGACGAGCCCGGCCTCTGGCAACAGGAAGCCTGAAAAAAGCCGCCCAGAAGGGCGGCTTTTTTATTCCTCGAAGAACCAGTAACCGCGGTTGATAAGGCGGGTCAGGGGCCTGAGGGCCGCAGGATGGGCCGCCAGCAGGCCTGTGTCGGGGCAGCCCTGGTTGGCAAGCTCCTCGGCCACGGCCTGGGGCAGGGCATGGGCTTCGCCATCCACGAAGAGGCAATCGGCAACGCCGGCCAGGTAGAGGGCGCGGGTGCCGGCCAGGCGATGCAGGACTGTGCCGGCCTCCAGCAGCTGCGCTACTTCCTCTTCATGGTATTCGGGTTCGCAGGGGGCCAAGTCCAGCTCGTGTTTGGCTTCCGACAGGTAGAGGCCGAAGAAGCGGTAGAGGGTGGCTTCGTCGTCGAAGATCTCGGTCAGGCAGCGCTTGAGGCGGTTGAGCTCGGGGAGGCTTACCTCGCCGCGCTTGTCCCGTACCCGCAGATCCGGGTCGCCATAGCGGTGGTTGTAGCGCTCTTCGTCGATGGCCAGATCGGCAAAGTGGGTCAAGAGATCGCGGCCAGAAGGAGCGCGGAAGCCCACAGAGTAGTTGAGTGCCGCCGTCACCGCGTAGCCTTCATGGGGGAAGCCGGGGGGGATATAGAGGATATCGCCGGGCTCCATCTCCACGTCGATCAGGGCTTCCTTGAAGGGTTCGACCTGCAGCAGGCTGGGGTGGGGGGTCAGGGTCTTGAGTGGCTGCTTGTCGCCCACCCGCCAGCGGCGCTTGCCTTCGCCTTGGATGATGAAGACGTCGTACTGGTCCAAATGGGGGCCGACACCGCCGCCCGGTACCGAGAAGCTGACCATCAGGTCGTCCACACGCCAGCCAGGCATGAAGTCGAAGAGCTGCATCAGCTCATTGCTCTGTTCGAACCAGTGATCCACGGCCTGGACCAGCAATGTCCAGTCCTTGTCGCTGCTGGGGAAACTCTCGAAGGGGCCGTGCTGGACGTCCCAGTTCTCACCCATCCGTACCACCAACCGCGATTCCACCTCGGCCTCCATGGCCAGGCCCGCCAGGTCGTTGGCGTCCAGGGGATCCTTGAACTGCATTATGCCGCCTTTGATGAGGCAGGGTTTCTTTTGCCAGTATTCGCTGAGGAAGGCCTGGGGACCACCGGGTAATGCCAGTTTCATAAAGTCTCTTACGTAAGGAACAGCAGATGCGCTAATGCTAACCCAAGAGCGGCAAAGGCGCTTGTGGGGGATCAAAAAAGGCGGCTCTAAGGCCGCCTTCTTTCATGACTCGCCGCTTAGAGTTCGCGGGTGAGCCGCTCGGCGATGCCGAGGTAGTTGTCGGGGCGCATCAGCTTCATCTCGGCCTTGACCTCTTCCGGCAGTTCGAGGCCGTCGATGAAGGCGTGCATGCCGGCCTGGTCGACGCGGCGGCCGCGGGTCAGCTCCTTGAGCTTCTCGTAGGGCTTCTCGATGCCGTAGCGGCGCATCACCGTCTGGATGGGCTCGGCCAGCAGTTCCCAGTTCTGGTTCAGCTCGTCCAGCAGGCTCTGCTCGTTCACTTCCAGCTTGGAGATGCCCTTGAGGGAGGCCTCATAGGCGATGACGGAGTGGGCCACGCCCACGCCCAGGTTGCGCAGCACTGTGCTGTCGGTCAGATCGCGCTGCCAGCGGGACACCGGCAGCTTGGCGGCCAGGTGATCGAAGACGGCGTTGGCGATACCCAGGTTGCCTTCGGAGTTCTCGAAGTCGATGGGGTTGACCTTGTGGGGCATGGTGGAAGAGCCGATCTCGCCGGCCACCGTCTTCTGCTTGAAGTGGCCGAGGGCGATGTAGCCCCAGAGGTCGCGGTCGAAATCCAGCAGTATGGTGTTGAAGCGGGCCAGGGCGTCGAACAGCTCGGCAATGTAGTCGTGGGGCTCGATCTGGGTGGTGTACTTGTTCCACTCAAGGCCCAGGCCGGTGACGAAGGCTTCGGCCATGGCCGGCCAGTCCAGATCCGGGTAGGCGCTGTAGTGGGCGTTGAAGTTGCCGACGGCACCGTTGATCTTGCCGAGGATCTCGACGGCGGCGATTTGCTTGCGCTGGCGCTCCAGGCGCACCGCCACGTTGGCCATCTCCTTGCCCATGGTGGTGGGGGAGGCGGGCTGGCCGTGGGTGCGGGCCATCATCGGCACCGCCACGTACTTGCCGGCCAGATCTTTGATGGCGCCGATCAGCTTGTCGCAGTAGGGCAGCACCACCTGCTCGCGGGCTTCCTTCAGCATCAGGCCGTAGGACAGGTTGTTGATGTCCTCGCTGGTGCAGGCGAAGTGGATGAACTCGGTGACGGCGTTCAGTTCGCTGTTGCCGGCCACTTTTTCCTTGAGGAAATACTCCACCGCCTTGACGTCGTGGTTGGTGGTGCGCTCGATGTCCTTGACCCGCTGGGCGTCGGCCTCACTGAAGCCGGAAACGATTGCGTCGAGGGCCGCATTGGCATCGCTGGAGAGGGCAGGGACCTCCTCGATGCCGGGGGTGGCGGCCAGCAATTGCAGCCAGCGGACTTCCACTTGGACCCGATACTTGATCAGGCCAAATTCGGAAAAGATGGAACGCAGTACGGCGGCCTTATTGGCGTAGCGGCCGTCGACGGGGGAGATGGCTGTCAGGGCGGACAGTTCCATGTTTAGTGGCTCCTTAGGGCTTGGCGTGCCTCATCGACCAGGGCGCGGCGCTTGAAGAGCAGCTGCCAGCGGCTGCCGCCCAGCTGTCGCCAGAGCACCAGGGCGCGGATACCGGCCAGCAGGGCGGCCCGTACCTTGGCCTGGTTGAGGCCTTGTTGCAGATGGATAGGGGAACCAGCCACCTGGATGCGCGCACCCAGGGGACTGATGAGTTCGACATAGATGTCGGCCAGGTTGCCGAGGACCTTCTCGTCCTCGAGGCCATAGTGGCTGACTTGGCGCTTGACCTGGTTGATGCGCTCGCCCATCAGGGCCAGCACGTCGCGGCGCTTGGCGAGGCGACGTTCCAGGGCCAAGAGGCCGATAAGGTAACGGGTGAGCTCCGGGTCTTTGTTGCGGGACGCGTCTCCCAGCAGCTCTATGACCAGGCGGTAGCCTGCGTCGAGGTTTGCCCCTTCATAGACGTCTGCGGGGCGCTCGGGATCTGTGACCAAAATGCCTTTGACCACGGCCAGCAGTTGGTCGTTGTCGCAGCTGCCCTGGCGGGCGATCTTTTGTACCAGGCTCACCGCCTGGGCGGCGGCGGCCAGGGCCATGGCGCGGCTCATTGGCCACCCCGGATGTAGCTGTTGATGATGCCGCCGCCCAGGCAGACCTCGCCGTCATAGAAGACGGCGCTCTGGCCGGGGGTGACGGCGATCTGCGGCTCGTCGAACAGCACCTTGACGTCACCGTTTTCCAAAGGTTGGACGGTGCAGGGGATGTCCTGCTGGCGGTAGCGGGTCTTGACGGTAATCTTGACCGGGCCTTGTGGGCCCTTGCGGTCGACCCAGTCGAGCTGGGTGGCGATGAGGCCGTCGGAGAAGAGCAACGGATGGTCGTGGCCCTGGCCGACGATCAGCACGTTGCGCGCCACGTCCTTGTCCACCACGTACCAAGGCTCGTCGCCGGCGTCTTTCATGCCGCCGATGCCAAGGCCCTTGCGCTGGCCCAGGGTGTGGTACATCAAGCCTTCGTGGCGGCCTATGACGTCCCCTTGGGGGGTCTCGATGTCACCGGGCTGGGCCGGCAGGAAGCGCTGCAGGAAGTCCTTGAACTTGCGCTCACCGATAAAGCAGATGCCGGTGCTGTCCTTTTTCTTGGCGGTGATGAGCCCCTGCTGCTCGGCGATCTTGCGCACCTCTGGCTTGGGCAGGTCGCCGACCGGGAACAAGGTCTGGGCTATATGCTCTTCCCCCAGGGTATAGAGGAAGTAGGACTGGTCCTTGTTGGCGTCCAGGCCGCGCAGCATCTGCCAGTGACCTTCATGGCAGCGGCGGCGCACATAGTGGCCTGTGGCGATGTAGTCGGCACCCAGGGCATCGGCGGCGAAGTTCAGGAAGGCTTTGAACTTGATTTCCTTGTTGCACATGATGTCCGGGTTGGGGGTCCGGCCGGCTTTGTACTCGGCCAGGAAATACTCGAAGACGTTGTCCCAGTATTCGGCGGCGAAGTTGATCTTGTGCAGCTTGATGCCGAGCTTGTCGCACACCGCTTGGGCGTCCGCCATGTCCTCGGCGGCCGTGCAGTAGTCGGTGTCGTCGTCCTCTTCCCAGTTCTTCATGAACAGACCTTCCACCTGGTAGCCCTGGGCCTGCAAGAGGTAGGCGGACACGGAGGAATCGACGCCGCCGGACATGCCGACGATGACTTTGGTCTGGGAAAGGGGTTTGTCGCTCATTGGACTTCACAACCTCGGCGAAAAAAGTGCGCGCATTGTAGCAAAAGCCTAAGCGCCGCGCAGCACGGACAGGGGATGATGGACACCGGCCTCGAAATCCTCGATGGCCGCCAATACCAGATGGCTGCGAAGGGGGCTTTTTTCAAGCTCGGCTTTGCTCAGCCAATGGCAGGCGAGGATGTCAGGGTCTTGTGGATTGGCCGCCAGCGGCGCCGGCAGCCGGGCATAAAAGACGTGGCGCCAGAAGGTCTTGTGGGGCAGCTCCAGCCGGTAGAGCCCCAAGAGGCCCTGGGGTTCGAGCTGAAGGCCCGTCTCTTCTTTCAGCTCCCGCTTGGCGGCCTCCAGCAGGGATTCGCCACTCTCCCAGTGGCCGGCAGGTTGGTTGAACACCGATTGGCCGTCGATATCCTCTTCCACCACAAGGTAAAGACCCTGTGCCTCTATGACCCAAGCGATGGTAGCGGCCTGGATCATGGGGTCAGCTCCCTGTACTGCCCGCTCGGGATATCGTCCAGCCGGTAGGGGCCTATGGCGACCCGCACCAGGCGCAAGGTGGGAAAGCCGATATGGGCCGTCATGCGCCGCACCTGGCGGTTACGCCCTTCGGTGATGCGGATCTCCAGCCACTGGGTGGGGATGCTTTTTCTAAAGCGCACCGGCGGGTTGCGGGGCCAAAGCTCGGGCTCGTCTAGCAGCCGCACCTTGGCCGGCAGGGTAGGGCCGTCGTTGAGCACGACCCCTTTTCTTAGCGGCTCGAGATCGGCGTCGGTCGGCGCTCCTTCCACCTGCACCCAATAGGTCTTTTCGGTCTTTTTGCCGGGCTGGGTCAGGCGGGCGTTGAGGGCACCGTCGTTGGTGAGCAGCAAGAGGCCTTCGGAGTCCCTGTCCAGGCGGCCGGCGGCATAGACGCCAGGCACATCGACGAAGTCCTTGAGGGTCTGGCGGCCCGCTTCGTCGGTGAACTGGCAGAGCACATCGAAGGGTTTGTTGAACAGCAGTAGCCTGGGCGGCCCCGTGGGTGCAGGTGGCTTGCGGCGCTGCGGCCTGGGTTTGAAGGGGCCTTTGGCTGGAGCTTTTGGCAAGGGAGGAAGCCTTCGTTAAGGGCGATTGGCGCAAGCCTAGCACCAAGGGCTGGAGCGGCCAAAGCCCGCAAAAATGCGAGCTGTACAAAAACTCGGCAACTGGTCGTACCCCAATTCCAAGGCAGCAAAAAATCGGGCGTTGTTGTTATAATCCGCGCACCCTTTTCTAGCCGGTCCCGGGATAAGGATAAAAAACCACAGCCGGGGCCTGATGCGAAGTCCTTTCGCCACACCAAGCTTAGGAAGCCGTAACATGACAACAGGCAAGTCCACGATCATCTACACCATCACCGACGAAGCGCCGGCCCTGGCGACCCAGTCGCTGCTGCCCATCATCGAAGCTTTTGCCGCCAAGGCCGGTGTCGAGATGGAGACCCGGGATATCTCCCTGGCCGGTCGTATCATCGCCACCTTTCCCGAGTACCTGACCGAAGCCCAGCGCATCGGTGACGACCTGGCCGAGCTGGGCGAACTGGCCAAGACTCCCGAAGCCAACATCATCAAGCTGCCCAACATCAGCGCCTCCGTACCCCAGCTCAAGGCGGCCATCAAGGAACTGCAGGCCAAGGGCTATGCCCTGCCCGAGTACCCCGAAGAGCCCAAGAACGACGAAGAAAAGGCCATCCAGGCCAAGTACGACAAGGTCAAAGGCAGCGCCGTCAACCCCGTGCTGCGTGAAGGTAACTCCGATCGCCGCGCCCCGGCCTCCGTCAAGCAATATGCCCGCAAGCACCCCCACTCCATGGGCGCATGGGCCAAGGATTCCCAGTCTCACGTGTCCAGCATGGACCACGGCGACTTCTACGGTTCCGAGAAGTCCGTGACCATGAAAGACGCCGGCAGCATCCGCATCGAACTGGTGCAGAAGGACGGCCAGGTCAAGGTACTGAAAGACAAGCTGGCCCTGCTGGCCGGTGAAGTCATCGACGCCTCCACCATCAGCAAGAACGCCCTCTGCGACTTCTTCGCAAAAGAGATCGAAGACGCCAAGGCCAAAGGCGTGCTCTTCTCCCTGCACATGAAGGCCACCATGATGAAGGTCTCAGACCCCATCATCTTCGGCCACGCCGTCAAGGTGTTCTACAAGGACGTCTTCGCCAAGCACGCCGATCTCTTCAAAGAGCTGGGTGTGGATGCCAACAACGGTATCGGTGACGTCTATGCCCGTATCGCTCAACTGCCTACCGAGCAGCGTGAGGCCATCGAAGCGGATCTGAAGGCCGTCTACGACCAAAGCCCGGCCCTGGCCATGGTGGACTCCGACCGCGGCATCACCAACCTGCATGTGCCTTCCGATGTCATCATCGACGCCTCCATGCCGGCCATGATCCGTGCCTCCGGCCAAATGTGGAACAGCGAAGGCAAGCAGCAGGACACCAAGGCAGTGATCCCCGACCGCTGCTACGCCGGCGTCTACCAGGAAACCATCGCCTTCTGTAAGGAAAACGGCGCCTTCGATCCCCGCACCATGGGCAGCGTGCCCAACGTCGGCCTGATGGCCCAGAAGGCCGAGGAATACGGTTCCCACGACAAGACCTTCGAGATCGGCGCCGCCGGCACTGTGCAGGTTGTCGACCAGAACGGCCAGGTGCTGATGGCCCACGACGTGGAAGCAGGCGACATCTGGCGCATGTGCCAGACCAAAGACGCCCCCATCCGTGACTGGGTCAAGCTGGCTGTCAACCGCGCCCGCGCCACCGGCACCCCGGCCGTCTTCTGGCTGGACGAGGACCGTGGCCACGACAGCGAGATCATCAAGAAGGTCAAGGCCTACCTGCCCGAGCACGATACCAACGGCCTGGACATCCAGATCATGAGCCCGGAGGAAGCCACTCGCTTCTCCTTGCAGCGCATGAAAGAAGGCAAGGACACCATCTCCGTTACCGGTAACGTGCTGCGTGACTACCTGACCGACCTCTTCCCCATCCTCGAGCTCGGCACCAGCGCCAAGATGCTGTCCATAGTGCCGCTGATGAACGGTGGTGGCCTCTTCGAGACCGGTGCCGGCGGCTCTGCGCCCAAGCACGTGCAGCAGTTCGAAAAGGAAAACTACCTGCGTTGGGATTCCCTGGGCGAGTTCCTGGCCCTGGCCGCGTCCTTGGAGCACCTGGCCGAGTTCGCCGGTAACGCCAAGGCCAAGGTCCTGGCCGACACCCTGGACGCCGCTACCGCCAAGTTCCTGGACAACAACAAGTCTCCTGCTCGCAAGGTCGGTCAGATCGACAACCGCGGCAGCCACTTCTTCCTGGCCCAGTACTGGGCCCAGGCCTTGGCCGCCCAGGACAAGGACAGCGAGCTCAAAGCCCAGTTCGCTGCCCTGGCCGAGACCCTGAGCCGTGAAGAAGAGACCATCGTCGGTGAGCTGAACGGTGCCCAAGGCGTTGCCATGGACATCGGCGGCTACTACAAGCCTGATGCGGATCTCGCCGCCAAGGCCATGCGCCCCAGCGCTACCTTCAATGCCGCCCTGGCCGCCCTCTGACAAGGCAGCTGATGTGAAGGCAAGACCGCCGGCAGCTGCCGGCGGTTTTTTTTTTGCAATAAAAAAGCCCTTTCGGGCTTTCGTTACGACCGGTGACTACCGGCTCATTTCTCGTTGGGCTTGATATTCACCGCGTGGTAGCCCTTGGGGCCTTGGCTCATATCGAAGTCCACTTCCTGGCCGGCCTTCAAAGTACGATAGCCGTCCATCTGGATAGTGGAGTAGTGCGCAAAGACATCCTCACCACCCCCTTCGGGGCAAATGAAACCGAATCCCTTGGCGTTGTTAAACCATTTGACTGTTCCGGTAGCCATACGTCATTCCCGTCGTCTATATACCTGTTTTCCTGCAGTCGGTTACCGCTAAAAAGTGGAGCCCCGACCTACCTCAAAGTACAATTTAGTGGAGAAAAAAACGGAGTCAAGTTTTTTTAACAACAGGTTAACAACGAGGCTGTGCTGATGCATGGTTGGTAAAAAATGCAGCCCTAGGACTTGAAAAGCATGGCCGGCAGTACCGATATTCAACATAAAGAGCAGACAAAAACCGCCGACCCGGCGCTCAAAAGAGCGCCCATGTACAAGGTGGTATTGATGAACGATGACTACACCCCTATGGATTTCGTGGTACTGGTGCTGCAGCGTTTCTTCAGCATGGATCACGAGAAGGCCACCCAGGTGATGTTGTCCGTACACTATCAGGGCAAGGGAGTCTGTGGTGTCTTCAGCGCCGACGTGGCCGAAACCAAGGTCGCCCAGGTGAATCGATTCGCGAGGGACAATGGCCATCCCTTGCTCTGTGCCATGGAACCGGCTTGACCCATGCTGTAACTCAAGGGGGCGCATATGTTGAACAAAGAGCTGGAGCAGAGCCTGAACGACGCTTTCCGTCGGGCCAGGAACGAACGGCACGAATACCTCACTGTTGAGCACCTTCTGATGACGCTGCTGGACAACAGCGCCGCGGCCGAGGCCCTCCTCGCCTGCGGCGCCGATCTGGCGCAGCTGCGTTCCGAGCTTGGCAGTTTCATTGACCAGACAACTCCCCGCATTCCTGAAGACGACGACGATCGCGAGACCCAACCGACCCTGGGTTTCCAACGGGTGCTGCAGCGGGCCGTTTTCCATGTCCAGAGTTCCGGCAAGGAGGAGGTGACCGGCGCCAACGTGCTGGTGGCCATCTTCGGCGAACAGGAGAGTCAGGCCGTCTACATCTTGCGCAAGGCCGACATCACCCGCCTGGACGTGGTCAACTACATCTCCCACGGGGTGCGCAAGCAGGAAGACGAACCCAGCGCCAGCGAGCCTCAGCCCAAGGAGCTGGAAGGGGAGGGCAAGGCCGAAAGTTACCTGGAGATGCTCACCAACAACCTCAACGAACTGGCCCGCAGTGGTCGCATCGACCCTCTGATCGGCCGTGAGGCGGAGCTGGAGCGTACCATCCAGGTGCTGTGCCGCCGCCGTAAGAACAACCCGCTGTTCGTGGGGGAGGCCGGCGTCGGCAAGACCGCTATCGCCGAGGGCCTGGCCAAGCGCATCGTCGACGGCGAAGTGCCCGAACTCATAGAGCACTGCACCGTCTATTCCCTGGACATGGGAGCCCTGCTGGCCGGCACCAAATACCGTGGCGACTTCGAGAAGCGCTTCAAGGGCCTCTTGAAGGAACTGAAGGAAGAAGAAGGGGCCATCCTCTTCATCGATGAGATCCACACCCTGATCGGTGCCGGCGCCGCTTCCGGCGGCCAGACCGACGCCTCCAACCTCATCAAGCCGCTGCTGGCGTCCGGCAACATCAAGTGCATGGGCTCCACCACCTACCAGGAATACCGCGGCATCTTCGAAAAAGATGTGGCCCTGGCCCGGCGTTTCCAGAAGATAGACATAGTGGAACCCACAGTGGCGGACACCATCAAGATCCTCCAAGGCCTCAAGGGCCATTACGAGGAACACCACGATGTGCGCTACACCCAGGGGGCCCTGAAGGCGGCTGCCGAGCTGTCCGCCAAGTACATCAACGAGCGCCACCTGCCCGACAAGGCCATCGATGTCATAGACGAGGCGGGCGCCCGTGCCCGCCTGATGCCCAAGCGGCGCAAGACGGTCAACGAAGCGGATATCGAATCTGTGGTGGCCCGGATGGCGCGGATCCCGGAAAAATCCGTGTCCAGCAACGACAAGAACACCCTGGAGGCTCTGGACCGCAACCTAAAGCTGGTGGTGTTCGGCCAGGATCAAGCCATAGAGGCCCTGTCAGCCAGCATCCGCCTCAGCCGTGCCGGCCTCGGCGTCGAGCACAAGCCGGTGGGCTCCTTCCTCTTTGCCGGCCCTACCGGCGTGGGCAAGACCGAGGTCACCCAGCAGCTGGCCCGGCAGATGGGAGTGGAGCTCATTCGCTTCGACATGTCCGAGTACATGGAGCGCCACACTGTGTCCCGGCTCATCGGTGCCCCTCCGGGTTACGTGGGCTATGACCAGGGCGGCCTCTTGACCGAAGCGGTCATCAAGCACCCCCATTCGGTGGTGCTGCTGGACGAGATAGAGAAGGCCCACCCCGATGTCTTCAACTTGCTACTGCAGGTGATGGACAACGGCACCCTGACCGACAACAACGGCCGCAAGGCGGATTTCCGTAACGTGATCCTGGTGATGACCACCAACGCCGGCGTGCGGGAAACCGAGCGCAAGTCCATGGGCTTCAAGGCGGTGGAACACGACGACACGGCCCTTGCCGAGATCAACCGCATCTTCTCGCCGGAATTCCGTAACCGCCTGGACGGCATCATCTGGTTCAACCATTTGAGCCCGGCCGTTATCGCCCAGGTGGTGGAGAAGTTCCTGGCCGAGCTGGAGGCCCAGTTGGATGCCAGAGGCGTCACCATGGAAGTGGATGCCGAGGCCAAGACCTGGCTGGCGGAAAAGGGCTACGACCATGCCATGGGCGCCAGGCCCATGGCCCGCGTCATCCAGGAGCATCTCAAGAAGCCCCTGGCCAACGAGCTGCTGTTCGGCAAGCTGTCGGAAGGTGGCAAGGTGCTGGTCGGCGTCAAGGACGGCGATTTGCGCCTCGAGGTGGAAGGCCAGGCAGCCGCCACCACGGCCTGAGAGCAAAAACAAAAACCCGCCAACTGGCGGGTTTTTTAGCGGCTCGTCATCAACGCTGCCGAAAGACGATGCGGCCCTTGCTCAGGTCGTACGGCGTCATCTGCACGGTAACGGTGTCCCCGGTCAGGATGCGGATGTAGTTCTTGCGCATTTTACCGGAGATATGGGCGGTTACCACGTGGCCGTTCTCGAGCTCGACGCGGAACATGGTGTTGGGCAGGGTCTCCAGGATAGTCCCCTGCAACTCAATCACGTCTTCTTTCGACATTTAGATGCAAAACCTCTTGTTACCATAAATCGGCGCAGATCTTGCCCTAACTGGCCCCGGGTGTAAAGCGTTGCCACGCGCCGCCCTTGTATCGCTCGTGGGGCAGGTACTGCGTCTTGTAATTCATTTTAGTGCATTCATCTATCTGGTAACCAAGGTAGAGCCAACTCTTACCCCGCCGTTTCGCCGCCTCCAGCTGCATCAGCACCCCCAGGGTGCCCAGAGAGCGCTTCTCCTCATCCGGATCAAAGAAAGTGTAAAGGGCCGAGTAGACCCCCGGGGTTTCATCGGTGATAGCACAGGCCATCAGCTGCCGCCCTCGGTAAAGGCAGAGTAAGGTCAAGGGCAGCCAAGTGGCCTTGGCGAAATGGGTGAGCTGGCTCTCCGACGGCGGATACATGCCGCCGTCCTGGTGGCGGGCATTGATGTAGCGGCAATAGAGATCGAAGTGTTGGTGCCGCAGCACATGCTCGATACGCAAGCTGAGATCGCTGTTCTTTTTCAGGATGCGCCGCTGGCGCCGGTCCGGCTCGAAGGCCTTCACATCCACCCGCAACGACTGGCAGGCCTGGCACTGGTTGCAGTAGGGGCGGTAGACGTCGGAGCCGTTGCGACGAAAGCCCATGGCCAGCAGCACCTCGTAGCGCTCGGCATCCATGGGTGACTGAGTGACCACCAGCAGCTGCTCGTCCTTGCCCGGCAGGTAGGCACAGGGGAAGGGTTTGGTGAGGCCGCAGTAAAGGCCCTTCAGGAGGTTAACGGACATGGCCATTCTCCCGGGATCCAGAGTTCAGGCGCCATGGGCCTGTCGCGTTCGGCGGCCAGCAGGGCCAGATACTGGGCCCTGGGCATTTCGTACACCCCGAGCCGCGCCAGGTGGGGGTTCATCAGCTGGCAATCGATGAGGGCCGCCTTGCCCTCGAGGTGGGCGTGCAGGGCCACAAAGGCGGCCTTGGAGGCATTGGGGTGGCGGTGGAACATGGACTCGCCGCAGAAGATATTGCCCACCGTCACGCCATAGAGGCCCCCCACCAGTTTGTCTTCCAGCCAGACCTCGACGCTGTGGGCAAAGCCCAGGCCGTGGAGGCGGTTGTAGGCGGTGCGCATCTGCGGGCTCAGCCAGGTACCGCTCTGGCCCTCACGGGGGGCGGCGCAGCCGCCCAGCACCTGGTCGAAGGCGGTATTGCAGCGGTAGCGGTAGGGGGTCTTGCGCAGCCATTTTCGCAGGCTGGTGTTGATCACCACTTCCCCCGGCGCTATCACGCCGCGGGGATTGGGGGACCACCAGAGGATGGGTTCGCCCGGGTTGAACCAGGGGAAGATCCCCAGCCGGTAGGCCGCCATCAGCCGGGTAGGGGAGAGATCGCCACCAAACGCCAGCAAGCCGTTGGGTTGATCCAGGGCGTGGACAGGATCGGGAAAGAGGCAGGGATTGTCGGGCAGTTCAGGCAACGCTATGGTCATGGCGATCTAAGGGCGTCGATGTCTTTTTTGAGTGTAGCGCTAACTGAAAGGGCCGCGATAGCGGCCCTTGTTTCGTGAAGCTCGATGTTTAGCCTGCCAGGCCGTCGAGATAACGCTCGGCGTCCAGGGCCGCCATGCAGCCGGTGCCGGCGGAGGTGATGGCCTGACGGTAGATATGGTCCATGACGTCACCACAGGCGAAGACGCCGGGGACGGAGGTCTGGGTGGCGTTGCCTTCCAGGCCGCTTTGGACCTTGAGGTAGCCGTCCTTCATCTCCAGCTGGCCGGCGAAGATGTCGGTGTTGGGCTTGTGGCCTATGGCGATGAAGCAACCGGCCACGGCCACGTCTTCAGAAGTTTCACCAATGGTGGAGGCCAGGCGTACGGCGGTGACGCCCATGTCGTCGCCCAGCACTTCGTCCAGGGTGCGGTTGAGGTGCAGCACGATTTTGCCCTCTTCGACCTTCTTGTGCAGGCGGTCGATGAGGATCTTCTCGGCGCGGAAGCTGTCGCGGCGGTGCACCAGGTGCACTTCGGACGCGATGTTGGCGAGATACAGGGCCTCTTCAACGGCGGTGTTGCCGCCGCCCACTACAGCCACCTTCTGGTTGCGGTAGAAGAAACCGTCGCAGGTGGCGCAGGCGGAAACGCCGCGACCGGCGAAGGTGGTCTCGGATTCCAGGCCCAGGTATTTGGCGGAGGCGCCGGTGGCGATGATCAGGGCGTCGCAGGAGTACTCGCCGTTGTCACCCTTGAGGATGAAGGGGCGCTGGTTGAAGTCCACTTCGTTGATGTGGTCGAAGAGGATCTCGGTGTTGAACTTCTCGGCGTGACGCTGCATCCGCTCCATCAGCAGAGGGCCGGTCAGGTCGTCGGCGTCGCCGGGCCAGTTTTCCACTTCGGTGGTGGTGGTCAGCTGGCCGCCCTGCTGCATACCGGTGATCAGCACAGGGTTGAGGTTGGCGCGCGCGGCATAGACGGCGGCGGTGTAGCCAGCAGGGCCTGAGCCCAGGATCATCAGGCGAGCGTGTTTCATAGAGACTCCTTGCAAATCGTTGAGCGCATTCTAGGGAAAAGGGCGCAAACAAAAAACCCCCGGCGAGGCGGGGGTTTTCCGATCCAGCTAATCGCTTAAGTGTTCAGCAGGCTCATGGGCTCGGTGAAGGCCAGCTTGTGGGCTTCGGCCACTTCTTTGCAGGTGACCTTGCCGTGCATCACGTTCAGACCGGCCAGCAGGTGCTTGTCGTCCAGCAGGGCTTGTTTGTAGCCCTTGTTGGCCAGTTTGATGATGTAGGGCAGGGTGGCGTTGTTCAGGGCGAAGGTGGAGGTACGGGCCACGGCGCCAGGCATGTTGGCTACGCAGTAGTGCACCACGTCGTCAACGATGTAGGTGGGTTCGGCGTGGGTGGTGGCCTTGGAAGTCTCGAAGCAGCCGCCCTGGTCGATGGCGACGTCAACGATGGCAGCGCCTTGCTTCATGCGCTTGATGTGGTCGGCGGTGACCAGCTTGGGCGCGGCGGCGCCGGGGATCAGTACGGCACCGATCACGAGATCGGCTTCCAGCACGTGGTGCTCCAGGGCGTCAGCGGTGGAGTACAGCACCTTGGCGCGGCCACCGAACTCGGCGTCCAGGCGGCGCAGGGTGTCGATGGAACGGTCGAGGATGGTAACGTCGGCGCGCATGCCGACAGCCATGCGGGCAGCGTTGGAACCCACCACACCGCCACCGATGATGACGACCTTGGCAGGTTCAGTGCCGGGGACGCCGGAGATCAGTACGCCACGGCCACCGCGGGATTTTTCCAGGGCCTGGGCTCCGGCCTGGATGGACATGCGGCCGGCTACTTCGGACATGGGGGCCAGCAGGGGCAGGCCGCCGCGATCGTCGGTGACGGTTTCATAGGCGATGCAGACGGCGCCGGACTTGACCAGATCTTCGGTCTGGGCCAGGTCGGGGGCCAGGTGCAGATAGGTGAACAGCAGTTGGTCTTGGCGCAGGCGGGCGCGTTCCTGGGCCAGGGGCTCTTTGACCTTGACGATCATCTCGGCCTTGGCGAACACCTCTTCGGCGGTGGCCAGGATACCGGCGCCGGCGGCGACGTAATCTTCATCGGTAAAACCGATGCCGAGGCCGGCGTTGGTTTCAACCAGAACCTGGTGGCCGTGGTTGACCAGCTCGCGGACGGAAGCGGGCACCATGCCGACGCGGTATTCGTGGTTCTTAATCTCTTTAGGTACGCCGATGATCATCTGCTGTTTCCTTTGTTATCAAACAGGTAGTGGAAAGTGCGGCTAGTATAGGGAGCACCCTAGAGAATAGGTTGCTTTATTTAGGGATTTTTCAGTATTTTGTGCTGATGTGGCCCAGTGCGCTAGAGGATTTATGCTGTCATCCGCCAAAAAAGGGGTCAAAGAGCTTGACCGCATCGATCGCAACATATTGAAAGAGCTGCAAAATGACGGCCGGCTGTCCAACGTGGAATTATCCAGGCGCGTCGGGCTCTCCCCAACGCCTTGTTTGGAAAGGGTAAAAAGGCTCGAACGGCAAGGCTTCATTCAGGGTTATGCGGCCATCATCAACCCACGTTACCTGGGCTCGGCGCTGCTGGTCTTCGTGGAGGTGACATTGGAGCGCACCAGTTCCGAGGTGTTCGACCAATTCAACCTGGCGGTGCAGAAGCTCGACATCATCCAGGAGTGCCACCTGGTTTCTGGTGATTTCGACTACCTCCTCAAGACCCGGGTAGCAGATATGTCTGCCTACCGCGAATTATTGGGGGAAACCCTGCTGCGGTTGCCGGGGGTCAAGGAGACCCGAACCTACGTGGTGATGGAAGAAGTAAAGAGTGTATCCAAGGTACTGATCAATGGGTGAGGCTGGTATCATCGCCAAGATAAGAAGCAAGTTTGGAGTGGGGTCTTTGGAGCGCATGGAGCTCAGACGTTTATCAGGGGTACAGCGGCTGCTGGAAGCCGGTTTGGTGCTGTGCACCCTTTTTTCCCTGTTCCTGCTGGTGGCCCTGGCCAGCTTCAACCCGGCCGATCCCGGCTGGTCCCAGACCGGCGTGCCCGGCCAGATCCAAAACGCCGCCGGCACCATAGGCGCCTGGGTGGCGGACATACTGCTGTTCGGCACCGGCCTGCTGGCCTACCTGTTGCCCTTTGGGGTGGCCCTGTGTGGCTGGTTCTGCTTCCGCCATTACCGCACCCTGATGGACATCGACTACCTGGCGGCGGGGCTGCGCCTTATCGGCACCGTGCTGACCCTGCTGGGCCTGGCGGGCCTCTGTTCCGTTTATCTTGGTGACATCCACACCTATTCCGCCGGTGGCCTTATCGGCGACCTGGTGGCTACGGCCCTTCGCCCCTGGTTCAACTTCGTCGGCACCCTCCTTATCCTGCTGGGCCTCACCGCCGTCGGCATCACCATGATGACGGGCCTGTCCTGGGTGGCGGTGGTGGACCGCCTCGGCGCCCTGGTGGTGGAAGGCGCTTCCTGGACCTGGCAGCGCCTGGCCGGCATAGCCCAGCGCAGCCGCGCCGACCAGGTGCTGGACGCCGAGCCGCAGGAAGAAAGTCAGGCCGAGCCGGCCCGCAAGCTGCCCCGCATCAAGGAGCCGGTGCTGGCCATCGGCAACGCCCTCGACAGCAGCGCTGCCGAAGAAGCCAAGGCCAGCGAGCCCGAGTTCGACGCCGAACCCAGCTTCAACTTCGGTAGCGATCCTGAGCTCAGCCTGTCCCTGCCGGGCGATGACGACGAACTGGATCTGCCCTGGCTGGACGAGCCCGGCGCGGCAGACAGCGAGGTCGCCCTGGCGCCCAAGCAAGTGCATAAGCCGGCGCCCAAGGCTGCCCCCGCGGCTGCTCCCAAGGCTGACTTCCCACAGAGCCTGGCGGCGGCCATGGCCGACGGCCAAGAAGCAGGGCAGGGCGAGCTGCTGCCCCTGCCGTCCATGGATCTGCTGGACAGGCCCGACAAGAACCGCAACCCCATCAGCCAGGAAGAGCTGGACGCCGTCTCCCGCCTGGTGGAGGAAAAGCTGCTGGACTTCGGGGTCCAGGCCAACGTGGTGGACGTCCACCCCGGCCCCGTCATCACCCGTTTCGAGCTGGATCTCGCCCCCGGCGTCAAGGTCTCCAAGATCTCCAACCTCTCCAAGGACCTGGCCCGGGCCCTGTCCGCCATCTCGGTGCGGGTGGTGGAAGTCATACCCGGCAAGTCGGTGATCGGCCTGGAAGTGCCCAACAAGCACCGGGAAGTGGTGTACCTCTCCGAAGTCATCAACGACGACAAGTTCAACAACAACGACTCGCCGCTCGCCATGGTGCTGGGCAAGGACATCGCCGGCAATTCGGTGGTGGTGGACCTCGGCAAGATGCCGCACCTGCTGGTGGCCGGTACCACAGGCTCGGGTAAGTCGGTGGGGGTCAACGTCATGCTGGTGTCGCTCCTCTACAAGAGCACCCCGGAGGACGTGCGCCTCATCATGATCGACCCCAAGATGCTGGAGCTGTCGGTCTACGAAGGCATACCCCATCTCTTGGCCGAGGTGGTTACCGACATGAAAGACGCCGCCAACGCCCTGCGCTGGTGCGTCGGCGAGATGGAGCGCCGCTACAAGCTGATGTCGCTGCTGGGGGTCCGTAACCTCAAGGGCTTCAACAAGAAGGTCAAGGACGCCATTCTAGAGGGCCAGCCCATCAAGGATCCCATGTGGAACCCTAACGCCTCCATGGAGACCGAGGCGCCGGACCTCGGGCCCCTGCCGCGCATCGTGGTGGTGGTGGACGAATTCGCCGACATGATGATGATCGTCGGCAAGAAGGTGGAAGAGCTTATCGCCCGTATCGCCCAGAAGGCGAGGGCGGCCGGCATCCACCTGATCCTGGCCACCCAGCGCCCCTCGGTAGACGTCATCACCGGCCTTATCAAGGCCAACATCCCCACCCGTATCGCCTTCCAGGTGTCCAGTAAGATAGATTCGCGCACCATCCTCGACCAGCAGGGCGCCGAAAGCCTGCTGGGCCAAGGCGACATGCTCTACCTGCCGCCGGGCTCAGGGGTTCCGACCCGAGTCCACGGCGCCTTCGTGGACGACCACGAGGTACACAGGGTGGTGGAAGACTGGAAGAAACGCGGCAAGCCCCAGTACATCGACGCCATCTTGAGTGGCGAGATGACCCAGGAAACCTTGCTGCCGGGCGAATCCATGGACGAAGACGGCGAGCAGGACCCCCTCTACGACGAGGCCGTGGCCTTCGTCATCGAGAGCCGCCGCGGCTCCATATCCAGCGTGCAGCGCAAGCTCAAGATCGGCTACAACCGCGCCGCCCGCCTCATAGAACAGATGGAAATGGCCGGCATCGTCTCGAGCGCCGGCCACAACGGCAACCGCGATGTGCTGGTGCCCCACCACGGAGATTGATATGCGCTTGATGTCCCTGGCCCTGCTGTTGGCCAGCAGTTCCGCCCTGGCGGACGATGCCGCCGCCCTCAAGGCCAAACTGGCCGGCTTCGACAGCTTCTCCGCCCACTTCACCCAGAAGGTGGTGGACGGCGACGGCAACCTGGCCATGGAAGCCCAGGGGGAGATGGCCGTGGAGCGCCCCCAGAAGCTCTACTGGCACACCCAGTCCCCCGACGAGACCCTGATGGTCTCGGACGGCAAGACCCTCTGGCTCTACAACCCCTTCGTCGAGCAGGTCACCCTCTATTCCCCGACCCAGGCCGTGGGCCGCACCCCCATGCTGCTGCTCTCCAGCCAGGATCCCAAGATCTGGGACCAGTTCGACATCAAGGCCGAGGGCAAGGACTTCTCCATCTCCCCGAAAGACGAGAAGGACGCCTACGTCACGGCCCTGACCGTGAAGTTTGACGGCGACAAGGTGGCGGGCCTGGTGATCCATGACGCCTCCGGCCAGCAGAACACCGTCACCTTCACCGGCTTCAAGGCCCCCCGCACCACAGATGCGGCCGTCCAGTTCCACTTCACCCCCCCCGCCGGGGTGGCGGTAGACGACCAGCGATGAACCTGGGTTTCGACTTCGGCGACGGCCCTGTCGAACCCCTGGCGGCGCGGATGCGCCCCAGGCGCTTCGAAGACTATGTGGGCCAGCAGCACCTGGTGGGCGAGGGCAAGGCGCTGCGCCGCGCCCTGGAGGCGGGCAAGCCCCACTCCATGATCCTCTGGGGGCCGCCCGGCACCGGCAAGACCACCCTGGCCGAGCTTATCGCCCGTTATGCCGACGCCGAGGTGGAACGGATCTCGGCCGTGACCAGCGGCGTCAAGGACATCCGCGCCGCCATAGAGGCGGCCAAGGCCCGTGCCCGCAAGACATTGCTGTTCGTGGACGAGGTGCACCGCTTCAATAAGTCCCAGCAGGACGCCTTCCTGCCCCATATCGAAGACGGCACCATCATCTTCATCGGCGCCACCACCGAGAACCCCTCTTTCGAGCTGAACGGCGCCTTGTTGTCCCGGGCCCGGGTCTATGTATTGAAAGCGCTGGAAGAGGGCGATATCCGCGGCCTCTTGCTGCGGGCCCTGTCGGTGCCTGAGGGCCTGTCCGGCCTTAGCCTGGATGAAGAGGCTCTGGCGGTGCTGGTGAAGATGGCCGGGGGCGACGCCCGCCGGGCCCTCAATTACCTCGAGATGCTGTCGGACATGGCGGACGACGGCCGTATCACCAAGGATCTTATCGCCGGCACCTTGGGTAGGGAGGTCAACCGCTTTGATAAGGGTGGCGACCTCTTCTATGACATGATCTCCGCCTTTCACAAGTCGGTGCGCGGCTCGGCGCCGGACGCCGCCCTCTACTGGTATTGCCGGATGCTCGAAGGGGGCTGCGATCCCCTCTATGTGGCCCGCCGGCTGCTGGCCATCGCCTCCGAGGACATCGGCAACGCCGACCCCAAGGCCCTGACCATAGGCCTCAACGCCTGGGACACCTTTACCCGGGTCGGCCCCGCCGAAGGGGAGAGGGCCATAGCCCAGGCCGCCGTCTACATGGCCTGCGCCCCCAAATCCAACGCCGTCTACACCGCCTTCAAGGCCGCCCGCAAGGACGCCAGGGAGGCCGGGGACCTGCCGGTGCCGCTGCACCTGCGCAACGCCCCCACCAAGCTGATGGAAGAGCTGGGCCATGGCGCCGATTACCGCTATGCCCACTTTGAGCCCGGCGCCTACGCCGCCGGCGAGAACTTCTTCCCCGAAGCGCTCAAGGACAGGCGCTACTACCAGCCCAGCAACCGCGGCCTGGAACTGAAAATCGGCGAAAAGCTCGCCTATCTGGCCGAGCGAGACAGCCAAAGCCCGGTGCAGCGCTACACCACCGCCGAGGGCTCTGATACACTGCCCCAAGACTGAACGGACCTGAAACAACACCATGCTGGATAACAAATTTCTGCGCTTGGAGCTGGCCACCACAGCCGAGCGCCTTGCCACCCGCGGCTTCAAGCTGGACGTGGCCGCCATCGAAGCCCTGGAAGAGAAACGCAAAGCCCTGCAGGTGCGTACCCAGGAGCTGCAGAACGAGCGCAACACCCGCTCCAAGGCCATAGGCCTGGCCGCCCGCAGCGGCGAAGACATAGCCCCGCTGCGCGCCGCCGTCAGCCAGATCAACGACGAGCTGGACGCCGCCAAGGCCGAGTTGGATCAGGTGCTGGCCGACTGGGACGCCATCACCATGGCCATTCCCAACCTGCCGCACGCGTCCGTGCCTGTGGGCAAGGACGAGAGCGAGAACGTCGAAGTGCGCCGCTGGGGCAGCCCCCGCAGCTTCGACTTCGAGGTCAAGGACCACGTCGATCTGGGCACCAGCCTGGGCGGCCTGTCCTTCGAGGACGGCGTCAAGCTGTCCGGCTCCCGCTTCGTGGTGATGCGCGGTGAGCTGGCCAAGCTGCACCGGGCCCTGGCCCAGTTCATGCTGGATCTCCACACCGAGGAGCACGGCTACCTCGAGACCTATGTGCCTTATCTGGTCAACGAAGACAGCCTCAAAGGCACCGGCCAGCTGCCCAAGTTCGGCGAGGATCTGTTCAATATCAAGCCGGCCACCGAAGAGCGCCAGCAGCTGTCCCTCATTCCTACCGCCGAGGTGCCGCTGACCAACCTGGTGCGCGACGAAATCGTCGAGGCCGCCAGCCTGCCGCTGAAGTTCACCGCCCACAGCCCCTGCTTCCGCTCTGAGGCCGGCTCCTATGGCCGTGACACCCGTGGCCTTATCCGCATGCACCAGTTCGACAAGGTGGAAATGGTGCAGATAGTGCACCCCGACACCTCCTTCGCGGCCCTGGACGAAATGACAGGCCACGCCGAAAAGGTGCTGGAGAAGCTGGGCCTGCCTTATCGCACTGTCGCCCTTTGCACCGGTGACATGGGCTTCGGCGCCACCAAGACCTTCGACCTGGAAGTCTGGCTGCCGGCCCAGAACACCTACCGCGAGATCTCCAGCTGCTCCAACGTCGGCGATTTCCAGGCCAGGCGCATGCAGGCCCGTTTCCGCAATCCCGAGACCGGCAAGCCCGAGCTGGTGCACACCCTCAACGGCTCCGGCCTGGCGGTGGGCCGCACCCTGGTGGCGGTGATGGAAAACTACCAGACAGCCGACGGTCGCATCGAGGTACCACAAGTGCTGCGCCCCTACCTGGGCGGCAAGACCCATATCGGTTAAGAAAAAAGGGCGCCATCGGCGCCCTGTCTCTTTGGCAGAAGGATATTGACCCATGTCCCTTGAACAACAGATCCGCGACGAGATGCGCGTGTTGCCCGAGATAGACGTCGCCCACGAGGTGCGCCGCCGGGTGGATTTCATCAAGAGCAGCCTCAAGGGCGCCGGCCTGTCCAGCCTGGTGCTGGGCATCAGCGGCGGCGTGGACTCCACCACCTGCGGCCGCCTGGCCCAGATCGCCGTGGACGAGCTGAACGCCGAGAGCGGCGACAACAGCTACCGTTTCATCGCCGTGCGCCTGCCCTATGGGGTGCAGCACGACGAGGACGAGGCCCAGCTGGCCGTCCAGTTCATCCAGCCAAGCCACGCCGTCACCGTCAACATCCAGGCCGGGGTCGATGGCCTTTCCGCCGCCGCCCACGACGGCCTGGCCCCCACCGGCCTGGTGCCGGAAGACGACTTCAAGCGCGACTTCGTCAAAGGCAACGTCAAGGCCCGTAGCCGCATGATCGCCCAGTACGAAATCGCCGGCCTGGTCCACGGCCTGGTGCTGGGCACAGACCACAGCGCCGAGAACATCACCGGCTTCTACACCAAGTGGGGCGACGGCGCCTGCGATCTGGCGCCGCTGTTCGGCCTCTCCAAGCGCCAGGTCCGTTCCCTGGCCAAGCACCTCGGCGCCCCCGAGCTGCTGGTGGGCAAGGTGCCGACCGCCGATCTCGAGACCCTCAATCCCGGCAAGGCCGACGAAGTGGCCCTGGGCCTGACCTACGACGAAATAGACGACTTCCTCGAAGGCCGGCCGGTGAAGGATGCCGTGCGTGACCGCCTGGTGCAGATCTACCTCGCCACCCAGCACAAGCGCAAACCCATCCCCACCCTCTATGACTGACCAGAACGGGGCCGAAAGGCCCCTTTCGTCAGGTCCCGCCCCCAAGCCTTGGTATCTCTACCTGGTGCGCACCGCCAGGGGGCATCTCTATACCGGTATCACCCTCGATGTGGCGCGGCGCTTTGCCGAGCATCAAGCAGGGAAGGGGGCGAAGGCCCTTAGGGGCAAAGGGCCCCTTGCCTTGGTTTATGCCGAATGCGTTGGCTCGCATTCGGAGGCGCTTAGGAGGGAGATGGAGGTGAAGCGCTTTAGCAAAGCGCGCAAAGAAGCGTTGGTGGCTGCCGGCCAGGCGGCGCTTGAGGTGTGCAGCTCCGCTTGCTGAGGTGCGAGGGATTTTGAATCCTTTGTGTGACCCTGAGCCTTCACATCTGCTCGTAGAAACAGTCGATCTGATGTGGCTGCGCCACGGCTTTGATTTGCGGGGGGCGCCCCGCGGCGCCCTACTTTTGGGGTCAAAAGTAGGCAAAAACCTTGCCCACGTTCCGCTTGGTCTTCGCCTCTGGTCGTTCCCGGTTCACCGGCTCATACGCGGGTCCAACCACGTACTCACCTGCCTCGACATCCCTGTCTCGGCTGCCCCTCCACTCCCGCCGCCTCAGCGCTGCACTTAACGGGCGGGAGAGCGGCTCTCTCAGCCTAGAACTGGTCTAAAGTTGTGCGGACGAATACGACTATTGCAAGACGGTGGAGTGAGAGGTGGGCTCCAAAACTGTCAGAGACTAGTTGACTGCTCTCAAATTGGTACTAATAATGGTATCAAAGGAGTGAGCCTTATGGCATCTATTGAAGACATTGAGAACGCCTGCAGGGCCAACCCGGGTGACGTTCGCTTCAGCGACTTGGAAAGGCTATGTGAACACCATTTTGGTAAAGGCAGACAGAACCGTACTAGCCACCGGATCTTCAAGACACCTTGGGTGGGAGACCCTAGGATAAACATCCAAGAAGGTCGGAATGGTAGGGCTAAGTCCTATCAGGTGAAACAAGTCTTAAAGGCCATTGATAAGCTCAAACGAATGGACTGTGACGGCGAAGATTTTGATGAGCGAGAGGTGAAACATGGTTAACTTTGATCACTATACCTACCGGGTTACCTGGTCTGAGGATGATCAGGAGTTCGTTGGCCTGTGTGCTGAGTTCCCGAGCTTGTCGTGCCTGGATGAAACTAAAGTCGGGGCTTTTGAAGGTATCGGAGAAGTCGTTCGGGCGGTAATTGAGGAGCTTGTTGAGAGTGGTGAGCCTGTACCGCAGCCATACTCTGAGAGGAAGTACAGCGGTAACTTTCAGGTCAGATTGCTTCCTGAGCAACACCGGGCCTTGGCGATAGAAGCCGCTGAAACCGGTGTGAGCTTAAATCGCCTAGTTTGTGCCAAGCTATCGACTTGAATGACGGTCCTCTGAATTAAAATCCCGACGAGAGTCGGGATTTATTATGGCATGTTCATTGACTTAAGTTCCGCTAAATAACTAATTATGCTAATAAAACCCATAAGTGGAGGCTATAACGAGGATTGGCGATAAGATCATCATATGATGCTCTCATTAGGAAAACCTTTCGCACTTTGACAGTCCTGTTGGGCAGCAATAGCCTGCCTGGCACCCTTTTGCGTTGGCTGCGTCAGAAATCCATTCAAACGCCGGGATGAATGGTGCCTGTGGCCCACTTGTGCGAGGATCGGCAGTCATTGAGACATGACGTTGAGTGACTTTCGTGAAAAAAATCTTGGTACTTCTTTCCGCCATATTGCTGTCAGCTTGTGCATCCACTAAGACGGCCAAGTCTGGCGTGGGTGTTACTGTCTCCTTCGAAGGGGCAACACCCATCTTCTATTTCACCCCAGCGTACCCCGAAGCGGCTTTAACCAAGCATCAAGAGGGGACAGTGAAGATTGGGTTCATCGTTGGTAAGGATCGTAAGCCAACCAATCTCAAGGTGCTGGCTTCGGCAGGAAAGACTTTGGACGCTGAGACCCTCAACGCCCTTGAAAAGACGACATTTCAGGAGAAGTACATAGGACAGTCACTTTCAGCTACGGCCACATTCAAAGCGGACTGACCTAGCTAGCTGTAACCTGCTTCCCGAAGCCCGGCATAAGCCGGACTTTGTCGTTTTATGGGTAAGGGAGAATGACGCTGCGACCATTTATTCGGAGCTGAACGGAGCAGCTTTTAGGGCCCCTTAAAGTGAAGCACTGACCCTTCAGGGGAGTGAGCTGGCGCGAGACAAGGATGCGAGGCGGCCAGCTTGGTTGAGCAGAGGATGCGTTGGGAACCGTACGCAGCGGTCAGCGGCAAGCGACCAAGGCAAGGAGCGAGGGGCGCAGGACTATGGTTTTGTTGGGCGGAATTTTGCGCAAGTTTCTGGCGGTAGGGACTATCCTAAATCCGGTTCCCCCTTACCAAAGGAAGGCAGGCAACAATGGATACGGTACAACTGCGGGTCACCAATGCTGTCATGGAACAGGCCGTAAGAGGCAGGCACCAAGAGCAGATAGCCATCAGTGGCGCTGTCGGCGCCTTTGACCGGCTGCTTCGCTTTTGCAACCGCGAGCAGCGGATCATGGTGCGGCTGGCCGGAGCCCTGGATTTGGTCATAGGTGACACCAGCGCTATCTGGCGCAGTCATCAGGAAAGCCCAGCCGACTTTGACAGCCTCTACGCCCTGCTTGCCAGCAAGCCTGATACTAATTTCACCCTGCCCGTCACTGTTATTGCCAGTCCTTTTACCGGCTAACGCTAACGAACATCTGGCAGCGGCCTGTTTCGAGGCGGAAATAATTCAAGATTCATGCGATGTTGCTCGAAGCGGCTTCGGGGCCCCTTTTAGTGAAGCGCTGAGTCGGCGGGAGTGAAAGGCCAGCCGAGACAGGATGGCAGGGGACCGCCCAGGTGCAGGTGAGTACGTGCCGGGATCGCGTATGAACCGGTGGCCTCCGAGCGACCAGAGACGAAGATTGAGCGTAACGCTGGGGTGTCATTCTTTGCCTGGGTGGCCCCGCCTACTTTCTTGGACAAGCAAGAAAGTAGGTCGCCTGCCGGGGCGAGTCCCGGCATATAAAGCAACTTGGGTTAAAAACGGCGTTGTTTCCCAAATCCGGTGAACCAATCCGCCTGACTGTGATCCGATCCCCGACGTATCGATGGGGAACAGCAGATGGGTCAGGCTAAACGCACTATCACCAATTGGGCAGACTACAACCGCGCCTTGGTTAACCGAGGCTCATTAACCTTCTGGATGGATGAAGCGGCTACCCGCCATTGGCATTGCCAACAGCATCACGGCGGTCGGGGTCGTGGTTTCGAATACAGCGACACCGCCATCGAGACAGCGCTGATGCTCAAGGGCCTGTTCGACCTGCCGCTGCGTGCCTTGGAAGGCTTTATCAACTCGCTATTCCAGTTGATGGAACTGCCGTTGACCTCGCCCAGTTACAGCTGCATCAGCAAGCGCGCCAAGACGGTCAACATCCGCTACCGCCTGCCCAGCAAGGGCCCAGTTGCCCACCTGGTTATCGACGCCACCGGGCTCAAGGTCTATGGCGAAGGCGAGTGGAAGCAACGCAAGTACGGCAAGGAGAAGCGCCGTGTCTGGCGCAAGCTACACCTGGCCGTCGATGCGCAGACCCATGAGGCTATCGCCGCCGAAGTCAGCCTGGAAAACGTCGGTGATAGCGAGGTACTGCCCGGCCTGCTCAATCCTCTGCGCCGCCGTATCGACCAAGTCAGCGCCGACGGGGCTTACGACAGCAGAGCCTGCCACCGGCTACTGCAAAGAAAAGGCGCCAAAGCCAGCATCCCGCCTCGCAAGACAGCGGGGTACTGGGAGCAAGGTCACCCAAGGAACGAGGCAGTGGCGGCGCTGAAAGCCGGGCAACTGGCCGAGTGGAAAAGGGAAAGCGGCTATCACCAACGCTCAAAAGCGGAAACGGCTATGTCGCGATACAAGCAGCTCATCAGCCCGAAGCTGAGTCTGCGCGACTACAACGGCCAAGTGGCAGAGGCTTTGGCTGGGGTGAAGGTGATGAACAAAATGCTGGGCCTCGGCATGCCTGTTCGCCAGGTCAGTTAAGGGCAGCAAGCCCTTTAGGAGCAGGCTTTCCAGGCTCTGATTTGATCAACAACGCCGTTAAAAACGGTCCCTTAGGAGTAAAACCCGCTGCGCAGTAAGAATAAAAAGGCCACTCAATCTGGCTCGCTTGGCTAAAGGCGTCGCCACATGATTCGTCGTGCCCGTGCAGCGCACACTTTGCTACAGCACGACACACCTTGCTATGAGGTGAAGCCCAACTGGCCAGTGAGGCCCCCGACGCAAGGGGGGAAGGCCGGCGAGGCCGCGGCAGCCATGGCCCGGACTCTGGTTAAAGCCCAACCATCCGAGCGACTTTTTCAGGGGCGACGGTGGCGTTTTGGGGCTTTTTGGGATATTGATCACACTGCTTATCGACGAGGAGCGGGTCATGGGACTGACTGTTTTAGCCGTGTTTATTTTGTGTGGCATCTATGTTCAGAATCGTGGTGTGGTGCAACATGATAAGTTGCTCCGTAAGGTCACGGATCACGCCAACCTGATGGGGCCCATCAACTGCATTTTCTATTTGTTTTCCGGCGTCAAGAATACCCCCTTTCTCGAGGTCAAGGACTTTCCCGAATTGAAAGTCATCGATGACCATTGGGAGATGATCCGTGACGAAGCCTTGAGCCTGAACGAGGCCGCGCAAATCAAGGCCTCCGAGGATCTGGACGATCTCGGTTTCAATTCCTTCTTTCGCACCGGCTGGAAACGCTTTTACCTGAAGTGGTACGGTGGCACCAACCTCAAATCTGCCCAGCAACTTTGCCCCAAGACGGTCGAGCTGCTCTCCGGTATTCCCAGCGTCAAGGCGGCCGTATTCACCATGCTGCCGCCGGGCTCGCGCCTGGGCGAGCACAGAGACCCTTATGCCGGCTCATTGCGTTACCACCTTGGGCTGGTCACGCCGAACTCCGAAGACTGCAACATCGTCGTGGACGGGCAGAAGTACCATTGGAAAGACGGCGAGTCGGTGATCTTCGACGAGACCTTTGTGCACCACGCCGAGAACAATACCGATAAAAACCGGATCATCCTGTTCCTGGATGTCAAAAGGCCGGTGAAGTTCTTCCTTGTCGATTGGTTCAACAACGTCCTGTCTTATACGCTGATGGCCGCCTCCGCCACCAAGAACGTGAAAGGCGACAAGGTCGGTATCATCAACAGGGTTTTCCATTACCTGTTCAAGGTGCGGAACTGGGTTAGGCAGCTGAAGGGCATCAACAAGCCCCTCTACAACGTTGTGCAATACGGCTTTTACTTCGGCCTGATTTACCTCATCTTCTTCTAAGCCTAATCAACCTTGAAAAAAGCGGGCCATGGCCCGCTTTTTTCTTTGCGCGTTTTGAGGATGGGAAGTCGCAGATAAAACGCCATACATCGGTTTCCCGGGTCATCCACGGCAACCTGGCTTCTATGCTGAGAAGACACCAGCCAGGAGAGAGGACGCCCCATGACATACCGCAAGTTCGAATGCACCGTCTGCGGCCATATCTACGACGAGGAGAAGGGCGAGCCGGAGGACGGCATTGCCCCCGGCACCCTCTGGGACGAACTCCCTGACGACTGGGTCTGCCCCGAATGCGGCGCCGCCAAGGCCGATTATGTGGAGATCACCGAATAAAAAGCCCAGCAACCGCTGGGCTTTTTATCAGAGGCACTGGATGGCCGGGCCGGGTCCTGCCACCAGGGACGGGTCAGAACGCCACTGCTGAAATTTTTACAGGCACTTAGCGGGTTTAGGCAGCCCCGCTATCTTGGTCGCCTGCTTGGCTGGGCCTTCGGGGAAGAGCTTGAAAAGGTAGGGGGAGTTGCCTTTTTCCTCACCGTATTTTTCCTTCACGGCTTTGACCAGCAGGCGCACGGCGGGGCTGGTCTTGTACTCGCCGTAGAAGTCGCGCACGAAGCGCACTATCTCCCAATGGGCCTCGGTGAGCTCTATGCCTTCCTCTGCGGCCAGCAGGGGGGCCAGGGCTTCGGTCCAGTCGTTGGTGTTGAGCAGATAGCCTTGTTTGTCGCGGGCGATGTTGTCCAGCATTTACCAGGTAACCGTGTTGTCGAAATCCAGGGTCAGGGCCACCACCCTGGGCCATTCGATGGCGGTGATGGCCGGCGGGCAGCGCGAGCAGAGGGCGCGGGCCCGGGCATCGCTCTGCAGCCAGTAGCAGGGCAGGGAGGGTAAGGCCTCCAGGGCCTGATAGCAACCGTCGCCGTGGAAGAGCACGGCGTCGCCGCTTTGCATCAAGGACTGGGCCCGGGCAAAGGCCTGGCGGTTGGAAATGATATGGAGTGTGCTCATCATCAGAACCTGTAGATGCACTGCTGCTGTGCCAGCAGCTCGGCCATTCCCTGGCTGTCCAGGACCTTGGCCTCAAGGCTGAGATCGGCAGCGCTCAGCCCCCTTTTTGCCAGGGCCTCGCCACAGACGTAGATGTCTTCCACCTCATAAAGCGGCAGGGCCCTGAAGGTGGAAAGATAGTCCTTGCTGCGCCCTTGTAAAGGGTCTTGGCCCTTGACCAGTTGCCAGAGGCCGTCGTCGAGGAAGAGCAGGCTAAGCTGTTGCTCATAGGCCGAGGCCGCCAGCACGGCGTCCAGGGCCTCGCGGCCTTGGAAACCGGCGAAGGGCGGGGCGCTGAAGATGACCAGGATGCGTTTTTCTACCATTGCACTGTCCTCTCTGAGGCGGCGCTGGCCGTGATGAGCTCGCCGAGGCCCGCCTGGCAGAAGGGGGCCGCCATGGCCGGGGCCAATTCCGCCTCCTCGGCCTGCTCGGCATCCAAAATGCCGCGCCGCTCGGCGGCGGCCACGCAGACGGCCAGTTCCAGGCCCTGGGCCTTGGCAAAGTCCGCCCAGGCCTTGCCGACATGGGGTTCGTCCCCTATCTGGGGCACCATGCCGTTGGCCGTGCGCACCGCCTCGCCGTAGAAGAAGATGCGCGCCAGGGCATGGCCTTCGGCCAGGGCCGCCTCGGCAAAGGCCAGGCCCGCCCAGGGATCGTCTGTGATTAGCAGGGTGAAAGTCGCCATGGTTCCACTAAAAAAGGCCCTGCCGGGCCCTTGTTGCCTCGGGTCTTTATCAATCGTCGTTCATGATACCCAGAATGTTCAGCAGACTCACAAAGATGTTGTAGAGGCTGACGAAGAGGGTGACGGTGGCCATGATGTAGTTGCGCTCGCCTCCATGCACTATGGCGCTGGTCTGCAGCAGGATCACGGCGCTGGAAAACAGCATGAAGAGGCCGGACATGGCCAGATAAAAGAAAGGCGCGTGCACGAAGAAGCTGCCGATCATCATCAGCAGCAGCACCCAGAAGCCGGCCTGGATCATGCCGGCCAGGAAGGACATGTCCTTGCCCGTGACCAGCACATAGGCGGAGAGGGCGAAGAAGATGAGGCCGGTGCCGCCGAGGGCCATGAACACCAGCTCGCCCATGCCGGCGTGCAGGTAGAGGCTCAAGATGGGGCCCAGGGTGTAACCCATGAAGCCGGTCAATGCGAACACAGAGAGGATGCCGGCGCCGGAGTTGGCGGTCTTGGCGGTGAGGAAGAGCAGGCCGTAGAAACCCACCAGGGTGATGATGGGGCCGGGGTAGGGCAGGTTCAGGCTCATGGCCACGAAAGCCACCAGGGCGCTGAAGGCCAGGGTCATGCCCAGCAGCCAATAGGTGTTGCGAAGCACCTTGTTGACGCCGACGGCGCGGCCTAGGGTACGGGTCTGGGTTTGGTATTGCTGCATATGAAGGCTCCTTGAGGAATGCGTCTAACCCTTTGAACCTCGCCATCTTAACAAAGTTCGCCGCGCCAGGCAGGGCGGGTTGCTCGGGATTTAGGCAAACAATTCAAGGGCCTCTTTACAGCCTTTCGGCATCTGGCTATAGTGCAGGCCGTCGATAGCGAGCCGCTTCGCTATCGACTTGGAAGGTTGGCAGAGCGGTTGAATGCACCGGTCTTGAAAACCGGCATGGGTTAACGCCCATCCAGGGTTCGAATCCCTGACCTTCCGCCAAATCCTGAAAGGCCGCCCTTGGGGCGGCCTTTTTGCATTCAAGCTTCTGACTTCCTTACTTTTTGCTTTATTTCTGGGCATTCGCGCCCGCGCCGTGCCGGAATACCTTGCCTGACCCCCGACCATTGCTTAGATTGTGGTGCAGAGACATTGGCCTTTTTTGGGGGCACGCTTTGATCAAGGTTCTGCTGGTCGATGACCATGATCTGGTACGGACGGGGATCCGCCGGATCATCGAAGACACTAAGGGACTCAAGGTGGTGGGCGAAGCCCAGACCGGCGAGGAAGCCATCAAGCTGTGCCGTGACAATGCCCCCGACGTGGTGCTGATGGACATGAACATGCCCGGCATCGGCGGCCTGGAGGCCACCCGCAAGCTGGCCCGTTACTGCCCCGACACCAAGATCATCGTACTGACCGTCGTCACCGAAGATCCCATCCCCCAGAAGGTGATGCAGGCCGGCGCCGCCGGTTACCTCACCAAGGGCGCCAACCCCGACGAGATGATCAAGGCCATCAAGGCCGTCTGCACCGGCCAGCGCTACCTGGCCCCGGAGATCGCCCAGAAGATGGCCTTGCGCCAGTTCGATGGCGGCGACGAGAACCCCTTCGGTCAGCTCTCCGACCGTGAGCTGCAGATCATGATGATGATCACCAAGGGCGAGAAGGTGCAGGACATCTCAGAGAAGCTGAGCCTGAGCCCCAAGACGGTCAACAGCTACCGCTACCGCTTGTTCGAGAAGCTGGACATCACCAACGACGTGGAACTGACCCACCTGGCGATCCGCTTCGGGATGCTCGACACCAGCAAGCTCTGATGTTCGACCACAAGGCCTTCCTCAAGCACCTCACCAGCCAGCCTGGTGTCTACCGCATGTTCGATGTCGACGGCACCGTCATCTATGTGGGCAAGGCCAAGGATCTGAAGAAGCGGGTCTCCAGCTATTTCACCCGCAGCCAGCACAGCGCCAAGACGGTGGCCCTGGTGGCCAACATCGCCAACATAGAGGTGACGGTCACCAATACCGAGACCGAAGCCCTTATCCTCGAAAACCACCTGATCAAGGCCCACAGGCCCAAATACAACGTGCTGCTGCGGGACGACAAGGGCTATCCCTATATTCTGGTGTCCGGTCATCAGCATCCCCGCATCGCCGTGCACCGCGGTGCCCGCCGGGAGAAGGGCGACTACTTCGGCCCCTATCCGTCGGCCGGCGCCGTGCGTGAATCCTTGAAACTGATGCAGCGGCTCTTTCCGGTGCGCCAGTGCGACGACAGCTATTACAAGAACCGCTCCCGCCCCTGCCTGCAATACCAGCTCAAGCGCTGCCTGGCTCCCTGCGTGGCCGGCTATGTCACTGACCAGGACTACGCCGAGCAGGTGCGCCTGGCCAAACTGTTCTTGAGCGGCAAGAACCAGCAGGTGATAGCCCAGTTGGTGGCCCGAATGGAGCAGGCAGCCCAGGCCCTGGATTTCGAGCAGGCGGCGCGGCTGCGTGACCAGATCCAGGCGCTTCGCAAGGTCCAGGAAAGCCAGTGGGTGAGCGGCAACGCCGAGGAGCTGGATGTCATCGCCTGCGCCGAGCGCCAGGGTACCTTGGTGGTGCAGGTGCTGGTGGTGCGTGACAACAAGGTGTTGGGCTCGCGCAGTTACTTCCCGAAGCTGCCCAGGGACACCGATCTCATCGAGGGCCTGCAGGGCTTCTTGCAGCAGTTTTACCTGGGGGGCCTGCACGGCCGCCAGGTGCCGGCGGAGGTGATCCTCGACCGCGAGCTGCCGGAGCTGGACCTGCTGGGTGAGGCGGTGGGCGCCGAGGCCGGCCGCAAGGTGCAGTTCAGGACCAAGGTCAGGGGTGAGCGCCGCCGTTACCTGGAGCTGGCGGCCAAGAACGCCGCCACTGCCCTCGATGCCCAGTTGGCCCATAAGGGCACCGTCAGTACCCGTTACAAGGCCCTGAAGACCTTCCTGGCGTTGCCCGACCCCATAGAGCGGATGGAGTGTTTCGACATCTCCCACACCCAGGGCACCCATACGGTGGCCTCCAACGTGGTGTTCGGCCCTGAGGGGCCGCTCAAATCCGATTACCGCCGTTTCAACATCGAGGGCATCACCCCGGGTGACGACTACGCCGCCATGGCCCAGGCCATGGCCAGGCGTTTCAAGAGCCCGGACGACAACCTGCCCGACATCCTCTTTATCGATGGCGGCAAGGGCCAACTGGCCCAGGCGGAAGCCCATTTCCAGGACTGGCCCAAGCCGCCGCTGCTGGTGGGGGTGGCCAAGGGCGTGGACAGGCGGGCAGGGCAGGAGGTGCTGATCCTCGGCTACAGCCACAAGGAACTGACGCTGCCCCCGGACAGCCCGGCCCTGCACCTGGTGCAGCACATCCGCGACGAGTCCCACCGCTTCGCCATCACAGGCCACCGCGGCCAGAGAGCCAAGGCCGGGCGCACCTCGACCTTGGAGAACATCGAGGGGGTCGGGCCCAAGAAGCGCCAGGCGCTGCTCAAATACCTCGGCGGCCTGCAACAAGTGCGGGCCGCCAGTATCGACGAACTGACCAAGGTGCCCGGCATAAGCCGTGCCTTGGCCGAAAAGATCCATGCTACACTGCACAGCCATTGAAGGGCCCCGTCAGACAATCATGACCATTCCAAATATCCTGACCCTGTTCCGCCTGCTGCTGATCCCCATCTTCCTGGTGATGTTCTATGTGCCTGTTTTCTGGGCGCATTGGGCCGCCGCTTTCGTGTTCTGGCTGGCCGCCATCACCGACTGGCTGGACGGCTACCTGGCCCGCAAGCTCCAGCAAAGCACCCCCTTTGGCGCCTTCCTCGACCCTGTGGCCGACAAGGTGATGGTCACCGCCGCCCTGGTGCTGATCGTCCAGGACTACCAGAGCCTCTGGGTAACGGTGCCGGCGATCATCATGATCAGCCGCGAGATCGTCATCTCGGCGCTGCGGGAATGGATGGCCGAGATGGGCCAGCGCGAGCAGGTGGCCGTGTCCTGGATAGGCAAGGTCAAGACCACGGCCCAGATGCTGGCCCTCATTGGCCTGGTGTCCGGCTGGGAGCCCTTCGTGTTCCTCGGCATGCCGCTGCTCTACATCGCCGCCGTGCTGACCCTCTGGTCCATGGTGAGCTACCTGGCGGCCGCCTGGCAGTACCTGTGGAAGCATGCCGGCAGTTAATGCTCAAAACACCAGCTGATTGCTGTTTTTTTGGCTAAACAGTCATAACCCCCTGTTTCACCTTATTGACTCGGCGGGGCAGACAGGTAGAATGGCTCGCACTTCCGGGGCCTCCCGGGGTAACGCAAAACGTGAATAGCTTGGTGGCAAAGCCAACCTCACGAGGTTGGGGCGGGGCGCGCAGCCTCGCGAGTGAAAGCCTTTCCAAGCTGCTCCGGCAGCAAGACAAGCGGGAATAGCTCAGTGGTAGAGCACAACCTTGCCAAGGTTGGGGTCGCGAGTTCAAGTCTCGTTTCCCGCTCCAAACAAGACAGGTGATGGGTCAATAGGCCGGTCACCGGCGGCAAGAAAGCGACAGGTCGCTCGGGCTAGGTGCCCCCTTCCAGTCTCCTTTCTCGCTACCAACCTAGAACAACGCCAGCGGCGATGTTCACCAAGGCGCGATGGCAGAATGGCTATGCAGCGGATTGCAAATCCGTGTATCTCGGTTCGACTCCGGGTCGCGCCTCCAATTCAAGACTGGGCTCCCTGCCTGGTCTGATGGACCCCAGGGTCCTGCACAATTTGGCGCGATGGCAGAATGGCTATGCAGCGGATTGCAAATCCGTGTATCTCGGTTCGACTCCGGGTCGCGCCTCCAGCTTTACACCAGCCCGGATGGTGAAATTGGTAGACACAAGGGATTTAAAATCCCTCGACGTTCGCGTTGTGCGGGTTCAAGTCCCGCTCCGGGCACCATTTTCCCTTATCTCCTTTTTCCTTTGAAAACAACAAGAAAGATGCCTTTCTAGTCCTCCTCGTGCTCGCTTTGTGACTATCGCCTGATTTTTATCCTTTTGTATTCTCCGTGAAATATTTTTGTTGTCGATCTCGGTTAGTTTGGCTGTGGCTTTACACAACCTAGAGAGACAAACATGAAAAAATGGATATTGATCAGTGCCCTGGTGTCGGCTTCTGCCGCTGCCGTTACCTCACCCAACTGCCTTTACGGCTGTCCCGAGGGGGCTGCTGCGTCAGACGAGTTGATCTTCAGGGACATCTACACCTTGTCCAACAACAAGACCACCAAGTTCGCCGACTGGGCCGCCTATGTGGTGACCCAGGCCACCATCGACGGCCCGACCCGCAAGCGTTACTGGAAGGCCGATCCCGAGCTGCCCGCCGCCGACACCCTGGAGCCGGCCGACTACACCGGCGCCAACGCCGAGCTGGGCACAGACCGCGGCCACCAGGTACCGCTGGCCAGTTTCTCCAACACCAGCAACTGGGCCGCCGCCAACTACCTCTCCAACATCACCCCCCAGAACGCCGACCTCAACGAAGGTGCCTGGGAAAAGCTGGAGAACGCCGTCAGGAGCCTGGTGCGCGCCCAGGGCGACACCTATGTGCTGACAGGCCCCCTCTACGAGCGCTACTGGGGCACCTTGCCGGGTGCCGACGAGAGCCATGTGATCCCGTCCGGTTACTGGAAGATAGTGGTGCGCAGCACCAGCCAGGGCCTCAAGGCCTCGGCCTTCATCATGGATCAGGACACCCCCCGCAGCGACAGCCATTGCGGCTACCAGACCACCATCGACGAGGTGGAATACCGCACCGGCCTCAATGTCCTGCCCCAACTGCCCGCCGCCACCCAGGACGCCCTGGAGGCGAGCTTCGGCGGCTTGGCCAGCGACCTCGGTTGCTGATAAAAAAAGGCGGCCTTGGCCGCCTTTTTTCCTTCCCCATCTTCGCTCAGGCTAGAACTTCCACCTCGTAGGAGCTGAACTTGCGGACATTGAGGACGCCGCAGTCGAGGATCAGGTATTGGCCCTTGATCCCCAGCAGGGTGCCGTCGATAGCCGTGGTCTTGTCCAGGTTGAGGGCGCTCAGCTTGGCCGGGTACTGGCGTACCGGGTAGTTAAATTCCAGCACGCTTTCGTCCAGCAGTTCCCAGGCGTCAGTCCCGAACTGCAGCTTGAGGCCGTCCAGTGACTGGCTTATCTGCGGCAGCAGCCTGGCCGCCTCCGCCTTGAGATCCAGCGGCTCGGCCTCGCCCTTGAGCAGGGCCCGCCAGTCGGTCTTGTCGTTGATGAAATCGGCCAATGCCACTTCCACCAGGCCGGCGATGCGCCTGGTGGCCACCTTGATGATGGGCAGGGCCTGGCTGGCACCCTGATCCATCCAGCGGGTCGGCGCCTGGCGGGTGATCCCGACCTTGAGCCCAGAGGTGTTGGCCAGGTAAACGAGGTGGGGGATCATGCAGTGGCTTTCGCCCCAGTCCGGCTCCCGGCAGGTGCCCAGGTGAAGGTGACAGGTCTCGGGCTTGAGGATGCACATGTCGCATTGGGCCAGCTTCTTCATGCAGGGAAAGCAGTAGCCCTGGGAAAAGCTCTTCTTGGTCTTACGCCCACAATGGCAGCAATAGATGTTGCCGGTAAAGGCCAGGGAGATGGGCTTGCCGATCAGCGGATTGAGGTCCAGCAGCTGCTCGCCCACCACCAGCTGGTAGGCCACTTCATCCCCTTGGCGGGTGCGCATCTTGTCCAGGGTACCTAGCATCTGTCTTCGTCTTTTCATGGCTTGGCCCGCCAGTATACAGGGCCTGGGCCGCTTTAAAGATCTTTGGTCAGGTAATGGCGGGCCCCGTCCAGGGGGTAGTGGTCCAGGGTGAAGGCCAGCACATAGCCGTGGCGCTCGTAAAAGGGCCTGGCCTGGAAGTCCAGGGTGTCGAGGAAGGCCTTGGTGCAGCCGCGCTGACGGGCGGCGGTTTCCATGGCGGCCAGCAGCTTGCTGCCGGTGCCCTGGCCGCGCTGGGCCGGGTTGACCCAGAGGTGCTCGATAAAGAGCCAGTTGCCGAAGGTGTTGCCGTCGATGCCGCCCAGCAGCTCGCCCTGGTCGCCTGCCAGGGACACGGCCAGGGGTTTGCGCGCTATGGCCGGCCAATGGGCCCTGTTGAAGCTGCGTATCTCAAGGCTCAGGCGCTCAAGCAGGGCCGGTTCAGGGTTGTCGTGGATTTGCATCATGGTTCGGGCTGAAGGGAAAACGCCTGGACTATGACAAAATCCGCCGCCGCCGTCACCTGGCGCCCGGGCCTGCCAGCTGGGTGAGGATATCCCCCAGGATGTCGAGGGCCGGATCTATGTCGAGGGTCTCTATGGCGCCGTAGCCCAGCAGCAGCCCTTGGGCGCCTAGGCCTTCATGGTAGAAGCCGTCGATGGGGTAGAGCCCCAGTTGCCGCTGTCTTGCCTGGGCGATGAGCTGCACCAGATCCAGCTTCTGCCTGGCCAGGGCCGTCAGGTGGAAGCCGGCTACCGACGGCACCAGTTCGAACCAGGGAGCCAGGTCCCCCTGGAAACGGGCCAGCAGCCGTTCGCGGCGGCTGCTGAAGAGCTCGTGGCAGCGGCGGATGTGCTTGAGCAGCAGGCCCTCCTCGATGAACTTGACCAGCGCCCATTGGCTGAGGGTCGGGCTATGCCTGTCGATGAGGTGGCGGGCGGCGATGACGGCGGTCTGCAGGGATGGCGGCAGCACTGTGTAGCCCAGGCGCAGCTCGGGCAGCAACGTCTTGGAAAAGGTGCCGACGTAGGCCACCAGCCCGGCCTGGTCCAGGCTGTAGAGGGTGTCAAGGGGCCTGCCTTCGTAGCGGAACTCGCAATCGTAGTCGTCTTCGATGATGACGGCGCCAAGGGCCTCGGCCTTGGCCAGCAGGGCCTTGCGCCTGGCGTCGCTCATGGGCATGCCGAGGGGAAACTGGTGGGACGGGGTCACGTAGATGAGGCGAACCCCTTCAGGGATGGCGTCCACCACCAGGCCCTCGGCATCCACCGGCACGCCTTGCACCTTGGCGCCCTGGGCCTCGAAACACTGGCGGGCCGGAGGGTAGCCGGGCTCTTCCACCGCCACCAGGCAACCGGGCTCGACCAGCACCCTGGCCAGCAGATCCAGGGCCTGCTGGGCACCGTTGCAGACCACCAGATCGTCAGCCTGGCATTGAACGCCGCGGCTGAAGCCGATGTGGTGGGCTATGGCGTGGCGCAATGCCGGCAGCCCTGCCGGCTGGCTGTAGAGGCCACGGGACTTGTCGGCCTGGCGCAGGGCATGCTGCACGCAGCGCCGCCAATCGTCTTGGGGGAAATGGGTCTTGGTGACGGCACCGCCGAGAAATTCGTAGCGTAGGGCCTGGTCTGGAGGAGGGTGGCGCAGGTTGTTCGCTATGCCTTGCCAGCGGCGCAGCGTATTGGCACTGGCGAGCCGGGGTTGGTGGTCCCTGGTGTTGGGCTCGGGAGGCCTTGGGCTGACGAAGGTACCGACACCGACCTTGCCTTGCAGCAGGTTGTCGTAGGTCAGCAGGGCGTAAGTGTCGGCCACTGTCTTGCGGGACAGCCCCAGCTGCTTGGCCAGCAGCCGGCTGGGCGGGAGCTGGCTGCCCGGTGCCAGGCGGCCCGATCTTATGGCGTCCTTGAGCTGGCGGTAGAGCTGCGCGCCAAGATCCCTGTCGCCTTCGATGACGAGGTGTAACTCCATCTTCCTCTCCCAAGGGGGCAAGGCCATTAGCCTAACTCCCCTTGGGTGGGGCTGAACAGGGCAGGTGCACAAAGAAAAGGCCCGGTTTGTGCCGGGCCCAGGGTTCAGGGCTTGAGGGCCATGCCGACGCCGAAGCGGTTCCAGGCGTTGATGGTGGCGATGGCCAGGGTCAGGTTGACTATCTCGGCGTCGCTGAAGTGCTGGCGCAGGGCCTCGAATTCCTGGTCGCTGGGGTGCTGCTGGGACAATTTGGTATTGCTCTCGGTCCAGGCCAGGGCGGCACGCTCCCTGGGGGTGAAGAAGTCGGTGTCGCGCCAGACGCCCAGGGTCTGCAGGCGGGCCTCGGTTTCACCGCCCTTACGGGCGTCCTCGGCGTGCATGTTGACACAATAGGCGCAACCGTTGATCTGGGAGGCGCGCAGTCGCACCAGCTCCAGCAGAGGTTTATCCAGGCCTGACTTGGTTACGGCCTCTTCCATTGCCAACATGGCGTTGAAGGCGTCGGGGGCCGCTTTGGCCCATTGGATCCTGGCGGTCATGGTACTGTCTCCTAAGGTGGCCCGCGCACTGCGGGGATGGCCTTACCTTAGAGCGACAGCGGCGCAAGACGAATAGCCAATCCGGCGCTTTTCGGGTAGACCACTCACCAGCGGCCTATGACTTCCAGCACCTTGCCGTCGCTGTTGAGCTTGGCCTCGATGTGGCGCTCGGTGCGATCGCCCCTGCTGTTGACGGCGCTGTACGTCAGCCGCACCACGAAATCGCTGCCGGCCGGCCAGCGGTTGACCGCCAGGCGCTCGAAGCTGTCGGGCTTGAAGAGGTTTTGCCTGGCCAGGCCTTCCAACTCGTCCAGCCCAGAAGGGCCGGCGGCAGGAGCGGGAAGGGAATTGACGTCCAGTTGATGTGCTGACTGGTCTTGCCGGTAGACATCTAAGGTAACGCCTAGGGCCAGGCAGAGGGTGGTGCCCAGCATGGCGGTTAGGGCAAGGAACCCGTAGTGCTGTCTTGTTGCCATGATGACCTTCCTGAGTGATGGGAGACAACCGCTTCCTTATTGAACAGCCGTTCATCAGCATAGCCCAGGATCCTGACCTTGCTTTCAATAGCTTGCCTTGATACCTTGGCCGCCGCTTTGGGGAGTAGCCGGCTCTCGCCAAAGATGGCCTCTATCAGGATGCCGGGTCCCAAGGACCCTGGTGCAGGCGACCTCCAGATAGGCAAGGCCGTGCCATCGGGTGCCTGCCTTGCTGCTGTTATTTGCCTGTTCAGGACAATTCAATGAGCCTCTTCTCCCTCATCCTCATCGCCTTTGCCATGTCCACTGACGCCTTTGCCGTAGCCTTGGCCAGGGGCGCCGCCCTGCGCCATCCCCGCTTCTCCCATGCCTTGAAAGACGGCTTGCTGTTCGGCCTGGTGGAAGGCCTGACCCCGCTGCTGGGCTGGCTCTTGGGGGTGGGGGCCGCCGGCTATATCGCCGAATGGGATCACTGGCTGGCCTTCGGCCTGTTATCGGCCCTGGGCGCCAAGATGATCCATGAGGGCCTGCAGGCCCCGGATACGGATGTCGAACCCAGACGCCGCGCCATCTGGCTGCTGCTGGTCACCGCCATGGCCACCAGCGTCGATGCCCTGGTGGTGGGCCTCGGCTTTGCCTTCGTCAAGGTCGATATCCTGGTCGCATCCCTGCTGATCGGCCTGGCCACCACCCTGATGGTGACCCTGGGCCTGCTCGTCGGTCGGCAGTTGGGCAGCTGGCTTGGCAAGAAGGCCGAGGTGGCCGGCGGCCTGGTGCTTATCGTCGTCGGCAGCCTGATCCTGCGCCAGCACCTGCTGGGCCTGGCCTGAGCCGGACAGCTCTGGGACCTAGCAGCTGGGGCGCCCCAGCTGCTAAGGTGTGCCGAAGTCCCTTTTAGGAAGTACCCCTATGGATACCCCCAGCCACCAGCTCAGCATGAGCGTCTTGATGACGCCGGACATGGCCAACTTCTCCGGCAAGGTCCATGGCGGCGAACTGCTGTCCTACCTCGACAAGGTGGCCTATGCCTGCGCAAGCCGTTACGCCGGCGCCTACGTGGTGACCCTGTCGGTGGACAGGGTGATGTTCCGCCAGGCCATCAACGTCGGCGAGCTGGTGACCTTCCTGGCCTCGGTCAACTACACCGGCACCACCTCCATGGAGGTGGGGATCAAGGTGATCACCGAGGACATCCGCAACAAGGTGGTGCGCCACACCAACAGCTGTTACTTCACCATGGTGGCCCTGGATGACGAGGGCAAGCCGACGCCGGTGCCGCCCCTGGTGCCCGGCACCGAGGAGGAAAAGCAGCGTTTCGAGGCCGCCATACTGCGCCGCAAGCTGCTCAAGGAGCAGGACGCGGCCCACGACGCCATCAAGCACCAGGTCAGGAAAAAAGAGCTCTAAAAAAGCCGCCCTTGGGCGGCTTTTCTTCATTCCAAGGAGACGACATAGCCGGTGTAGACAGTGGCGATGCCGGGAAAGCCTTCCCAACTCTTCGCGAAGCGGTATCGGGTCATGGGTTTCCCTTCGACCTTGATGGGTTTGACGCTGTAGCTGTTCTGGCGGCTGCTGGCGATGTCCAGCAGTTGGTTTAGGGTCATGCAGCGGCGGAGCTGGTGGGCTTGCAGTGCCTGATCGAAGCCAGAACGGTCGACCCCGGCGCAGGGGTGCCAGGAGGGCACAGTGCCGGTGGGAGCGGTTGCCAGCGGTTTAGGCCCGGGCTTGTCGTCCTTTTCGGCTTTTTGTTCGGGGCAGGGGACTTGTTGGTACTGGCCTGGGCCGCATTGATAGACGGCGGCCTGGCTAAAGGGTGCCAACAGGGACACCAAGGGCAGGGCTCTAAGCATTTTGCCTCCATGCAGTTTGCTCACCGCCAGGCTAACACGCCAAAACCCCGCGTCAAAACAGGATCCCCTAAAGAAAACCCCGCCAGGAGGCGGGGTTTTTGCTTACTTGACGCGCATGCCGGGCTGGGCGCTGCCGGCTGAGGCGCCGTCGTCCGGGCCCAGCACCCAGAGATCGCTGCCGCCGGGGCCGGCGGCCAGCACCATGCCTTCGCTCATGCCGAACTTCATCTTGCGGGGCGCGAGGTTCGCCACCATGACGGTGAGCTTGCCCTGGAGATCCTCGGGCGCGTAGGCGGACTTGATGCCGGCGAACACCTGGCGGGTCTCGCCGCCCAAGTCCAGCTCCAGGCGCAGCAGCTTGTCGGCCCCTTCCACGTGCTCGGCCTTATTGATGCGGGCGATGCGCAGGTCGACCTTGGCGAAATCCTCAAAGCTGATCTCCGGGCTGATGGGGTCATCCATCAGGGGGCCTTCGACTTTCTTCACCATGTTCTCCTTGGAAGCTTCGACCATGGCTTCGATATTGGCCGGCTCGATGCGGCTCATCATGGCCTGGAAGGGGTTGATGGCGCGGCCGACCAGCAGTTCGCTGCGGTTGTCCCAGCCCAGTTCCACGCCCAGGAAGGCCTCGACCTTCTTGGCAAGTGTAGGCAGCACGGGTTTGAGGTAGGTGACCAGCACCTTGAAGAGGTTGAGGCTGGCGGTGCAGACCCTGTGGGCCTCTTCCAGGGTGTCGTCGTTCTTGACCAGCACCCAGGGGGCGGTGTCGGCGATGTAGACGTTGGCCTTGTCGGCCAGGGCCATGATCTCGCGGACGGCGCGGCCGAACTCGCGGGCCTCAAAGGCGCGGGCTATGTCGTCGCCCTTGGCCACGAACTCGTCGAAGAGGCCGGTATCGAAGGCGTCGGCCAGTTTGCCGTCGAAGCGCTTGGTGACGAAGCCGGCGGTGCGCGACGCGATGTTGACCAGTTTGCCCACCAGGTCGGCGTTGACCCTCTGGCTGAAGTCTTCGAGGTTCAAGTCCAGATCGTCGATACGGTGGGACAGCTTGGCTGCGTAGTAGTAGCGCAGGTATTCCGGGTCCAGGTGGTCCAGGTAGGTGCGGGCCTTGATGAAGGTGCCGCGGGACTTGGACATCTTGGCGCCGTTGACGGTGACATAGCCGTGGGCGAAGACGTTGGACGGCTTGCGCAAACCTGCGCCGTCCAGCATGGCCGGCCAGAACAGGCTGTGGAAGTAGATGATGTCCTTGCCGATGAAGTGGTAGACCTCGGCATCGGAGTCCTGCTTCCAGAAGTCGTCGAAGTTCAGCCCCGTCTTGGCGCAGAGCGCCTTGAAGGAGGCGAGGTAGCCGATGGGCGCGTCCAGCCAGACGTAAAAATACTTGCCGGGGGCATTGGGGATCTCGAAGCCGAAGTAGGGGGCGTCGCGGGAGATGTCCCAGCGGGCAAGGCCCTGTTCGAACCATTCGCCGAGCTTGTTGGCCATCTCTTCCTGCAAGGAGCCGGAGCGGATCCACGCCTTGAGCATGCCCTCGAAGGCGGGGAGATCGAAGAAGTAGTGCACCGAGTCCTTCAGTACAGGGGTGGCTCCGGATACCACGGACTTGGGATCTTTCAAGTCCACCGGCTGGTAGGTGGCGCCGCAGACTTCACAGTTGTCGCCGTTCTGATCTTCGGCGCCGCACTTGGGGCAGGTACCCTTGACGAAGCGGTCCGGCAGGAACATCTGTTCCTGGGGGTCGAACAACTGGGAGATGGTCTCGGTCTTGATATAGCCGCCGTCATGGAGGCGGTTATAGATGAGTTCGGCCAGCTCGCGGTTCTCATCGCTGTGGGTGCTGTGGTAGTGGTCGAAGCCTATCTCGAAGTCGGCGAAGTCGGCCTGGTGCTCCACATTGGTCTTGGCGATCATCTCCTCAGGGCTTATCCCCTGCTCTCTAGCCTTGAGCATGATGGGGGTGCCGTGGGCGTCGTCCGCGCACACATAATAGGTTTCGTTGCCACGGAGTTTTTGGAAACGGACCCAGATGTCGGTCTGGATGTATTCCAGCATGTGGCCCAGGTGGATGGGACCGTTGGCATAGGGCAGGGCGCTGGTGACCAGAATGCGGCGCGAATTAGCCATCTCTCTCGCTCTTGGTTGTCTCTTTCGATAAGGGCGACAGTTTACGCCAAATTTGCGGGCCCTTGTACCTGTGTTGGGGCCGAGGGGCGCTTGGCAATTCAAGCACTAAGGGAAAAGAGCTGCGATTCCGGGCCGCCGGCCTTGGTGCTAGACTGTCGCCACCGCCATCAGCACGAATTCCCCATGCGTTTTTTCAGTAAAAAGCCCGCCACCGCCCCCCTTTGCCCCATCACCCAAAGGCCCCTGTTGGAGGTGGCCAAGGTACTGGAAGACAGCGAGGCGCTATTGTCGCTGCGCCTGCCTTACCCTGTGGCGGCCCTGGAGGCCGAGCTCAAGGCGGCGGCAGAGCCCCTGCTCAAGGGCCGCAAGCTGCACCTGGAAGGGGAGCTGGCGCGCCACGGCAAGCCCCTGGGGGAGATCAAGAACCTGGTGGCGGTGGCGTCCGGCAAGGGCGGAGTGGGCAAGTCCACCACCACCATCAACCTGGCCCTGGCCCTCAAGGCCCTGGGACTCAAGGTGGGGGTGCTGGACGCCGACTTGTTCGGCCCTTCGCTGCCGATCATGGTGGGCAAAAAAGGCGAGCACCCGGACAGCCCCGACGGCAAGACCATGCTGCCCGTCAAGGCCCTGGGCCTCTATACCCAGTCCATCGGCTACCTGGTGGACGCAGGGGATGCCGCCGTCTGGCGCGGCCCCATGGCCAGCACGGCCTTGATGCAGCTGGTGAACGAGACCCACTGGCCCGACATCGACCTGCTGCTCATCGACATGCCGCCCGGCACAGGCGACATCCAGCTGACCGTCTCCCAGAAGCTGCCCCTGGCCGGGGCCGTCATCGTCACCACCCCCCAGGACCTGGCCCTGAGCGACGCCATCAAGGGCATGGCCATGTTCGACAAGGTCTCGGTGCCGATACTGGGGCTGGTGGAGAACATGAGCTACCACCAGTGCAGCCAGTGCGGCCACAAGGAACACCTCTTCGGCGATGCCGGCGGCGCCGCCCTGGCGAAAGAGAAGGGGGTGACGCTGCTCGGCCAGATCCCTCTGACCCTCGCCATCCGCCAGAGCACGGACGGCGGCAAACCCCAGGTGCTGGCGGCGCCTTCCAGCATGGAAGCCTCGCATTATGACCAGGCGGCGCGCCGGCTCCTGGCCGAACTCCTGAAAAGACCTGTGGTGCCGGCCCCCATCGACATCAAAATGGTGTAGACTCCCCGCAATTTTTTGCCCAGGTAACGAGAGTAGCGAGCCATGTCAGCGGAACAGCCTTGTGTGATTATCGGTATAGCCGGCGCGTCTGCGTCAGGTAAGTCATTGATTGCAAGGACTATCCTGAATGAGCTGAAGGCCGAGGTGGGGCGCGAGGAAATTGCCGTCATCACCGAAGACAGCTACTACCGTGACCAGAGCCACCTCAGCATGGAAGAGCGGGTCAAGACCAACTACGACCATCCCCAGGCCTTCGAGCACGATCTGCTGGTTTCCCAGCTGCAGGCCTTGAAGGACGGTCAGGCGGTGGAGATCCCCGAGTACTGCTACGAGCAGCACACCCGCAAGGCCAGCACCCACAGCCTGACCCCTAAGAAGGTGATCATCCTCGAGGGGATACTGCTCTTGTCTTACAAGCCGTTACGGGACATGCTGCAAGCGTCGGTGTTCGTGGACGCGCCCCTGGACATCTGCCTCAAGCGCCGCCTGCAGCGGGACGTGGCCGAGCGCGGCCGCACCATGGAGTCGGTTCTTCGCCAATACGTGGACACGGTGCGCCCCATGTTCCTGCAGTTCATTGAGCCGTCCAAGCAGTACGCCGACATCATAGTGCCGCGGGGCGGCAAGAACCGCATCGCCATCGACATGCTCAAAGCCAAGATCCGCCAGTACCTCTAGGGAATTGCCATGCGCCTTTGTGATACCGACATCGAACGTTACCTGGCCGATGGCCGCATCCAGATAGTGCCGCCGCCGGCCAGCGACTCCATCAGTGGCGTCAGCGTCGACGTGCGCCTCGGTAACCAGTTCCGGGTCTTCCAGGATCACCAGGCGCCCTTCATCGACCTGTCCGGCCCCCGTTCCGAGGTCAACGCCGCCTTGGAAAGGGTGATGAGCGATGAGATCACCATTGCCGACGGCGACGCCTTCTTCCTGCACCCCGGCGAGCTGGCCCTGGCCGTGACATTGGAGTCCGTGACCTTGCCCGACGACATCGTCGGCTGGCTGGACGGCCGCTCGTCCCTTGCCCGCCTGGGGCTGATGGTGCACGTCACCGCCCACCGCATCGATCCGGGCTGGTCCGGGCGCATCGTCCTGGAGTTCTACAACTCCGGCAAGCTGCCCCTGGCCCTGCGGCCCAAGATGAAGATAGGGGCGCTCAACTTCGAGACCCTGTCCGCCCCGGCGGCGCGCCCCTACAACAAGCGCCAAGACGCCAAGTACAAGGACCAACAGGGCGCCGTGGCCAGCCGCATCGACAGGGACAACTGATGCTGTTGCTCTCTGGCCGCGTCCATATTCCCTTGAACGAGCTGCAGTTTTCGACTCAGCGCGCCCAGGGGGCCGGCGGCCAGCACGTTAACACCACCGATTCCTCTGTGCTGCTCAAGTTCGACTTCGAAGCCTCTCCTTCGCTGCCCGAGCATTACAAGGAGGGGCTCAGGCGCCTGAGCTCCCACCTGATCCACGGCAACCTCATCGTCATCAAGGCCCAGGAATACCGCTCCCAGCATATGAACAAGGACGCGGCCATAGAGCGGCTCAAGGCGCTGCTGGAGCAGGCCGGGCACAGGCCCAAGGTACGGCGGGCCACCAAGCCCACCAAGGCCTCCCAGGAGCGCCGCATCCAGTCCAAGAAGGGCAGGGCCCAGGTGAAGTCGGGCCGCGGCAAGGTGCGTTTCGACTAAAAGGCGGCTATGGTCTTTTCAAAAGACCAGAGTGAGTTGCCGTGAGTTTCTACAATCACCCCCAACACTTGAGCAGGGCCAACCTGGCCCACCTGAGCACCCTCAGCCTCGAGCTGGGTGAGGGCATGTTCAAGCAAGAAGCCCTGGCCGTCGGCGAGGTCCGCCTGGGGCTGGAGATCACCAACAAGCACCTGATCGTCGTGGTGCACCATCCCGAAACCAATACCCGCGACTGGGCCACGGATCTCAAGGCCTTGCCGGTGCCCTGGCCTGAGGCCAGGCCCCTTGGCAAGGTCCACCAGGGCTTCCTGGCCCTGGCCCACCAATGCCTGCCACAGCTGGTGCCGGTGCTGGCCAAACACCTCAAGGCCGGGGTGGCGCTCTGGCTCACCGGCCACGGCGTCGGCGGCGCCATCGCCTCAGTGCTGGCCGCCGAGCTGGCGCTGGTGGAGGAGCTGGAAGTCACGGGACTCTGCACCTTCGGCAGCCCCAGGGTATTCGACAACCGCCTGGCCGCCGCCCTGGAAGAGGTGCTGGGGGAACTCTATTGGCGGGTGGTCAACGACCAGGACGTGGTGACCCGGCTGCCGCCCCGCTGCTTTGGTTACCGCCACGGCGGCCATCTCAGCTATTTCGACGCTACGGGCCGGCTGCATCTGGCCGACGGCCAGCGCTGGTGGGACGGCTTCTGGGACCGCTGCCAGTACCACGGCCAATGGTTATTCGCCAAGGATATCAGTGACATCAACGAACACAGCGTCGAGGAGTACCAGTTCCTGACCCTGGGGGCTCGCCATTGAACGACAGCCTGATCTACACCGCCGCCAACAACCTGGAGGCCTACCTGCTGCAAGGGCTCTTCCAGGGGGAGGGCATAGGGGTCTGGCTGGACAGTGACGCCCTGATGGGGGCCGTGGGCGAGTTGCCCACCGAGGTGCAGCAGGTGCGGATCTGGTGCAATGCCTATCAGCTCGACAGGGCCAAACAGGTCCTGGCCGGCTACCTGCAGACCGCCAACAGCGACTGGTATTGTGGCGGCTGTGGCGAGGTCAATGGCGGCGCCTTCGAGATCTGCTGGCGCTGCCAGCGTCCCAGCCGCTTCTAACTTTTACAGTTCATTTTTCAAAAAACGGTAAAAATAAAGGCGCCAGAGCGGCGCCTTTATCCTTTCCTGACACTGTCAGTACAGCAAGCTGAACAGCTGGCGGCGGTACTTGGCGGCCAGGGCGTTACCCTGGCCCAGGGTGGCGAGGATATCCAGGCAGGTCTGCTTGGCCTCGCCGTTTTGGAAGCCCAGATCGGCGCGCAGTATGGCCAGCAGCGCCTCCAGGGCCTCCTCGTGGCGGCCGGCGGCGGAGAGCTGCACGGCCAGTTTGAGGCGCAGGCCATTGTCCTCGGGGGCGGCCTCCAAGGCCTGGCTCAGCTCACGGATCTCCGGGCTGTCGGCCGCGTCCTGTTTCAGCGTCAGTTCTGCCACCAGCGCCTTGTAGTCGCCGTCCTGCTGGGCCAAGGGGAAGCCGGCCAGCAGCTTTTGTGCCTCGTCCAGGCGCTGGGCCAGCAGGTAGGCGCGGGCCAGGGCCAGTTGCACCGGGTAGGGATCGGCGGCGTTGTGGGCCGCCTGGGACAGGTGGCTGATGGCGCCGGTGCTGTCACCGGCGTCAAGGGCGGCAAGGCCCGCTTCCAGATCCGGGTCCACAGGGGCCGGCAGGTGCTTGTCCAGCAGGGCCTTGAGGCTTTGCTCGGTCTGGGGGCCGGCCAGGCCGTCGATGGGGCGGCCCTGGTCGACCAGGTAGAGGGTTGGGACGCTCTGGATCTGGAACTGGGCGGCCAGCATCTGCTGGGCGTCGCAGTCGACCTTGGCCAACAGGAAACGGCCCTGGTACTGCCCGGCCAGGTTCTCGGCAAGGGCCAGCAGCTGTTCGCTGGGTCCGTGGCCCTTGACGTGGAAGGCGACCAGGATCGGCTGTGCGAAGGAGGCTTCCAGCAGTTGCTGCTGAACATTTTCTAGGGTGGCGTCGAAGCTGTATTGGCTCATAGGGTTCTTGGCGTTTGAGTCATGTTTGCAATATGGGGGCTGGCTCTCAAAAAGCAAGGCAGACACTGATGAGGTATTAGCGCTTTGTGCCTGTACTTGTACATTTACATTGCAGTAACATGGCGTTGTAGACAAAGAGACCGTTTTAAGCGGCGAAAAAACAAGGAATTAGGGCTTTGAAAAAAACACTGATAGCCGTCTCCGTGCTTGCATTGACCGCTGCCGGCAGCACCTTTTATGTCGGCCAGCAGGCCGAACCTCAATATGAGGCCTGGATCCAGGGCCTGTCCGGCAAGGGCCTCAAGGCCGAAAGCCTGGGCTATGACGCCAAGCTGCTGGAGGCCACGGCCAAGACCCGCCTGACCCTGACCGATCCTGAGCTGGTGGCGCTGTTGGCCGAACAGGGCCTGCCCAGCAGCATCATCCTCGAACACCAGTTCCGCTTCCTGCCTTGGCAGGTGACAGGCCATACCCAACCGCTCTGGGAAGGGGATGGCGCCAAACTCAAGGGCCTCTTCGACGATGCCAGCCCCCTGGCCGTCACCAGCGTCCAGACCCTCTGGGGTAGCCAGTCTGTCGAAGGCCGCCTGGGTTACCTGCAGCGGAACGAGGACGGTCACGGCCTGCGGCTTTTCCCCCTGACCTTCAGCTTCCATGGCAACGCCGACGGCTGGACCCAGCACCTCAACTGGAACGGCCTCGAATGGCAGGCCGGCCAGGACCGCCTGGTGCTGTCCGGGGTCAAGCTGGGCCGCAAAGGGCAGGGCGACGACCAGCAATACCAGGCCGAAATCGGGGCCTTGACCTTTAGCGACGGTGGCTTCCTTGGCCTGTCCAACCTCAAGATCACCGGCGATCTGGCGCGCCAGGGGGGCAGGGTACAGCGCCACAGCCAGTGGCAGGCCGACGAGGGCAAGTACAACAGCGAGCATTTCAAGGATCTGGGCCTGGACCTGGCCCTGGATAACTTGGATGAAGAGGCCCTGTCCCGTTTGGGCTCGGCCGTGCTGGCCCTGGCCCTGGACAAGAGCGATGACAAGGCCACCACGGATAATTTCCTCAGCACCCTGACGGCGCTGCTGGCCAAGGGCGGTAGCCTTTCCTTCGACAAGCTGCGCCTCAGCTCCGACACCGGCAACCTCTCTGGCCAGGGCCACTTGACCGTCAAGGCAGGGCCCTTCGACAGCCTCAAGGGCTTCATGGCCCAGGCCGACGGCCAGGTACGGCTCAGCCTGCCTCAGCACTTGGGGAGCCTGGAGCCCCTGGATGCCGACACCCTGGCCCTGTTCAAGGAAAGGGGCTGGCTCAAGGAGCAGGGCCAGGATCTGCTGCTGGACTTCCAGATCAAGAACAAGCAGCTGACCCTCAACCAGCAGCCGTTGCTCTCGGCACTCTGAAGGGGACGGCAGCATGGGCGCAAAAGGGATTTTGTTGGTGATGCTGTCACTACCGGCCTGGGGGGCGCAATGGACGGCGTTGCCCCTGCCTGCCCCGGGGGACGGGGACTGGCAGGAGGCGGCCGGCACTGTCTATGTCGCCGGCCGTGACCAGGGCCGGCCGGTCCTTAACCGCTTGGACAACCGCACCTGGCAGGCCAGCGCCGTTCCCCTGCCAGCGGATACCGATCGCTTCTGCGCCCTGGACGACGGCAGCCTGCTGCTCTTTTCCCGGGACCAGATCTGGCTGGGCGGCGACCAGCCCAGGCTGCTTGGCCGCTTTCCCAGTCTCTGGCGCGGCCTGGCGCCGCGGGATCTCAACAAGGTCGGCTGGTGCCAGGGCAACCGTCTCTTCCTCCCCGATTTCGACCAGCTGCGCGTCTATTCCCTGGTTCAAGGCCAACTCAAGCTGGACGCCGGGCTGCCGGTCAGCGCCTTCATGTCCTTGAACCGCGGAGCCCCCAGCTACAGGGGCAAGTCCCTCTACCTGGCCGACATCGACCTGGACGGCACCGCCGATCTGCTGGTGGAGGACGACGGCCTCTACTACTTTCGCGGCAAGGGGGCCGGCTTTGAACCCGAGCCGCTGCGCTTCGCGCCGGCCCTCGAGCTGACGCCCCTGGCCAGGCGTGCCGTGCGGCTGAACGACGGCGAGGACTTCGCCAAGCTCAGGATCCGCACCCTGGAGGCGGTGACCGATCTGGACGGGGACGGCCTGGCCGACCTGGTGGTGAGCAGCCTGCGCACCAAGAGTCTGCTGGATCAGGAGGTGGTCTTCGAGATCCACTTTGGGCGCCGCACCGACAGTGGCCTGGGTTTTACCGTGGCCCCGGACGCCACCTTCAAGACCCAGGGGGTAGTATTCAGCCTGCGCCGCCAGGACGTGGACGGTGACGGCCGCATCGACTTCTTCACCCCGGCCGTCAGGCTCGGCCTCGGCAAGGTGGTATCGGCGTTGCTCACCGGCTCTGTGTCGGTGGATCTGCGCCTGGAAAGGCAGACCCCACAGCGCCGGCTCCAGGCCGCCGGCAAGGGGGTGACGGCAGACATGAAGGTGTCCATCGGCAGCGGCGAGTTTCGCATCCCATTGATGGCGGCGGCCCGCCTGGAGGGCCGCCAAGCCAGCTTTGTGGTGCAGAGCGACGAAGACGAGGTAAGCCTCTATGGGCTCGAAGGCGACAGGCTCAAGCGCTTGCAGCGGCTGAAGCTGCCCCTGCCCAAGGACGGCGGCCGCTGGCTGGCCGGCCCCGGCTGGTTGCTGCTGTTGCCCGGCCCTCAGGACCAGGTGCGAGACCGGCTGCTGCTGATCCAGGCCAAGGCCCAGGCCAGCTCCCAGCCCTGAGGTTGTCACGCCCCTGTCATGGAGCTGGGGTAGCCTGCCGGGCATTGGCTCCCCGGCTATGGTCCTGGTGCAAGTGTCCCCCTCGGCAAATCGCTACCTCCCCTTGTTGTTGTTGGTTTTCCTCTGGACCCTGCTGGGCTGGGGCGGTTATTGGCTGGTCCAGCAGAACCAGCATCACCAGGCCCAGCAGACCCATATCCTGGCTTTGCAGATAGAGGAGCGCCTCAAGACCTTTGCCAAAGAGCGCCAGGCGGCCCTGAAACAGCTGGCCGCCGTCTGGCCCCTGACCCATCCCAACACCGAAAACTGGTTCTATCAGGAGGCCGGCAACCTCCAGAACATGCTGCCGGGCCTGTCTTACCTTGCCTGGCAAGACGGCCAGGGGCGGCTGCGCATCAGCCGCAGGACGGCCGAGATCCAGGGCTGTGAACAGCAAGAGGGCAGCACCCCCATCAGCCCACAGCTCGGGCAGATCCGCTACCGCATCGCCCTCTGCCAGGTACTGCCCACCATCCTCGACAGCGCCCTGGCCACCGGTTTTGCCGCCGAGGTGCAACTGGGGGACCAGACCGTCTACCGGTTGGGGCAGGGTGGCGATATCCAGGTGGCGGAGCAGTTCCCCTGGTTCGGTAGCTCCTTGCGCCTAAGCCTGTCGCCTTCGGCCCGCCTTGGCTGGCACCTTTACCTGATGATAGGGGCGGCGATGCTGGTGGTATTGATGCTGTCGGTGCTGATCCAGGTATCCCTCAAGCGCGCCTGGGCCCTCAACCGCAGCCGCGTCTTTTTCCAGGGGGCCTCCCAGGCCGCCATGGACGGCCTGCTGGTGCTGAGCCCGGGGAGGGAGGACTGGTCGGTGGCCGAGCATAACGCCGCCCTGGTCCGGATCCTGCCGGTAAGCCCAGGCCTGACACTGATGGAGCTTTGCCAGCGCCTACAGCAGCCGGCCCTGGCGGCAGAGCTGATGGCCTTGCCGGCCCAGGCCGGCAGCCTTATCCGCCAGTTTGGCCTGCCTGATGGCCGCTGGCTGCAGCTGCAGGGCGTAGCGGCGGGGGAGAACCTCGCCATCACCTTGCGCGACATCACAGAGCTCAAGCTAAAGGAACAGGATCTGGCCGACCGTGAGGCCAAGTACCGGCGCCTCATCGAAGGGCTGCGCGGCCACCTCATCTTCACCCTCGACGAGCAGGGCCAGCCGGCTTTCATCTCCAAAGGCGGGGCCGAGCTGTTCGGCCAGCGGGAGGCGACTGCCGTATTGGAGGAGCTGCGGGGCCACAACCGCTGGCAGGAGGCCAAGGCCAGGCTGCTGGCCGGGGAAAGCTCGGTGCGGTTGCAGCTGCCCCTGGCCTTGCCCGAACTGGGCGAACGGCGGGTCGAAGTGGCCCTTGGCAAGGTGGAGGGGGGCTTCGAGGGCATCTTACGGGATGTGACCGACGAGGCAGAATTGCTGCGGCGCATCCGCCACCAGGCGGCCCACGATGCCCTGACGGGCCTTGCCAACCGCTACGCCTTCGACAAGGCCCTGGGCCTGGCCTGGGAAAGCGGCGAGCCCTGCCAGGGGCTGCTGCTGATGGATCTCGACCAGTTCAAGCTGGTCAACGACCGCTTTGGCCATGAACTGGGGGACGCCCTGTTGGTGGCCGTGGCCCAGCGCCTGGAACTGGCCTTGGGCGGCAAGGGCCTGTTGGCGAGGCTCGGGGGTGACGAATTCGCCGTCCTGCTGCAGGGGGATCACCAGGCCCTGGATGGCCAGGCAGATGCACTGCGCCAAGCCCTGTGCGCAGAGCCGCTCCAGGCCGGCCCCCACCAATTCTCCGTCACCGCCAGCCTGGGGCTGGTGCCCTTTGGCGCCGCTCCGGATCCCCAGTCCTTGAAACGCATTGCCGACATGGCCGCCTATGCCGCCAAGGAAGCCGGCGGCAACCGCTTGCAGTGCTACCGGGAGGGGGACGGTTGGCTCAAGGCCAGGGAAGAGATGATGGCCTGGGCCGACAAGCTGCGCCTGGCCCTGGAGCAGGACAGGCTGGTGCTGGCGGTGCAGAGCATCGCCCTGGCCCAGCATCCGAACCGGGTGGCCCACCGGGAGGTGCTGGTGCGGCTGCTGGACGAGGCCGGCCAACTGGTGCCGGCCGGCCGCTTCATCCCGGCCGCCGAACGCTACGGCCTGATGGTGGCCCTGGACAGGGCGGTGATCACCAAGGGCCTGGCCTGGCTGGCCGGCCAGCCCCAGGAAAAGCTGGCCTTCAACCTCTCCGGCGCCTCGCTGTCGGACCAGGGTTTCTGCCGCTGGCTGCTCGATACCCTGGCCAAGAGCTCCGTTGCCGCCGAGCAGCTCTGCTTCGAGGTCACTGAAACGGCCGTCATAGAACACCTTGGCCATGCGGTGGAGCTGATGGATGCCTTGAAGGCCCAGGGCTGCACCTTGTCACTGGACGATTTCGGCTCCGGCATGAGCTCCTTGTCCTACCTCAAGGCCCTGCCGGTGGATCACATCAAGATAGACGGCGCCTTTGTCCGCGAGATAAAGCACACCCATTTCGACAGGGTGGCGGTGCGCACCATCGCCTCCCTGGCCAGGGCCCTTGGCAAGATGACCATCGCCGAGTATGTCACCGACGAGGCCACCCTGGCGCTGCTCAAACGCCTGGGGGTGGACATGGTCCAGGGCTATGCCATCGACGAGCCCCAGCCCCTTGAGCAGCTGCGGCTCAAGGCCAGCGCTTCCTGAAGCGAAAAAGGCGGGTTACCCCGCCTTTTTTAGATGTGCCGGTAGTCCCCTTCCAAGAGGAAGTCGTCGAGGGCCGCTACCAGATCGTCGGCCCGCTCCAGCGGTACCGGGGCCGTGGGGTCGTCTTCGTCCCCTTCATCCTCTTCGGCCCAGAAGAAGGCGCGCAGGGCGTCGCTGAAGGGACTGCTTTGCTCGCAGAGCTCCTCGATGGTGCCAAGGTAGACGATGCGCCTAAGGCCGACGGTGAGGTCGTTCAAGGCTTCCGCCAATGCCTGGCCTTCGAGGCTGTCGCAGAGCAGCTCGAAGCGCTCCCGGGCCGATTCCTGTTGCTCTTCGTCCAGCTCCCCGGCCTGGGCTACCAGTTGCAGGTAGTCTTCCAGCAGGTAGTGGTGCAGGCTGTCGTCGTCATCCAGCCACTGGTACTGGCTGCCACGCTCCAGCAGCATGGTGTGGGAGAAACTGTCGTCGATATGGCAAAGCACCCAGGACATGGCGGTACTCCAAAAAGGGATAGGCCTATTTTGGGCGCTCTGGCCCAGGCAGAAAAGCCGCAAAATGAAAAAGCCCCCACCTTGCGGTGAGGGCTTTCTCGTTATGGTCGGCGCGAGAGGATTTGAACCTCCGACCCCTGACACCCCATGACAGTGCGCTACCAGGCTGCGCTACGCGCCGTTGACCACTTTGCTGCAATAAGCGTGGGGACTTGCCGTGCAGCGGCCGCTAATGTCCTCGATCTTGGCCTTGGATGCAAGTGCTCTTTGCATTTTCCCCTGCCGACTGCCGACTTTCTGGCCGACTTGCTAGCGCATTGAGCATCAGGGGTGGTGAACCAGGCAAAAACCTTCTGCGGCGTCCGGTGCTTCGAAGTAGCTGCACAGGGCGGCGAACTGGGCCTGGGTGGGGGCAAAGGGATGCTCGCCCCTGGCATTGCGCTCGAGCACCCTGTCCAGGCAGAGGACCTCTGGCTGGTCCAGGTAATGCAGTTGGTGGGGCAGGCCGGCTTCTTCTGCCAGTTCCCTTGCCCAGGCCCGGCTGGCACGGGTGTTCAAGGGGAAGTCCAGCACCAGGCTCAGCCCCTGGTCCAACAGCGCCAGCAGGTGGCCCTTGAGCGCCGTGCGCAGCCTGGGGGCAAAACGGCCGTAATCGGCCAGGCTCTTAAGCTCGGGGCCGAAGAGGGCGGCCAGCCAGTCGTCTTCGCTCAGCAGCAGGTGGCCCGGCTCTGCCGCCAGGCGCTTGGCCAGGGTGGACTTGCCGGCCCCGGCCTTGCCACAGAAAAAGTGCAGTCTTGTTGAGGGCATGGGTATCTCTCCTTGGTTGCCTATGCCCTGAAAAACGAAAACCCGCCTTCCAGGGCGGGTCTGCTGCCGATACCAGCGCTAGTCCGCCATCAAGGGAATGGCGGTAATAATGACGCTGGTGAGGGCAGGGAAGTTCTTCATGGCCCCAGCATCGCTGTTGGCAAGGGCAGGGTCAAGAGGGGAGGCGAGCGCGCAAAGAAAAAGCCCCCACCTTGCGGTGAGGGCTTTCTCGTTATGGTCGGCGCGAGAGGATTTGAACCTCCGACCCCTGACACCCCATGACAGTGCGCTACCAGGCTGCGCTACGCGCCGTTGACCACTTGCGTTGCAGTAAGCGTGGGGACTTGCCCTGCAACGCCGACAAGTTTACTGATCCGGCGCCGTCATGCAAGGGTTCTTTGCATCCAGGCCAACCGTTTGCCGACTTTTTGCCCTCGCTGGCGACCAAAGCGCCGTTTTGCCGCCTTTGTCTCCAGAGGTAGGGGACTTTATCCAGGGAAATCAGTACGAAAGCGCCCGCAACAAGGCGGGCGCTTTCACAAGGCGGCAAGCCTCAGCGGTAGAAGCGTTTCAGCTCCTTGAGGGCATCCATCAGGGTGCCGACCCGCACATGGGCCTGATCCAGGGGCTGGTAGTTGTTGTCGCGGATGCTGTACTGGCCCATCTTGTCCATCACCAGCACCCTGTCGTTCTGCAGCACGGCGAACTGGTGGAAGTCACCGAGGATCACCCAGCCGGGGCCCGTATCGGCAAAGAGGCTGGCCCCTGAGCTGAAGGTGCTGGCCGGCACCTGGCTGCCGAAGGCGCTGCCGGCCAGGGTCGGCAGTATGTCCTGGTGGCTGGTGATATGGTTGATCACTTGGTGGGTCATGCCCGGCCAGTGGATCACCAGGGGCACCTGGGTCTGGTAGCGGCTGAAGTTGGAGTTGTAGCCCCAGCTGTTGTCACGGTTGTCGTTGAACTCCATGCCGTGATCCGAGGTGACCAGCAGCAAGGTGTCGTCCAGCTGGCCGCTGGCCTTGAGCTTGTCGATCAGCTGGCCCAGCAGGCCGTCGGCGTAATGGACGGCATTGAGATAGCGGTTCTTGACCGGCGTGATGTCGCTCTGGTTGTCCAGCTCCGCCAGGTTCACCACCTGCCAGTCGGGCTGGTAGGGGTTGCTGTAGTCCTGGGGGGTGGAGAAGCTGGCCGGGGCGCCCAGCTGCAGGTAGCCGAAGTAACCCCCTTGCTGCTTGGCGGTCCAGGCCAGCAGGGCGTTGAGGGCTTCCTGGTCGCGGGTGGCGACACTGCCCTGGAAGTGGGGTATGTCCAGGCCCTGGAAGGCGGTCTGGTCGAGGCCATTCTGCTTGAAGCCGTCTGAGGCGAAGATGCCGAGGGCGTCCCCCTGGTCGCGGAAGCTTTGCACCAGCAGCGAAGGGTCACGGCCCAGGCGCACCGCATCCTGGTAGACGGCAGGCAGGCCGTAGAAGAGGCTGAAGAGGCCGTCCTTGGGTTCGTTGGAACCGGCAAAATGCTGGTTGAAGCGCAGGCCGCCATCGGCCAGGGCCTCGAGGTTCGGCATCACATCGCCGTTGAGGGCGTCGGCCCTCAGCCCTTCCACTACCACCAGCAGCACCTTGGGAGTCTTCTCGAACGGCGCCAGGGTCTTGGGCAGCTTCAGCAGGCTGTCGGTGTCGGCCGCGTCACGCAACCGCTTCTGGTAGTCCTCCATGTCCAGCAGGCCGTGGCTGGCCAGGAAGGCCTTGGCGGTGGCGGGGTAGGACAGGGGGAAGACGGCGCCTTGGCGCAGTATGGGGTAATAGAGCCTGGCGTCGGCCCAGATGTGCAGGCTGTGGGAGGCGAAGAAACAGGCCACGAAGGCGGTGGCCACGTTGAAGCCGATACGCTTTTCCTTGAAGCGGTGGCGCCGCTTCCAGAGGTAGTTACCGGCCGTCAGCTCCAGGGCAAAGATCAGCACCATCAGGCCCCCCAGGGCCATCCAGGTGAAATAGTGCTTGGTGAGGATCTGGCCCTCGCCTGAGGCGATGAGATCCCAGATGAAGCCGTTGAGGTGCAGCCGGTACTGGCCGAACACGAAGGTATCGGCCAGCAGCACCCCTTGCCCCAGGGTGGCCACCAGGGCACCGGCGAAGCGGATAAGCCTTGGCAGCGGCACCAGTATCGAGAGGGGGAAGAGGGTGACGATGTAGAGGATGAAGGTCAGGAAGGCGAAGTGCCCGGCCCAGGTGGCCGCGGTGTAGAGCAGGCCCAGGAAGCTGTCGGGCAGGCCGTTGTCGATGAGATAGCGGCTGCCGATCACCATCGCCAGCAGGATATTGAAGAAAGTAAACCAGTGGCCCCAGTTGATGAGCCTAGAGATCCGCTCCGCCAGGCGGGGTTCAAACCCGTCCTTTTCCTGTCCCGTCATTGCCTGTCTGCTTGTTGTTGATTTGGCGGGAACATTGTCACATTGAATGCCCCGCCCGGCAATCAATGGTGCCCGGTCACCACGCTTTGTTCCAAGGTCTTGGCAAATTGCTTGACCAGGGCGGCGCGTTTGCCTGCAGGCAGGTTGTCGTTGACCAGATTGCTAAGCACATTGCCCAGCACCATCAGCCCCAGGTCCACGGGGGTCTTCTCCCTGGCCAGCAGGGCCAGGATCTCGGTGGAAAGGTGGGTGATCCGCTCGGGGTCGTATTTGGATTGAAAGGGCATGATGCTCTCGGCGTTGTCAGCAAAGCTGCTATGATAGCACGCCCCAACAGCCAGCCAGATACCCATGAGCATAGACGTCAAAGCCCTTATCCTGCACCGCCTCGAACTCAACCAGGAAGGCCTGCTGGCCGTCAGCCCCCGCCAGCACAGCCTGCCCGCCACCGAGGCCGTCGCCAAGCTGGTGGCCGAGCTGCACGCCAGCTATGCCTCCAAGCCCGGCAAGGGCTTTGCCGCCTTCAAAGACGAAGGCTCTCCCTTCGCCGAGGCCCTGGCCGGCTATTTGGACGGCCAGTCCGACTTCGTGCCCTTTACCCTGACGGCGGCCGATCTCCTGCAGGCCCAGCTCAACCACTACGGCTTGCTGGAAACCGGCTACCTGCTGCTGGCCCACTACAAGCACCTGGCCGTGGACAAGCTGCTGGTGCTGCAACTCAAGGCCCAGGAATCGGTAACCATCACCGACGCCCTGGAGCTGGGCCAGACCCGTTTCCTGGAGCTGAAAAGCCTGCAACTGGCTGCCAGTGTCGACCTCACCGCCTGGCAGGTGGAGCCGGAGCGGCGCCAGTACATCAGCTTCGTGCGGGGCCGTGCCGGCCGCAAGGTCTCGGATTTCTTCCTCGATTTCCTCGGTTGCGAGGAAGGGGTTGACGCCAAGGCCCAGAGCAAGGCGCTGCTGACCGCCGTCGACGACTACTGCGCCGCCGTGGGCCTGGAGGGGGAAGAGCGCCAGGAGCTCGGCAAGCAGGTGTTCGGCTACTGCAAGGAAAAGGCCAGCACCGGTGAGGACGTGAGCGTGGCCGAGCTGTCCGACAGCCTGCCCCCCTGGGAAGGGGAGAGCCGCTTTGCCGATTTCGCCGTCCAGGGCGATTATGGCCTGGAAGATCGCTTCCCGGTGGAGCAGAGCGCCCTCAAGGCGCTGGTGAAATTCTCCGGAACCGGCGCTGGCGTCACCCTCAGTTTCGAGGAAAAACACCTGGGCAGCCGGGTGCTTTACGACATGGCCACCGACACCCTCACCATCAAGGGCATCCCCGCCAACCTGCGCGAGCAGTTGAAAAAGCGCCTCAGCAACGACTGATCAAGAAGGCCGCCACAGCGGCCTTTTTTGCATCCAGGCTGTGATAAAGCTCACTTGCCTTTTGGGTCGGCTGACAGGATGGTATGGGAATAATGTCGCCGTTAGCCAAACAGATACGAGGCAGGGAACCCATGATCCAAGGTGATGAGCAGCGAGACTTCAAACGCCTGGCGGTAGAGGCTCAGGTGGTACTGGTAAGCGAGGCAGCAGAGCTCAGGGGCCAGTGCCTGGATCTCAGCGGTTCAGGGCTGGCCCTGGTGGCCGATGAGCCCCTGGCGGCCGGCACCCAGGTCGAGGTGAGGATGGACGGCGGCATGGGCCGCTTGCCACCCTTTGAGGCCAAGGGGCGGGTGGTGCGGTGCGACGCCCAGGGAAACCGCTACCAGCTGGCTGTGGCCTTCGAAAGCTGACCCTCTCCTAAACGAAAGGGCCGCAAGGTTCGCGAAAAGGGACCTGGCTGCGGTCTTATGAACAGGCTTCCCAAAAGGAGGGCCTGTCATGTGGAGAAAGATACTCAGCTTAGGCCTCAGCCTCGGCCTTGCCGTCAGCCCAGCCCTGGCCAGGGACGAACATCACGGCAAGTCCCAGCCCCGCCAGGAACAGCAGCACAGCGACCGCCGCGGCGGCGAAATGCAGCGCCACCGCTTCGACAACCAAGGCCACGGCGCCGTCCCCCAACGCCATCATGGCGACCAGTACCAGGATAGAGACCGCCATCAGGACAGGGATCGGGACAGGGACGACCGGCACTGGCGAGGCGGTCATGACCGTTATTACAGCCACCAGCAGCCCCGTTACATCCAGCGTCCTTATCACAGACCCTACCAAGGTCCCCGCTACTGGAACAGCTATCGCCACCATTACTACCTCTACAGCCTGCCAGTCTTGGCGATTTCCTTCGCAGTGGGGGGGGTCACCTATTACAGTGCCTATGACAACTACTACCGCTGGGCGCCGGACTTTGGCTACTACCAACAGGTGGATCCCGACCTTATCTGGGTGCCGGGCACCATAGTGGATCTGCTGCCTGGCCCGGCCGTCGAGGTCTGGGTCGGCAACACCCTCTACCTCCAGGTGGACGGCATCTTCTTCCTGCCCCTGGACGATGGCCGCTACCTGGTGGCCAGGCTGTAAAAAAGGCCCGAAGGGGCCTTTTTCATGACAGCAGCTGGGCGCGCAACGCCTGCCAGTCGGCGGCTATGGTCCTCGACAGGTTGGGCTTTTCCATGGCCCTTGCCAGGGGGCCCGGCAGCGCCAGCTCCATGCCGAGAATGGCGCCTACCGCTTCGGCGAACTTGGCCGGGTGGGCCGTGCAGAGAAAGGCGCCCCTTTCGCCGGACTCAAGCTGGTCGAGCAGGGCCTTGAAGGCCACGGCGCAGTGGGGCTCGCCGAGATAGCCCTGGAGCTGCAACGCCTGCACCGCCGCCCTGGTATCGGCCTCGCTGACGGCGCCGGCCGCCAGCGTCCAGCCCTGGCTGTCCAGGAGCTTTGCCACCCTCGGCCAGTTGTTGGGCCTGGACACGTCCATGGCGTTGGACAGGGTGGCGACGGTGTCACGGGGTTGCCACTGGCCGCCGGCCAGGAAGCGCGGCACCGTATCGTTGCTGTTGGTGGCGGCGACGAAGCGCTTGATGGGCGCCCCCATGGCCTTGGCCATCAGGCCGGCGGTGAGATCCCCGAAGTTGCCGCAGGGCACGCTGACCACCAGATCTGGTTGGCTGAGGGCCAGATCCCAGAAATAGAGGATCTGCGCCAGCAGCCGGCTGATGTTGATGGAGTTGGCCGAGTTGAGGCCGCAGCGGCCTTTGACCTCCTCGTCGTCGAAGGCGGTCTTGACCAAGGCCTGGCACTGGTCGAAATCCCCCTCCACGGCCAGGGTCTCGATGTTGCCCCCCAGGGTGCAAAAGAGCTGCTCCTGGGGCCGGCTTATCTTGCCCTTGGGGTAGAGCACCAGCACCCGTACGCCGGGTTGGTTGTGGAAGGCATGGGCAACGGCGGCGCCTGTGTCCCCCGAAGTGGCGGTGAGTATGGTGATGGGCTGGCCGCTGCCCAGGCGCTTGAGGCACTGGGCCATGAAGCGGGCGCCGAAGTCCTTGAAGGCCAGGGTGGGACCGTGGAAGAGCTCCAGGGCGAAATGGGGCCCCACCGGCACCAGGGGCGCCTCGAAGGGAAAGGCCTCGGCCACCATCTGGGCCAGGGTGCCGTCGCTGAAGGTGCCTTCCACGAAGGGTTTCAAGATGGCCTGGTAGCGCTGGTGGCGGGGCAATACCGACAGCATCCTCGCGTCCAGGTGCGGCAGCCGCTCGGGAAAGAAGAGCCCCTGATCCCGGCCCAGGCCCTGGCGGACCGCCTGGCCGAAGCTGACCTTTTCTTCGGGATGCTTAAGGTTGTAAAAATCCATTGTCACTCCAGCAGACGGGCGCCGCGGTCGTCGACCCGGCAGAGGTGGGCAAAGCCAGCGTTGGGGGAAACCCAGGCCTTGGCGGCGTCGAGGGCAGCCAAGGCGCTGGCCTGATTGTCAAAAAGGGCAAAGAGGCTGGGCCCCGAGCCTGAAAGCCCGGCAGCCAGGGCGCCCCTGGCCATCAGCCTGTCTTTCAGGTCGGCAAAGCCAGGTACCAGGGGGGCGCGGTGCGGCTCTATGATGGGATCCACCATCAGGCTGGCCGCCAGGGCGCCGTCGCCTCTGTGCAGGGCGTCGACGAAGCGGCCGAGCCGGGCCGCCTGGGCGACGGCATCCCCCAAGGGCAGGGCCTTGGGCAGTATGGCGCGCATGGCCTTGGTTTCCAGGCGGATGCCGGGGTAGGCCAGCAGCCAGATCCAGCCCGGCGGCACCGGCAGCTTGGCATCGTGCAGGCAAAGGCCCCCTTGCAGGCAGGGCAGCAGGTTGTCCCAGTGCACGCCGCCGGAAAGCTCACCCTCCAGCTCCGCCATCAGCCGTTTCTCCCCCTCGGCGTCCAGAGGCTTGCCGAAGTGGGCGTTGATGGCCAGCACGGCGGCCACCACGCTGGCGGCCGAAGAGCCGATCCCCGAGCCCACCGGCATGCCCTTGTCCAGATGCAAAGCCACGGGCTCATCGATGCCGGTCAGCTCGCGAAAGCGCGTTAGTGCCTTTTCCACTATGTTGGTGCCCTTGAGTTCATGGGCATAGGGGCCTGTGACGCTCAGGCTGTCCTGGCCGGCCTTGGCTATCGCCAAGTGGTCGCCGAGGGCCGGACCTTCCAGGGGCTGGAGGGCCACCCCCAGGCTGTCGAAGCCGACATTGAGGTTGGCGGACGTGGCAGGGGCAAAATAGCGCAGCATCAGGCCTCCCTCCGGTCATGGCGGGCCAGGTGGCGGCCCAGATCCCTAACAAAGCACATCATCATTACACCTCGCGCATCCAATTGAGGGTCCTCAGGATATCGGCAAAGATACCGGCGGCAGTGACATTGGCGCCGGCGCCGTAGCCCCGCAGCAGCAACGGCACCGGGCTGTAGTAGCGGGTCAGGAAGGCGAGCGCGTTCTCGCCGTCCCGCACGGCGCGCAAGGGATGGCTGTCCTCGACGGCCTTGAGGCCGACCCGGCCCCGGCCCTTTGCGATCTCCCCCACGAAGCGCAGCACCTTGCCGCCTGCACGGGCCTCGGCAACCTGGGCGGCGAAGGCGGCGTCCAGCTCTTCCAGCCGGGCCAGGAACTCCATCTTGTCCATCTCCACAAAGGCGGGGGGCAACAGGCCATCGAGGCTGATGTCGGCCAGCTCCAAGGCATAGCCTGCCTCGCGGGCCAGGATCAGCACCTTGCGGGCCACGTCCAGGCCGCTGAAGTCATCCCTGGGATCAGGCTCGGTAAAGCCCTTGTCCATGGCCTCCCGTACCGCGGCAGAAAAAGGCAGGCCGTCTTCCAGGCGCCCCATCAGGAAGGACAGGGAGCCGGATAGGATGCCGCTGAAGCTCTGCAGCTCGTCGCCGGCGTGAAGCAGGTTCTGCAATGTCTCTATGACCGGCAGGCCGGCGCCGACAGTAGTGTCGTAGAGGTAGCGGCGGCGGTGGCGTTTGGCGGTGGCCTTGAGGGCCTGGTACTGGGCCAGGGGGCCGCTGTTGCCCTTCTTGTTGGGGGTGACCACGTGGAAGCCCGCTTCCAGGAAGGCCTGGTAGTCAAGGGGCAGCTCGTCGCTCGCCGAGCAGTCCACCAATACGGGGTTGAGCAGATCCGGGCTCATGGCCTTGAGGGCATCCAGGTCCAGCGGCTGGCCGGCTTCGGCCAACTGGTTCTGCCAGTGGGCCAGGGTCAGGCCTTGGGGCGCCATCAACATCCGCTGGCTGTTGGCCAGGGCCACCACCTTGGCGCTGATCCCCTGGCGGGCCAGCCATTGCTGCTGATCCGCCAGCTGGCGCACCAGCTCGGCGCCGACATTGCCACAACCCAGCAGCACCAGCTCCAGGGGCATGGAGCTGTCGAAGAAGGCCTGGTGCACCATCTTGAGGCCGCGGCTGGCGCAGTTGCCAGGGATGACGGCGGAGATGGCCCGCTCGCTGGAACCCTGGGCTATGGCCACGACGTTGATGTTGGCACGGCCGAGCTGGGTGAAGCAGCGGCCCGCCACCCCCTTGGCCTGGCACATGTTGTCGCCGATCAGGGTGAGGATCGCCAGATCGCGCTGCACCGAGACCGGCTCCAGTTGGCCAGTCGCCAGCTCCAGGGAAAAATCATCCTCGATATGGGTCACCGCCTGGCGCTCGTCACAGGCGTTGAGGCAGAAGCTGATGCTGTATTCACTGGACGACTGGGTGATCAGCAGCACCGAGACCCCGGCCTGGCTGACGGCGGCGAAGATGCGGCTGGCCATACCCACCATGCCTTTGAGGCCGGGGCCGGATACCGACACCATCACCACGTCGGACAGGCTGGACAGGGCCTTGACCGGCTTGTCGGACGGCTCGGCATTGCTGTCGATGCGGGTGCCGGGCAGTTCGGGGGCGAGGCTGGAGCGGATCCAGGTCGGGATCTGGAAACGGCCGACGGGGCCCAGGGTCTTGGGATGCAGCACCTTGGCGCCAAAGTGGGACAGCTCCAGGGCCTCTGCGAAGGAGAGTTGGCGAAGCTTCTTGGCCTCAGGCACCAGCCGGGGGTCGCACTGGTAGACACCGTCCACATCGGTCCAGATGATGAGTTCCTGGGCGTCGAGGCAGGCGGCCAGCACCGCCGCCGAATAGTCCGAGCCGTTGCGGCCCAGCAGGCACTGGCCGCCGTCGCGGTGCCCGGCGTAGAAGCCGGCCATGATGGCAAGCTGCGGCGGCCTGTCTCTAAGGCTGCGGCACTTGTTGCGGGAGGCGTCGAGATCCACCAGGGCGTCGAGGCGGGGCCCGAAGCCGAGGAAGAGGCCGGCGGGGTCCAGCACCTGGGGCTGATGGCTGGCCAGCAGGTGGCTCAGCACCAGTACCGACAGCTGCTCGCCGGCGCTGGCGATGGCTACCCTGGTGCTGTCCGGGCAGGCATCCAGAAGGCGGATCCCCTGGCACCAGGCGTCGAGCTGCTTGGCCCATTGGGCCAGGGGTTCGGCAAGGTCAGGGTAGTTTTGTGTCCAGGTGGCGGTGATGGCCTGAATTTCGGTGCTGTCCCGGCTGTCACAGAGGGCCACTAGGGCGTTGGTGACACCCGCAGGGGCCGAGAGCACCACTGCCACAGGCCCCTGGGCCAGGGCTTGGGTGACCTGGGCGGCGACGGCGTCGAAACGCTTGGGATCCGCCAGGGAGCTACCACCGAATTTCATGACCTGCATTTTTCTTGTCTCCAGATAAACAAAAAGCCCGCCGGGGAGGGCGGGCTTTCTTGGAAGGATGAAACTGCTCAGCTTTCCAACAACGCCCACCGGTGCCACAGGGTGGTACCGGTAATGGTGGTGGTGGTAATGCCGAGGTTGCGAAGTTTCATCAAAAAAATCTCCTGATTGCGCTTCTATCCTTGGCAAAAGGGATGGGTGTCTGTCAAGGCTTTTTTGCTGTGGCTTACCAGCAAGGCGGTAAAAGCAGGGAGGAATCCAGTTTGATTGAAGTGTCATGGCTTGTGTAATCATCTATTCATTTTTCTATCTGTAAGCCGCCTTTCCTTTCGTGCCGAGTGTAATGCCTGCTGTCCTGTCTTTGGCAGAACACAAAACATCAGTATGCAATTCAATAACGCCTGTGCCGAGGGGAGTGCGAAAGCCAAACGCTGTGAAATTCTGGGCATTGCGCTTTGCCAGGCTGTTCGCAGGCGAACAGCTGCCGCTCACGTTTGCCCGGGAATGACCATAGGGCTTATCAAAGCCCTGGCTTGCGGTCTAAAATGGCGTTTTTCCCGTAGAGGCAGCTTCATGGAACCGGTAGACGAGGTTTTGACAGCCCTGAGGCGCATCATCCGCGCCATCGATCTGCATTCGCGCCAGCTCACCAAGGAGACCTCCCTGACCGGCCCCCAGCTGATGCTGATGCGGGCCGTCGCCGACAATCCGGGCGACACCACCCGCAGCATTGCCCGGCTGGTCAACTTGTCCCAGGCGACGGTCACCAGCATCATCGACCGATTGGAGGCCAGGGGCCTGGTATGCCGTGAGCGCTCCATGCAGGACAAGCGCAAGGTGGAGTTGACCCTGACCGAAGAAGGTCAGGCGGCCCTGGCGGCGGCGCCGGCATTGCTGCAGAACGCCTTCATCAAACAGTTCGGCGAGCTGGCCCAGTGGGAGCAGCACTTGATCCTGAGCTCATTGCAGCGGGTGGCCAGCATGATGGACGCCGAAGACATCGACGCTTCCCCCGTCCTCACCCTGGAGCAGCACCTGGCTTCGACCAAAGGCGAATAGGCAATTTTTTGATTCTTTGCAATATTTCTTTAGTGAGCCTTGGCAGCGTGTCAAAAGACTGCCTTCGCCAGTCACCACTACAGGAAGAGAGAAGATGAACAAGAGCCTTATCGCAGGTGCCATAGGCGCCGTCCTGTCCATGCCCAGCCACGCGGCCTTCGAGCTGCTCAAGACCGACAACACCACTGTGACCTTCGGCGGCTACGCCAAGGCCAGCGTCATGTACAGCAAGTTCAGCGACGGTACCCCGGCCAGCAACAGCGTAGGCCGCAACTACTATGTCCCCAGCACAGTCACCGTTTGTACTGCCTCTTGCGGTGACAACAACCCGGTGCTGGATTTCACGGCCAAGGAAACCCGCTTCAACTTCGGTACCAAGACCGAGCTGGAAGGCCATACCCTGACCACCTATCTGGAGATGGACTTCCTGTCCAGCTACACGGGTGACGAGCGGGTCTCCAACTCCAACGCCCCCCGCGTCCGCCACGCTTACTTCACCTACGACAACTGGCTCTTCGGCCAGACCTACACCACTTTCCAGAACACCGGCGCCCTGGCCGAGACCGTGGACTTCCTTGGCCCGGCCGACGGCACAGTGTTCAACCGCCAGGTGCAGATCCGCTACACCAGCGGCAACTGGCAGTTCGCCGCCGAGAACCCGGAAACCACCTACAGCGCCTACGGCTCTACCGGCAAGGTGGACGAGGACACCAGCGTCATGCCTGATCTGGTCGCCCGCTACAACATGAAAGGTGACTGGGGTCACCTGGTGGTGGCCGGCCTGGTACGCCAGCTGCGCGCCGACACCGTCGACATGAACGGCAACAAGCAGAACAACCAGACAGCTACCGGCTACGGCATCAGCGTCTCTGGCCTGTTCAAGGTCGGCTCCATGGACGACTTCCGTTTCATGGTCTCAGGTGGTGACGGCATGGGCCGTTACGTGGCCCTGAACGCCATCAACGGCGCCAACGCCGATGCTGACGGCGGCCTCAACACCATCAGCACAGTCGGTGGCTTTGCCGCTTACCGTCACATGTGGAACGACAAGCTGCGCTCCACCGTGATGTATTCCGGCACCTTCGCCAACAACAACGACAGCGGCGCTACCGGCCTCACCAAGAGCGTCCAGTCCTGGCATGCCAACATCATGTATTCCCCGGTCAAACCCATCACCTTCGGTGTGGAATACATCTTCGGCGAGCGTAAGCTGGAAAACGGTGCCAAGGGTAGCCTGGACCGGCTGCAGTTCGCCGCCAAGTACGTCTTCTAAGCCGAAAGGCACAGACAAAAAGCGCCGCTTAATGCGGCGTTTTTTTATGGGCGTCGAATACTGCCCATAAAAAAGCCCGCCTTGCGGCGGGCAGGGACGGCTGACGATCTACTTGTTGAGGCGGCTGTGGATCAGGGTGTCGATGACGGTCGGATCGGCCAGGGTGGTGGTATCGCCCAGGGCCTCGCACTCGTTGGCCGCGATTTTGCGCAGGAAGCGGCGCATGATCTTGCCGGAGCGGGTCTTGGGCAGGCTGGGCGCCCACTGGATAAGGTCGGGGCTGGCCAGGGCGCCTATTTCCTTGCGCACCCATTGGCGCAGCTCCTGGCGCAGCTCTTCGGTGCTCTCGACGCCTGCGTTCAAGGTCACATAGGCGTAGATCCCCTGGCCCTTGATGTCGTGGGGATAACCCACCACAGCCGCTTCGGCCACGTCGTGGTGGGCCACCAGGGCAGACTCGATTTCGGCGGTGCCCATGCGGTGGCCTGAGACGTTGATGACGTCGTCCACTCGGCCTGTGATCCAGTAGTAACCGTCGGCGTCGCGGCGGGCGCCGTCACCGGTGAAGTAGTTGCCGGGGAAGGTGGAGAAGTAGGTCTGTACGAAGCGCTCGTGGTCGCCATAGACGGTACGCATCTGGCCAGGCCAGGAGTCCGCTATCACCAGGTTGCCTTCGTCTTCCACAGTATTGCCGGTGGCGTCCACCAGCTGCGGCTGGACACCGAAGAAGGGCAGGGTGGCGGAGCCCGGTTTGGCGTCAACGGCGCCAGGCAGGGGCGCTATCATGATGCCGCCGGTCTCGGTCTGCCACCAGGTGTCCACCACGGGGCAGCGGCCCTTGCCGATCACCTCATGGTACCAGCGCCAGGCCTCGGGGTTGATGGGCTCGCCGACGGTGCCGAGGATGCGCAGGCTCTTGCCGTCGAGCTTGGCGAAGTGTTCCTCGCCCTGGGCCATGAGGGCACGGATGAGGGTCGGCGCCGTATAGAGGATGGCTACCTGGTGGCGGTCCACGATCTCGGCCAGACGGCTGGGGCCAGGCCAGTTGGGCACCCCTTCGTGGAGCAGGCAAGTGGCGCCGTTGGCCAGGGGGCCGTAGACCAGGTAGGAATGGCCGGTGATCCAGCCGATGTCGGCCGTGCACCAGTAGACTTCGCCCGGCTTGTAGTCGAACACCACCTCATGGGTGAGGGAGGCATAGACGAGGTAACCGCCGGTGGTGTGCAACACTCCCTTGGGTTTGCCGGTGGAGCCGGAGGTGTAGAGGATGAACAGTGGATCTTCGGCGTTCATCTCGGCGGCGGGGCAGTCGTTGCCGACGGCCGCTTCCAGTTCGTGCCACCAGAGATCCCGGCCCTGATGCCACTGGATGTCGCCGCCGGTGCGCTTGAAGACGATCACCTTGTCGACCGTCTTGACCTCGGGGTTGGCCAGGGCCTCGTCGACATTGGCCTTGAGGGGAATGGCGCGGCCGCCGCGCAGCCCTTCGTCACTGGTGATCACCAGCTTGGACTCGCCATCGACAATGCGGCCGGCGATGGAGTCGGGAGAGAAGCCGGCGAAGACCACGGAATGGATGGCGCCGATGCGGGCGCATGCCAGCATGGAGACCACGGCCTCCACCACCATGGGCATGTAGATGGTGACCACGTCACCCTTCTGGATCCCCTGGGCCTTGAGCACATTGGCAAAGCGGCAGACCCGTTCGTGAAGCTCGCGGTAGCTGACGTGGGTGACGGTATTGCCGTCGTCCGATTCCCAGATGAGGGCGGTGACGTCGCCCTTGTCCTCGAGGTGGCGGTCCAGGCAGTTGGCACTGGCGTTCAGGGTGCCGTCCTCGAACCAGCGGATATGGAGGTTGTGGGGATCGAAGGAGACGTTCTTGATCTTGGTGTAAGGCTTTATCCAGTCGATGCGCTTGCCCTGTTCGCCCCAGAAGGCATCGGGGTTGTCGACGGAGGCCTGGTACTGGGCCTGGTAGCTGGCCTTGTCCACCAGCGCCTTCTCGGCGATGTGCGGCATGACGGGGTAGCGTTCGTTCAGCATGGCATTCCCTATCTTGTTATCGGATTGTTGGTTCGAGTATGTATAGCAGGGTACCTCCGAACCATTAGACCAAAGTAGAAAAGCCCGGCCAAGGCCGGGCTTTTCAATGGCTTGCAATAAAGCTTGGCGGTCAGTGTTCGGCGGCGCCCGCCGCCCCCACCCCAGTGTGGCAACGCACGAACTGGGGAATGAAGCGCTCCCGCTCCTCGGCGGCCGACTCTGACTTGTCGGTGACGCTGAAGAACCAGGTCCCCGCGAAGGCCACCACCACTGAGAACAGGGCAGGGTACTTGTAGGGGAAGATGGCATGTTCGAAGCCCAGCACCGCCACCCAGACGGTCGGGCCCAGGATCACCAGGCTGACGGCGGTGATAAGGCCCATCCAGCCGCCGATCTTGGCGCCGCGGGTGGTGAGGCGGGACCAGTACATGGACAGGAACAGCACCGGAAAGTTGGTGGAGGCGGCGATGGCGAAGGCCAGGCCCACCATGAAGGCGATGTTCTGCTTCTCGAAGGCGATACCCAGCAGTATGGCGACGATGCCGAGGGCCACTGTCGCCATCTTGGACACCTTCAGCTCCTCACGCTCGGAAGCCTTGCCGTGGCGGAAGACGCTGGCGTAAAGGTCGTGGGAGACCGCCGAGGCGCCGGCCAGGGTCAGGCCCGAGACCACCGCCAGGATGGTGGCGAAGGCCACGGCGGAGATGAAGCCGTAGAAGAGGTCGCCGCCCACGGCCTTGGACAGATGCACCGCCGCCATGTTGTTGCCGCCCAAGAGGGCGCCGGCGGCGTCCTTGAACTCGGCATTGGTGGACACCAGCAATATGGCGCCGAAGCCGATGATGAAGGTGAGGATGTAGAAGTAGCCGATGAAGCCTGTGGCGTAGAACACCGACTTACGGGCTTCCTTGGCGTCGGCCACGGTGAAGAAGCGCATCAGGATATGGGGCAGGCCGGCGGTACCGAACATCAGGGCGATACCGAGGGAGATGGCGGAGACGGGGTCCGACACCAGGCCGCCTGGAGCCATGATGGCATTGCCCTTGGGATGCACCTTGACCGATTCCTCGAAGAGATGCTCGGGGCTGAAGCCCACGTGGTAGAGCACCATGACGGCGATGAAGGTGGCCCCGAACAGCAAGAGCCCTGCCTTGATGATCTGCACCCAGGTAGTGGCCAGCATGCCGCCGAAGGTGACGTAGAGCACCATCAGTATGCCCACCAGCACCACGGCGTAGTGGTAGGGCAGGCCGAACAGCAGCTGGATCAGCTTGCCGGCGCCCACCATCTGGGCGATGAGGTAGAGGGCCACCACCGCCAGGGAGCCGCTGGCCGCCAAGGTGCGGATGGGCTGCTGCTTAAGGCGGTAGCTGGCGACGTCGGCGAAGGTGTAGCGGCCGAGGTTACGCAGGCGTTCGGCGATCAAGAAGAGGATCAGCGGCCAACCCACCAGGAAGCCGATGGAATAGATGAGGCCGTCGAAACCGGACAGGTAGACCAGGCCAGAGATCCCCAGGAAGGAGGCGGCCGACATGTAGTCGCCGGCGATGGCCAGGCCGTTCTGGAAGCCGGTGATGCCGCCGCCGGCGGCGTAATAGTCGGAGGTGCTCTTGGTGTGCTTGGCCGCCCACCAGGTGATCCCTAAGGTCAAGGCCACGAACACCAGGAACATGACAATGGCAGAGATGTTGAGGGGCTGTTTGTGTACCTCCCCTTCGATGGCGCCGGCCGCAGAGGCCAGGCCGGGCAGCAGCAGGGGGGCTGCCAGCAGGAGCGTTCGGAGTTTCATTTCTTGGCCTCCTCGATGATGGACTGGTTCTCGGCGTCGAACTCGCGGTTGGATTTGCGCACATAGATGCCGGTCAGCACGAAGGCGCTGATGATGACCCCAAGGCCGACCGGGATCCCCCAGGTGATCACGGATCCCTTGCTGATGGGGGTGCCGAAGACGCCGGGGCTGAAGGCGATGATGAGGATGAAGGTGAAGTAGATCACCAGCATCACGGCCGACAGCTGCCAGGCGAAACGTTCGCGCTTTGCCACCATCTCCTGGAATCGCGGGCTGTTGTGGATCTTCTCGTAGAGCGGGTGGTCCATGACGGGACTCCTTGTTTACAGAATGTTCACAAATTAGTCCCCTTGGCATTCTTTCAGCCAGTCGACTTTAGTCGAACCCCTGCCGGCCAAGGGCTGTGGTAAAAAGGAGGGGTGTCTTGGGAGGTGTGTCGATGCCGGTTTGGTTGATGGGGCTCTGTGCCCTGGGGTATGTGCTGGCGCTCTTTGCCGTGGCTTACTGGGGCGACAGGCACAGCAGCGGCTTTGGGCCGACCGGGCGCAAGGTGATCTACGCCTTGTCCCTGGCCGTCTACTGCTCGTCCTGGAGCTTTCTCGGCACTGTCGGCCAGGCCCACCGCTCTCTCTGGTCCTTCCTGCCGGTCTATCTCGGGCCCCTGGCCCTTTTTGCCCTCGGCTACCCGCTGCTGAAAAAACTGGTGCGCACCAGCCAGGACCAGAGCATCACCTCCATCGCCGACCTGCTGGCGGCCCGCTACGGCAAGTCCCAGCTGCTGGCGGTGACCGTAACCCTCATCGCCATCGTCGCCAGCCTGCCCTACATAGCCCTGCAGCTCAAAGCCATGGTGATGGGCTTCAAGCTGCTGGCCCGCAGCTGGCCGCTGCCGGATCTCGTTATCGCCGGTGTGGTGGCGGTGGCCCTGGTGCTCTTCACCTCCCTGTTCGGTACCCGCAAGCTGGACGCCACCGAGCACCACCCCGGCCTGATGCTGGCCATGGCCTTCGAGTCGGTTGTCAAGCTGGTGGCCCTGGTACTGGTGGCCCTGGTGGTGGTTTATTCCAGCTTCGACGGCTTTGGGGATCTGCTGACCCAGGTGCTGGTGACCCACAGCGTCGGCACCGACCAGGATTCCAGCCTGCCGGCGGTGCTGTCCCAGAGCCTGGTGGGGGCGGGGGCCTTCCTCTGCCTGCCGCGGCTCTTCCACGTCATGGTGGTGGAAAACCAGGAGCCGAGGGATCTCAAGACGGCCCGCTGGCTCTTCTCCCTCTACCTGGTGCTGATGGCGCTGCCGGTGTTGCCCCTGACCTTCGCCGGCAGCCTGGTCGCCTTCCCGGGCCAGAGCCCTGACGGTTATGTCATCTCCCTGCCGCTGGTCCAAGGCCACCCCTGGGTGGCGGCCCTGGCGCTGCTGGGGGCCATCTCTGCTTCCACCAGCATGGTGGTGGTGGCGGCCGTGACCATCGCCATCATGGTCTCCAACGAGATGGTGGTGCCCCTGATGCTCAAGACGGGGCAGATGGCGGGGCGCAACTTCGAAGGTTTTTCCCGGCTGTTGCTGCGGCTGCGCCGCTTTATCATCCTGCTGCTGATGACCCTGGGTTTCGTCACCTATTGGCTGCTTGGCCAGCAGGAAGGGCTGGCCGGTTTCGGCCTCTTCGCCTTCGGCGCCTTCGCCCAGCTGGCGCCGGCGTTGGTGGGCGGCCTCTATTGGAGCCAGGGCCACCGCAAGGGGGTCTTCCTGGGACTTATCGCCGGCTTCGGCAGTTGGTGGGCCCTGTCGGGCCTCTGGCTCAGCAGTTACGTCATAGTGCTGTCCCTGGTCATCAACGCCATGGTCTATGTGCTTTCTTCCATGGCCCTGCGGGCCGGGGTGCGGGACAGGCTGCAGGCCGCCGCCTTCGTCAGCCACGCAGCCAGTCCAGGTGGGCGCCACCAGGGGCACTTGAGCGTCCAGGATCTGCGGCTGCTGGTCAGCCGCTTCGTGGGCCCTGAGCGGGCCGAGCGGATGCTGGACCGCTACTGCCGCGACAGCGGCATCATCATTTCCGCCATGCCGAGGCTGAGCCCGGACGAGCTGCTCAGCGAGGCCGAGCGGCTGATGGCCTCGGTGATCGGTGCCTCCAGCGCCGCCCTGGTCTTGCGCAGCGCCCTGGAGGGCCGGGACATCGGCCTGGACGACGTCGTGACGTTGGTGGACGAGGCCACGGAGCAACTGCATTTTTCCCGCGAACTGCTGCAAGGGGCCATAGAGCATGCCTCTGAAGGCATGTCGGTGGTGGACAGGGATCTGCACCTGGTGGCCTGGAACAGGCGTTACCTGGAACTGTTCGACTATCCCCCCGGCTTCATCTACGCCGGCCGCTCCGTGGCCGACCTCATCCGCTTCAACGCCGAGCGAGGCTGGTGCGGCCCGGGCGACATGGAAGAGCATGTGGCCCGGCGGGTCAATTTCATGAAGGAAGGCAGCCCCCACAGTTCGGAGCGTTCCCGCCCCGACGGCCGGGTCATCAAGCTCCAGGGCAACCCCATGCCGGGGGGCGGTTTCGTGATGACCTTCTCGGACATCACCCCTTACCGCCAGGCCGAGAAGATCCTCAAGGAGGCCAACGAGGCCCTTGAGGACAGGGTGGAGGAGCGCACCCGGGAACTGCAGGCCGCCAAGGCGGCCGCCGACAAGGCCAACCAGGGCAAGAGCCGCTTCCTGGCCGCCTGTGGCCACGACCTGATGCAGCCGCTGAACGCCGCCCGGCTCTTCGTATCGGCCCTGTCGCAGCGCGTGGAGACCGGTACCGAGCAGGCCATGCTGCTGGACAACACCAAGAGTTCCCTGAAGGCTGCCGGTGAGCTGCTCACCGATCTGCTGGACATCTCCAAACTGGACGCCGGCACCATGAAGGTGCGCCGCCTGCATTTCCCCATGCGCGAGGTGCTGGACAACCTGGCCAACGAATTCAAGGCCCTGGCGGACGAGCAACAGATCGAATTTCGCTGGGTCGGCTCCTCGGCCATCGTCGATTCCGACAAGATGCTGCTGCGCCGCATCGTCCAGAACTTCCTCACCAACGCCTTCCGCTACGCCCGTGGCGGCAAGGTGCTGCTGGGTACCCGCCGCCAGGGCCAGGATCTCTGCATCGAGGTCTGGGACAACGGCCCCGGCATAGCCCAGGAACACCTGGCCAGCATCTTCGAGGAGTTCAAGCGCTTCGACAAAGGGGAAAAAGGCCTGGGACTGGGCCTGGCCATCGCCGACCGCATGAGCCGGATCCTCGGCCACAGCCTGGCGGTACGCTCCTGGGAAGGCAGGGGCTCCATGTTCTCGGTGAGGGTGCCGAGGAGCCGAAGCGCCAGCCCGGAAGTGCAGCCGGTGATGACGGTCAACGGCCGGGCTTTATCCGGCCGCCACGTGCTCTGCATCGACAACGAAGAGGCCATATTGCAGGCCATGCGCTCCTTGCTCGGCGGCTGGAACATGAGGGTCAGCACGGCCCGCAGCCGCAGCGAGGCACAAGAGGTCTTGGCCGGGGAAGAGGTGGACATGGTGCTGGCCGACTACCACCTGGACGGCGGCGACGACGGCCTCTCGGTGATGCAGGCGCTAAGGGAACGTCAGGGCGGGCACTTGCCGGGGATCCTCATCACCGCCGACACCCGTCAGGAGCTGATCAGCGAGACCCAGCAGGCGGGCTTTGGCTATATGGCCAAGATGGTCAAGCCGGCGGCACTGCGTGCCATGATGGATCAGGCACTGGGCCGAGGCTCTGCAAGGCGATGACGGCCTGGGTGCGGTTGCGCACGTCCAGCTTTCGGAAGATGGCGGTGGCGTGGGCCTTGATGGTGGCCTCGGAGACCCCCAGTTCATAGGCGATCTGCTTGTTGAGCAGGCCGTCGGCGAACATCACCAGCACCTTGTACTGCTGTGGCGTCAGGGCGGCCAGGCCTTCCGCCAGCCTGGTTTCCTGATCGCAGGGCGCGTCCGGCACGAAGCCGGGGGGGAACCAGTTGTCCCCCGCCAATACCGCCTTGAGGGCCTGGCCTATGGCGTCGGCGTTGGCGGACTTGGGCACGAACCCCTGGGCGCCGTGATGGTAGGCGCGGTTGACGCTGCTGTCGTCCTCATGGGCGGAAAGCACCACCACCGGCAGGGCCGGGTGCTGCTGGCGCAGCAGGATGAGGCTGGAAAAGCCGTTGGCCCCCGGCATGGTCAGGTCCAGCAACACCAGATCCGGCAGCCCCTCACCGATAGCCGCTTCCATGGCCTGGACGTCCGCCGCCTCGCGGATGACGGCACCGGGCAGGGCCGCCTCTATGGTCAGGCGGACAGCCGCGCGCAGCAGCGGGTGGTCATCGGCTATCAGGATCTGGACCTGGTTCATGGGCACTTTCGGCTTATAGGATCGGCAGCTTGAGTGTATCGGCAATGTTGCAGCAAAAAAAGTACGGCAGGCGCTGTCCGGTCGGGATAAGGTATCGAGCGGTCGTTCCGGGGGCTGAGGCACCGGGAGCGCCAATCCAATAGAAGAAAAGGAAATGTAAAAGTGAGCCATGGCCGTTACAGCGAGATAGTGGTGTTGACCGGCGCCGGGATCAGCGCCGAGTCCGGGATCCGCACCTTCAGGGACCAAGGGGGGCTCTGGGAGTCCCATCGCCTGGAGGACGTGGCCACCCCCGAAGCCTTCCACCGCGACCCGGCCCTGGTCCAGCGTTTCTACAACGAGCGCCGCGCCCAGCTGCCCCTGGTCAAACCCAACCCTGCCCACCTGGCCCTGGCGGAGCTGGAGAAGGCCATTCCCGGCACCCTCATCGTCACCCAGAACATCGACGATCTCCACGAGCGGGCCGGCAGCCATCACCTCATCCACATGCACGGCGAGCTGACCAAGGCCCGCTGCGTCAAGACAGGGCAGTTGTTCCGGGTCACAGAACCCCTCACCGAGCACAGCCTCTGCACCTGCTGCGTGCCGGCCAGCGTGCTGCGGCCCCATGTGGTCTGGTTCGGGGAGATGCCTTTGGGGATGGACAGGATCTTCCAGGCCCTGGCCCAGTGCGATCTCTTCATCGCCATAGGCACATCTGGGCAGGTCTACCCGGCGGCAGGCTTTGTCGACGAGGCCGTGGCCCAGGGCGCCCACAGCATCGAGATCAACGCCGACAGCTCCCATGTCAGCCACCGCTTTCATGAGCACCGCCGCGGCATGGCGGCGGTGGAAGTGCCCAAACTGGTGGCCGAACTTATCGGCCGGCGTTGAGGCCACCCAGGAAGGCGCGGATCTGCTGCTGTATCTCGCCGGCGCGGCTGTAGAACATCTCATGGCCGCTGCCGGCGAAGGGCACCAGCTTGGCGCCGGGGATATGGGCCAGCACGGCGGTGGCATTGCCGAAGGGCACCACCTGGTCATCCAGCCCGTGGAGGATCAGGGTAGGGCAGGAGGTGATGGGCTGGGGCAGGGGTTTTAGCTGTTGGAACTGGGCCACGTCGTTGCGCAGCCCCGCCTCGAAGTGGGGGAACAGCGCCAGGTATTCCCCGAAGTCCTCGGCCATCTTGTCGTCGTTGTCCACCAGTTGCGGGAAGAGGTGGCGGAACAGGGGGCCTGAGGCCAGCCAGGTCAGGTAGTTGTTGTCCAGGGCCCATTCCAGCAGCCGGCCATAGCCGGTCTTCTGCTCGCCGTCGCTGGAGATCGGCAGCGCCAATGCTTCGATCAGCACCAGGGCCCGGCACTGGTTGGGGTGGCGATGGACAAAAGCCAGGGCCGAGGGGCCGCCACCGGATATCCCCACCACCACCACCTTGCCCAGGTGCAGCTCATCAGCCAAAGAAGAAAAGGCATCGGCCTGGGCTGCCGGGGTCTTGCCGGTACTCAGGGGGCTGCGCATATAGCCTGGCCTGCTGGCGGACACCAGGCGGTAGCCGCTGGTGAAAAGACCGTCGTAAAGGGCGAAGTTGAGGTTGCCGCGGTAGCTGGACGGGGTGCCGTGGAACTGCAGCACCGGTACGCCGCTACCCTTGCTCTGGTATTCCAGGGGGCCTGAGGGGGTGTCGAGGAGCCGGCTGCCGGCCGCCCATTTATGGTAGGCGGCTTGCTGGAAGTCTTTGTAATAGTTGTAACTTAGGCCGAAGGCGGCCATCAACACCAGGGCCATGACCAGAAAGATACGCTTGAACATAGGGCCTCCCACAACAGCCTCATTTCAAGCATAGTCCCAAAGAAAAGGGCCCCATGGGGCCCTTGGCTTATTTGCCGGTTTTCAGCTTGGTCCAGTAGGACTCGTAGAGGCTGATGGCGTCCCCCACATCGGTCTGGAATTCGCCCTTGGCGACGATGTCCTTGCTGGGGAAGATCACCGGCGAGTTCTTGAGCTCGTCCGGCAGCAGGGCCCGGCCCGGCACGTTGGGGGTGGCGTAGCCAACGTACTCGACGCAGGCCTTGGCCACTTGTGGGCGCATCATGTAGTTGATGAACTGCAGGGCGGCGTCAGGGTGCTCGGCGTGGGAGGGGACGGCGAAGGAGTCGACCCAGAAGATGGCGCCTTCCTTGGGATAGACGTAGGCCAGCTTGCCCCCTTCCTTGTTGGCCATGTAGACCTCGCCGTTCCAGATCATGCCGATGTCCACGTCACCTGAGAGGTAGGGCATGCGCGGCGCGTCAGAGTTGAACACCTGGGTGTTGGCCACCAGGGGCTTGAGGGTCTCGTAGGCCTTCTTGATCTGCTCGGGATCCGTGGAATTGGCCGAATAGCCGTTGAGCTTGAGGCCGATCTGGAAGACTTCCCGCACGTCGTCGGTCAGCAGCAGCTTGCCCTTGTACTCGGGCTTGAACAGATCCTTCCAGCTGGTGATGGCCTTGGGATCGATGTCGTCGGTATTGACGCCGATGGCGGTGGAACCCCAGAAGTAGGGCACAGAGTACTGGTTGCCCGGATCATAGGCCTTGTTGAGCAGCGCCGGGTCCAGGTTCTTGAAGTTGGCCAGCTTGCTCTTGTCCAGTTTCTGGATGAGGCCGTCCTTCTGCATCAGGCTGATGTAATAGGTGGAGGGCACCACCACGTCATAGCCGGCGCCTTCGGTGAGCTTGAGCTTGGCGAACATGGCCTCGTTGGACTCGTAGGTGGTGAGGTTCACCTCGATGCCGGTGTCCTTGGTGAAGTTGTCTATCACCTCTTCGGGTATGTATTCGGACCAGACATAGAGATTCAGCGTCTTGTCGGCGGCCTGGGCGCCGAAGGCGGCAGCCCCCATTGCCAGCGCCAGCAGCGCCTGGCGAGCCTGTTTATTCATTTTTTCTCCCTCATCAACCATTGCGACAACAGCACCATTAGCAGGGACGTGCCCAGCATGACGGTGGCCAGGGCGTTCACCTCAGGGGACACCCCGACCTTGACCATGGAATAGATCTTGATGGGCAGGACGTCGAAGCTGGGGCCCGTCACGAAGCTGGAGATGATGACGTCATCCAGCGACAGCGTAAAGCTTAGCAGCCAACCCCCGGCGATGGCCGGTTTTGCCAGTGGCATCAGGATCTTGCGAAAAACCACGAATTCGCTGGCGCCGAGATCCCGGGCCGCTTCCACCATCCGCACATCAAAGCCCTTGAGCCGCGAATAGACGGTGACCACCACGAAGGGCAGGCAGAAGGTGATGTGGGCGAACAGCAGCGGCCAGAAGCCCTGGCCCAGGCCGATCAGCACGAACAGCGCCAGGAAGGACACGGCCATGACGATGTCCGGGGACATCATCACCACGAACAGCAAGGTGGACAGCAGCCCCTTGCCCTTGAACTGGTAGCGGAACAGGGCCACCGCCGCCAGGGTGCCGATGAGCGCCGCGAAGCTGGCCGCCAAGAGGGCGATCAGCAGCGAATGGCCGGCCGCCGTCATCAGGCCGTGGTTGTGCCAGAGCTTGTCGAACCATTGCCAGGTAAAGCCTTTCCAGCTGAGGCCGAAGCGCTGCTTGTTGAAAGCGTTGACCAGCAGTATGGCGATGGGCACATAGAGGTAGACCAGCACCAGGGCCAGCACGGCGGTGCGCAGCAGCTTAGCCATCCAGGGCCTCCTTGCGGTTGATGCGCTTGGCCGCCTGCCAGTAGAGCCAGAGCAGCAGGCCCATGAAGACAGTGATCACCACGCTGGCCGCCGAGCCGAAGGGCCAATCCTGCACCAGGAGGATCTGGCGTTTGATGATGTTGCCCACCAGCATGTCCTTGGCGCCGCCCAACAGATCCGAGACGTAGAACATGCCCATGGCCGGCAGGAATACCAGCAGGCAGCCCGCCACTATGCCGGGGGCCGTCAGGGGCAGTACCACGTGGATGAAGGTGCGCAACTTGCCGGCGCCGAGATCGGCAGCCGCCTCCAGCAAGCGGCCGTCCAGTTTTTCGATGGCACTGTAAAGGGGCAGTACCATGAATGGCAGTAGTATGTAGACCAGGCCAAAGATGACGGCGCCATTACTGTAAAGCCAGGTGATGGGTTCCTGGATAAGGCCGGTGGCCAGCAGGGCCCCGTTCAAAAGGCCTTTCTTGCCCAGCAGTATCTTGATGGCATAAGTGCGGATCAGACTGTTGGTCCAGAAGGGCACCACCACCAGGAACAGCATCAGCGGCCGCCATTTGGGGCTGAGCCGGGCGATGCAAAAGGCGAAGGGGTAGCCCACCGCCAGGCAGATGCAAGTGGCGGTGGCCGAGAGCTTGATGGACAGCCAGAGCACCTCGGCATAGAGGGGGTCCAGCAGGCGGGCGTAGCTGCCGAGGCTGAGCGGCAGCGCCACCAGGGACTTGTCGCCCTTGGACAGGAAGCTGGAGGCCAGGATCATCAGGTTGGGCATCAGCACGAACAGCAACAGCCAGCCGCTGATGAGGCCTATGGCCCAGAAACGGAAAGACTTAAGCCTCTGCATCGGCCAACACCACTTCCCAGTTGGGTACCCAGCTCACGACCACCGACTCGTTGAGGCCGTGGTCGAAGTCGGGGTCGTCCTCGTCGAAAAACTCGGAAACCTGGATGCGGTTGCCGTCGCTGAGCTCCACTAGGGAGTCCAGGGTGGCGCCCTTGTAGGTGCGCTCTATCACCCGGCCCGCCAGGCCCTGCTCGGGGGCCACGGCATCGAGGCGCAAGTCTTCCGGCCTCAGCATCACCTTGACCGCCTGGCCATCGCTGACGGCGTCGTTGTCCCCCACCTCGAAATGCTGGCCGAGGATCTCGACGGCCAGGCGGCCGTCCTTTCGGCCCAGCACTGTGGCGTCGAAGATGTTGATCTCGCCGATGAAGCGGGCCACGAAGAGGCTCTTGGGCGTCTCGTAGATCTCCCGCGGCGTACCCAGCTGCTCGGCGCGGCCGCCGTTCATCACCAGGATGCGGTCCGACATGGACAGGGCTTCTTCCTGGTCGTGAGTGACGAACACGAAGGTGATGCCGAGGCGGCGCTGCAGCTGCTTGAGCTCCCACTGCATGGCCTTGCGCAGCTTGTAATCGAGGGCCGAGAGGGACTCGTCCAGCAGCAGCACCTTGGGCTTGTTGACCACGGCCCTGGCGATAGCCACCCGCTGCTGCTGGCCGCCAGAGAGCTGGTGGGGCTTGCGCTTGGCAAAGCCGTCCAGCTGCACCATTCTCAAGGCTTCCCAGACCCGCTCTTCCAGTTCGCCCTTGGCTACCTTCTGCATTTTTAGGCCGAAGGCGACGTTGTCGAACACCGTCATGTGGGGAAAGAGGGCGTAGCTCTGGAAGACGGTATTGACGTTGCGCTTCTCGGCGGGCAGCTCGGTGTTGTCGATTCCGCCGATATGGACACGGCCGGCGTCGACCTCTTCCAGTCCGGCGATAAGGCGCAGCGCCGTCGTCTTGCCGCAGCCGGAGGGGCCGAGGATGGTGAAGAATTCCCCGTCCTGGATCTCAAGGTCCAGGCCGGCCAGCACGGCTTTGCCGTCGAAGCGTTTCTCAACGCCTTGGAGCACCACTACCGGTGCCTTGTCTTGGGCTGGGGTCATAGGTTGCGCTGCATTTGTCGCCAAAAGGCGGCATTTTAATGAAATGGGCTGGCACTGGTAAGGGCAATAAGGGTAAAAAGCCAGGCAAACCCTGTTAACAGGCGCCTTCCCATGACACTTGAACAATTCCTGCTCCTGGCCGGGGCCCACCTGCTGGCCGTCATCAGCCCGGGCCCGGATTTCGCCGTGGTCAGCCGCCATGCCCTGGCCTTTGGCCGGCGCACCGGCATCTGGGTGGCCCTGGGGGTCGGCACCGGCATACTGGTGCACATGAGCTATACGTGGGCCGGGGTGGCGCTGCTGCTGAAAACCTATCACTGGCTGGAAGTCATCTTCTCCATCGCCGCCGCCACTTACCTCTTGTGGATGGCCTGGGGCGCCCTGCGCTCAAGCCACGGCATGACCTTGCAAGGCGAGTCCGGCCTGGCGCCGGCCAGGGGCCAGGCCTTTCGCCGCGGCTTCTTGACCAATGCCCTCAACCCCAAGGCGACCCTCTTTTTCCTGGCCCTGTTCGGCTCTGTGCTGAACGCCAGCCCCACCGGCTGGCAGATGGTCGGCATCAGCGCCTATCTGGCTTTTGCCACCGGCCTCTGGTTCGTGGTGCTGAGCTGCCTGCTGACCGCCGGCCCCCTCGGCCGTTTCCTGGCCGACAAGGGCTACTGGATAGACAGGCTGCTGGGGGTTTTCCTGGTGCTGCTGGCAGGGCGTCTCATTTACGGACTTTTCTGGTAAAATAGCCGAATATTGTTGTGGGGCGCCTTGGCGCCCCTTGTTTTCGCGCCGGCTTTACGGGCCGGTCAGCCGTAGGAAAGAGGAAAATGCCATGGCCCAGTTCGTGGTCGCCGCCCTGTACAAATTCGCCCGCCTTCCCCGTTACCAGTCACTGCAAAAGCCGCTGCTGGATCTGATGACCAGCCAGGAGGTCAAAGGCACCCTGCTGCTGGCCGAAGAAGGCATCAACGGCACCGTCTGCGGCCTCCGTGCCGGTATCGATGCCGTCAAGGCCTTCCTGGACGCCCAGCCGGAATTTGCCGGCATGAGCTACAAGGAATCTTTCAGCGACGAGCAGGCCTTCTACCGCACCAAGGTCAAGCTCAAGAAAGAGATTGTCACCATGGGCGTCGAGGGCATAGATCCCAACCAGGTGGTGGGTACCTATGTGAAGCCGGCCGACTGGAACGCCCTCATCAGCGACCCGGACGTGCTGCTGGTGGATACCCGCAACGACTACGAGGTGGCCGTCGGCACCTTCAAGGGCGCCTTGGACCCCGACACCAAGACCTTCCGCGAGTTTCCCGCCTACGTGAAGGAGAACCTGGATCCCGCCAAGCACAAGAAGGTGGCCATGTTCTGCACCGGCGGCATCCGCTGCGAGAAATCCACCGCCTACTTGCGGGAGCAGGGCTTCGAAGAGGTCTACCACCTCGAAGGGGGCATCCTCAAATACCTGGAAGAGGTGCCGGCCGAGCAGAGCCTCTGGGAGGGGGAATGTTTCGTCTTCGACCAGCGGGTCACCGTCAAGCACGGCCTGGAGCAGGGCAGTTTCGACCAATGCTTTGCCTGCCGCCGCCCCATCAGCGACGAGGACAAGACCTCAGATAAATACCAGCAGGGCATCGCCTGTCCCCATTGCTTTGACGAGATGAGCGAAGAGCAGAAGGCACGCTTTGCCGAGCGCCAGAAGCAAATCGCCCTGGCCAAGGCCCGCAACCAGGTCCATATTGCCGCCGACGTCGGCGAGCTTAAAGCCCAGAAGGAAGCCCGGCTCGAGGCCCAAAGGCAGGCACAGCAACATGACTGAACAAGAACAACAGATCCATGTGGGGGGCAGCATAGAGCAGGCCCTCAAAGGGGAGCTGAAGCTGGATATCGGCGCCATCTTCAAGGAAGCCTGGGGCGGCGCCCGCGGTTTCGACCGTTACCTGGTGGCCCCTTTCCTGATGCTGATCGGCATCTCCCTGGCCCTCGGCGCCGTGCTGATGGAGCTGATGGGGCTCTGGGGCTGGTCCGTCGAAACGGTTCAAGGCCAGAGTTTGCTGCAACTGGTGCTGGTGGTGATGTTGGCCCCGGCCCTGGCCGGCTTGCAGCTGATGGCGGTGCACCTGGTGGTGGGACTCAAGCCGCCGCTGCCGATACTCTGGCACTGGTACCGCCAGGGGCCTGTGCTGAGCCTTGCCGCCCTGATGATGTTGACCTTGGTCAACCTGGGGACGGCGCTGTTCATCCTGCCCGGGCTTTTCCTGCAGGTGGCCCTCTGGCCTGTGCTGATGCTGGTGGCGGACAAGGGGCTGTCGCCCATCGCCGCCATCAAGACGGCGCTTCAGATCAGCCTCAAGTATTTCAGGCCGCTGCTGCTCAGCCAGTTGCTGGCGCTGCTGGCCGTCATCACCGGCGCCCTGACCTTTGGCCTGGCCATGATCTGGCTGATGCCGCTGTACCTGCGTTTCCAGGGCATCCTCTACCGCGAACTGTTCGGGGTCAGCATGCGCCTGGGCAAGGCACAACCTCAGGCCACCTTCAACGCATGATGAGGGCGAGTTTCAAGGCGCCCCTGCTGCTGCTGGGGCTGTTGATGGGGCTGCTGGCCTGGTTGCGCCTGGCCGGGCCCGAGCCTGCCCGTGGCCTGGGGCCAGGTAACGGGGCAGTGCCGGACTTCAGCCAGTACAACGACGTGGCGGAGAAGAAGAAAGCCTTCTTCGGTTACCTGCGTCCCCTGGTGGAGGCGGAAAACGCCCGCATCCTCAGCGAACGCAACCGCCTCAAGACCCTGCTGGCCAAGAAGAAGCTGAGCCTGGCCGAACAGCAGTGGTTGAGCAGCCTGGCGGACCGCTATGATGTGCCCGAGCCCTTGGACGAGGCCGGCCGCGACATGCTGCTGCGCCGGGTCGACAAGCTGCCGGTTCCCCTGGTGCTGGTACAGGCCGCCAACGAGTCGGCCTGGGGCACCTCCCGCTTCGCGGTGGAAGGCAACAACTTCTTCGGCCAATGGTGCTACGTGGCAGGCTGTGGCCTGGTGCCGGAAGAGCGGGATCAGGGCGCCAACCACGAAGTGGCCCGCTTCCCCAATCCCCAGGCGTCGGTGCGCAGCTACATCCACAACATCAACACCAATTTTGCCTATAAGGACTTGCGCCAGCTGCGCCAGGCGGCGCGCAGCAAGGGCCTGGATCCCAAGGCCGAAACCCTGGTGCAGGGCCTGGGCCGTTATTCGGAGCGCGGCGGCGCCTACGTGGACGAGCTGCTGGACATGATTGGCCACAACAGGCGTTACATGGCCGAATAAAAAAACGCGCCACCAGGCGCGTTTTTCTTTGGGGCTTTCTTAGACCACCTTGACCGCCAGGGTCAGGGCCGGATCCACCAGCGGACCTTCGTCGTCCTCTTCTTCCAACTCCGGCGGCACTATGTCCTGCTTGTCAAAAGCGATGTCCCCTTCGAGGCCGGTGGCGTTCTCACGGGTCAGGGCCTTGAAGTCGAACAGTTCGGTGTCGGCCAGATGGGACGGCACCACGTTCTGCAACGCCTTGAACATGGTCTCGATGCGGCCAGGGTACTGGCGGTCCCAACCTTGGAGCATTTCCTTTATCACCTGGCGCTGCAGGTTGGGCTGGGAGCCGCAGAGGTTGCAGGGAATGATGGGGAACTCGCGGGCTTCCGCGTATTTGACGATGTCCTTTTCCCGGCTGTAGGCCAGGGGGCGGATCACCATGTGCTTGCCGTCGTCGGAGACCAGCTTGGGCGGCATGGCCTTCATCTTGCCGCCGTAGAACATGTTCAGCAGCAGGGTTTCGAGGATATCGTCGCGGTGGTGGCCGAGGGCTATCTTGTTGCACTTGAGCTCGGTAGCGGTGCGGTAGAGGATGCCGCGGCGCAGGCGTGAGCACAGCGAGCAGGTGGTCTTGCCTTGTGGCACCTTGTCCTTGACGATGGAGTAGGTGTCTTCGTTGACGATGAGGTATTCCACCCCCAGGCCGTCCAAGTAGGCGGGCAGCACATGCTCGGGGAAACCGGGCTGCTTCTGGTCCAGGTTCACCGCCACCAGCTCGAAGCGAACCGGCGCCGAGGCCTGGAGGTTCATCAGGATGTCCAGCAGGGTATAGGAGTCCTTGCCGCCTGACAGGCAGACCATGATGCGGTCGCCGTCTTCAATCATGTTGAAATCGGCGATGGCCTGGCCGACGTTGCGGCGCAGCCGCTTCTGCAGCTTGTTGAAATTGTACTGTTGCTTCTGGCCGGACATCCCGCACCCTCACTGCCTTTCTCGGGGCGCTTATTATACGCAAAAGAAAACGCCGCGCTATGCGCGGCGTCTTAGTTGGAAAGGCCTGGCCTTACTTGTCCAGGGGGCTCTTGAAACCGTCCGGTTTCAGGGCCAGTACGTCGCTGACCAGGCGGTCTATGACATGCTCGGCGGTGTTGCCGATAAGGGCCGCGGAGATGCCGGTGCGGCCCACTGTGCCCATCACCACCAGTTCGGCGTCGAGATCCTCGGCGATGGCGGGGATCACGTCTTCCGGCAGGCCTTCGCGCACATGGATGTGGTCAGAGGCGATGCCGAAGGATTCGGCCTGGCTCTTGGCCTGCTTCTCATGGTGCTCCTTCATGGCCTGGGTGTAGGCGTGGGGATCGAATTCGGGGATCTCGATGGCGATGTTGACCGGAGTGCCGGGATAGGCGGTCACCAGGTGCAGATCGCCTTCGATGCACTTGGCCAGGGCCTGGGCCTGGCGGGTGATCTTGTCGTCCAACTGCTGGTGGGCTTCGTCTTCCGAGCCGCAGTTGACGGCGGCCAGCACCACACCCTTGGCGGGCCACTCGTGGTCCTTGACCAGCATCACCGGCACCGGGCACTTACGCAGCAGGTGCCAGTCGGTGGGGGTGAAGATCACCGCCTTCAAGGTGTGGTGTTCATGGGTGGACTTGAAGAGTACGTCGTGGCCACCTTCGAGCACTTCGTGGATGATGCTTTCGTAGGGCCTGTTGTGCCAGGTCACCTTGATCTCATAGTCCAGCTTGGCATCGCTCAAGGGCTTGGCCACTTCCTCCAACCACTCCCGGCGCTGGTTGAGAATACCGTTACGCATGGCCTCACGCTCGTCGGAAGAGAGCATGGTGGTCATCTCGTAGGAGAAGTCATAGATGCTGAGGAAGAGCGTGATGTGGGCACCGGTGCGCTTGGCCAGGAAGGCGGCGCGGGACAGGGCCGGTTGCTCGTTCTGGTTGGGGTCCGCTACGACGAGGATCTTCTTGAAATCTGCCATGTTTATCACCTGTTTGGGGCCGCCTCTGCGGCCCCCTCTGTGGTTTAGAATCGATAACCCACGCCGATAAAGGCAACGACAGGGTCAACGTTGACCTTGACTTTCTGGACCGTCTGCCCGTCAACTTTCACTTTAGCATCGGTGTCGATGTCTGCGTACCAGATGGCCGCTTTCAGGTAGGTTTTCTCATTGATTTTCCAATCAAAACCCGCCTGGGCTGCCAGGCCTGTGCTGCTGGAGAGCTTGAGCTCCTTGTCGCCGGTCAAGCCCAGGCTGTCGAGGGTGCTGGCCAGCTCCCCGTCCACCTTTTCCTGGAAGAAGATGGTGTGGTTGATGCCCAGGCCCAGGTAGGGGCGTACATCCTGGCCTTCCATGAAGCGGTACTGGAGGCTCAGTGTCGGGGGCAGTTGCTTGGTCTTGCCCACCTTCATGCCATCGACAGGGGTGCCGCCGGCCTTGAGGGTGATGTCATGGGAAAAAGGGGTGGCAGCCAGCAGTTCAACCGACCAGTTGGGATCCATGTCGTAGGTAAAGATGAGGCCCAGTTGGGTGTTGCTGCTGACGTCCAGTTCGGTGGAGCCGGCAGGCAGGCCCGCGGCGGCTTCGACGTTGCCGAGGTGGCCGGAACCGGCATTGGGATTGACGTTGACGGCACCGACCGTCACCCGCAGGCCAGTGTCGTCGGCCAGGGCGGAACCACAGAAGAGGGCGGCCGCCAGGGCCAGCATGGAATAGCGCATAAAGACTCCCTATAACGCAGAGATATGTAAGAACCTGCGCTGAGAGTAGGGGCAGGGAAGCCTCCTTAAGTTGTTCTGGATCAAAAGGAAAAGGAGCCTTGGCCTGGCCTGTTGATGCCTTTGATCCACATCAAGAGGCAAGGGCGGCATGGCAACAAAAAAGGGGCCAACGGCCCCTTTTTTGTTGCCATGCCGGCTCAGACGTCTATGGGATCGGCGGCCAGTTGTCGCAGGCCATCGAGGTCGGTGACGGTGATGAATTTGCCGGATACGGCGATCAATTCCAGCTTCTGGAAACGGCCAAGCAGGCGGCTGATGGTTTCCACGGTCAGGCCCAGGTAGTTGCCGATGTCGCCGCGGGTCATGGTCAGGCGGAACTCGCGGGGTGACAGGCCCCTGGCACCGAAGCGGGTAGAGAGGTTCATCAGGAAAGCGGCCAGGCGCTCTTCGGCCGTCTTCTTGGACAGCAGCAACAGCATGTCCTGGTCGCCCTTAATCTCGGAAGACATCAGCCTCATGATCTGCTGGCGCAGCCTCGGCATGCTGCCGGAGAGCCGGTCCAGGGTTTCGAAGGGGATCTCGCAGACCATGGCCGTTTCCAGGGCCTGGGCAAAGGAGACGTGGCTGCCTTTGTTGATGGCGTCGAAGCCGATGATGTCGCCGGGCAGGTGGAAGCCGGTGATCTGCTCTTCCCCTTCCTTGGTGAGGGTGTAGCTCTTGATGGTGCCGGAGCGGATGGCAAAGAGGCTGTCCAGGGGTTTGCCGGCCTCGAACAAGGTATCGCCCTTATGCACGGGTTTCTTGCGCTCTATGATGCTGTCCAGCTGATCCATTTCGTTGTCCGAAAGGGTGAAAGGGATACAGAGTTCGCTCATGGCGCAGTCGTGGCAATGGATGGCGCAGGAGGGCTTCGGGTGCATCACTGACTTCCTTGGCTTTTAAGGCAACGGCATGACTATAACACCGCCCTAACCGGCACTCCACTGTTGCCAGACCGTATAGAGGAGGTTGGCGGCCATCAGCAGCAACAGCAGCGCCGCTGCGCCTTTGAAGCCCGGATGGGCCAGCAAGGCCTTGGCCCTGTCCGCCACCAGGCCGGTGGCCAGCATCACCGGCACAGTGCCGAGGCCAAAGGCAACCATGCTGAGCGCGCCGCTTGTCGCCGTGCCCGACAGCAGCGCCCAGGACAGCGCCGAGTAGACCAGGCCACAGGGCAGCCAGCCCCAGAGAAAACCCAGGGGCAAAGCCCGCCAGGGACTTTGCAGCGGCAAGAAGCTCTTGGCCAGGGGGCCCAGGTAGCGCCAAAGGTATTGGCCCAGGCCCTCCAGCTTCAGGAGCCCCAGGTGCCAGCGCAGCAGGTAGAGGGCCAGCATCACCAGCAGTAGCGCCGCCACCAGCCGCAGCATCAGCAGCACCGGCGCCCCTATGGCCCCCACATAGGCGCCCAGCGCCCCCACCAGGGCTCCGGCCAGGGCATAGGCGCTGACGCGGCCGAGGTTATAGAGCAGCAGGGTGCCGAGCCGTGCCTCTTGTGGCACAGTCAGCGCAAAGGCCCCCATCATGGAGCCGCACATGCCAAGGCAATGGCCGGCGCCGGCCAGGCCCATGATGACGGCGGGCCAGAACCCCAGGTTCATGGCGCCTTGTCCTTGGGTGGGTCCTCGGTGGGCTCGTCTTCATCGAAGAGGATGTTGTGGCCCTGGCGTTCCAGATCCTCGAACTGGTTGCTGCGCACCGCCCAGAAGAAGAGGCCAATCGCCAGGGCCACCAGCACCAGCACCAGGGGGATAAGGAGGCCGAGAATGCTCATGGAGCCCTCAAGAGTCGCAAGGAGTTGACGAGTACCAGCAGGGAGCTCAGGGACATGCCGAGGGCCGCCATCCAGGGGCTGACATGGCCAAGCACAGCCGCCGGCACTATGGCAAGGTTATAAACAAGGGCCCAGCCGTAGTTCTGGCGGATGATGCGCCGGCACTGGCGGCCTAAGGCCAAGGCCGGCGCCAGCCTGCCGATGTCGTCGCCCAGCAGCACCACGTCGCTCGAACTGCGGGCCAGATCAGTGCCTGAGCCCATGGCCACAGAGAGGTCGGCCCCCGCCAATACGGGGGCGTCGTTGACGCCGTCTCCCAGCATCATCACCTTGTGGCCTTGCTGCTGCAGACACCTGGCCTCGGCCAGCTTGGCCTGGGGGCTCAGGCCCTTACGCAGGGGAATGGCGAGTTCCGCCGCTATCTGGTCGGCCAGGGCCGAACCGTCGCCGGTCAAGAGCGCCAGGGTCAGCCCCTTGGCCTTGAGCGATGCCACCAACTCAGGGGCACCCGCCTTCAGCTCGTCCACCAGCCAGAAGCAGGCCTTGAGCTCGCCATCGGCGCTGAGATAGAGGGTAGCGCCCTTATCGGCGGCCCCGGTGAAGGCACTGCTGCCAAGGCGGTAGCGCACCCCATCCACAGTGCCCTGGACTCCAAAGCCAGGTACCGCTTCGATGTCCTCGGCCTGAAGCCGGCCTTGATGGCCCTTGAAGGCCAGAGCCAGGGGATGCTCAGAGCCCTGTTCCAGGGCGGCCGCCAGGGCCAGCCAATGCTGGGCTTGGCCATCCTCACTCTCGATACGACCCAGTTTCAGTCGGCCCTGGGTCAGGGTGCCTGTCTTGTCGAAGAGCACCGTATCCACCTGGCCCAGGGTCTCCAGGCTGTCGCCTCGGCGGGCCAGGAAGCCCAGCTTGGCGAGGCTGCCCATGGTGCAGGTCAGGGCCGCCGGGGTCGCCAGGGAAAGGGCGCAGGGGCAGCTGGCCACCAGCACCGACAGGGTCACCCAGAGCGCCTTGCCGGGGTCCACCAGCAGCCAGCCCAGGCAGCTGAGGGTGGCGATGGCCAGCAGCCAGAGCACGAAGCGCCGGGCCACCTTGTCGGCCAGTTGGGCGGCGGCCGGCCTGTTGGCGGCGGCTTCGTCCTGCAGGCGGACTATGGCCGCCACCAGGTTGGCGGCCCCCAGGGCGCTGACCCTGGCCTCCACCGGCGAACGCAGGTTGAGGCTGCCGGCAAAGAGGCGGTCTCCTGGCGCCTTGGCGACGGGCAATGACTCGCCGGTGAGAAAGCTTTCATCGAACTCGGCGCTGCCGGCCAACAGTTCGGCATCGGTAGGCACCTTTTCCCCGGGACGGATCTGGATGCGATCGCCAAGGGCCAGTTCAGAAACGGCCACCTGCACCGCCTGGCCACCCTCCAGCCGCCAGGCCAAGGCCGGCACCAATTTCAGGAGGTTGGCCGAACTCTGGGTCGCCCTTTGGCGGGCCTTGAGCTCCAGCAGCCGGCCGGTGAGCAGCAGGAAGCTGAACATGGCGATGGACTCGAAATAGACCTCGCCGCGGCCAGAAAAGGTGGCGTAGCTGGAGGCAAGATAGGCGCCGAGGATGGCGATGGCCACGGGGACATCCATGCCGGCCTGGCCAGCTTTCAAGCTACGCCAGGCTCCCAGATAAAAAGGCTGGGCCGAGTAGAGCACCACAGGGGTCGCCAGGCCCCAGGACACGTAACGGAAATAGCGGGCTATGTCGGGGCTGGCCGCGTCCAGGCCGAAATAGAAGGCGAAGGCGAACATCATCACCTGCATGGCGGCCAGGCCCGCCAGGCCCAGGCGCAGCAGCAGGCCGCGGATCGCCTTGGCCTGGCTGGCTTCCAACTGGTCTGGCTCGAAGGGCAGGGCGGGATAGCCGATGGCCTGGAGCTCAGCCAGCAGTGTGGAGAGCGGGCTCTGGGCCTGGTCCCAGCGGATCAAGACCCGCTGGCTGGTGGCGTTGACGCTGACCCTGGCCACCCCAGGCAGGGCCGCCAGGCGACGCTCGATAAGCCAGGCGCAGGCGGCGCAGGCCAGGTTCTCCACCGACAGGCTGATCTCGCTCAGCTCACCTTGCTGGTGGACGAAGCGCTGCTGCAAGGCGGGGCTGTCGTAGGCGTCCAGGGAATGGCAGTGGCCTTGGGCCGGGCTGCCGGGCTCGGAGCGGAAGCGGTAGTAGCTGCCCTGGCCGCCATCCACTATGGCCCGGCTGGCCGCCTGGCAGCCGGCGCAGCACATGGGCCTGTCCTGGCCATCGATGAGGGTGGAAAAGGGACTGCCGGCCGGCAATGGCTGGTGGCAGTGGAAGCAGCGCATCTCAGGGCTCACCGGTCAGCACCACCTCGCGCTCCTCGTCGAAATCGGCCAGGGTCTGCACCCGCCAGCGGCCATCCAGGGGCTCGAGGCGCAGGTGCCAATGGCCCTTGATGGGCTTGGCCGTGGTGAAGCGGTAATGGCCGTGGGCGTCGGCGGTCAGGGTTTCGCTGAAGTCCTTGCTGGCCAGGGTGGCGTGGTGGAAGTTGAGCTTGAGCGGCTGGCCAGGCTCTATGCCTTTGCCGCTCAGCACCAGCTCGAAGCCCGCCGTGCCTTGGTCGAGCCGGGCCTGGATGTGACGGCTGTAGGCGGCATTGAGCTCGGTGAGATCCCGGTTGATGGCCTGGCCCTTCTTGTAATAGTCGTCCACCACCATGTCGGGGGGATGGCTGGCCGCAATGTAGAAGGTGTAAAGGCTGGTCACCACGGCGCAGGCGGGCAGGAACATCAGGAACCAGGGCCAGAATTGTTTATACCAGGGCTGCATGGACACTCCTCCTTGTCATAAACCCAGCATAGGGGAAAAAGTGCTTCGATGGCAGGGGCTTGCAATGATGTGGGGGACACAGGAAAACGCCAGGCCAAGGCCTGGCGTCAGGACAAGGGCAGGGCGCCAAGCGCCTCACTCCGCCTTGGGTTCGGGGTTGGAGAGGCGGTAGACGTAGGCCGCCACCACATGGACCTTGTCGGGCCCCAACCTTTCCACCCAATGGGGCATGACACCGTGACGGCCGTAGCGGATGGTCTCTTCCACCGTCTTCTCGGAGCCGCCATAGAGCCAGATGTCGTCGGTGAGGTTGGGGGCCGCTCCTGCCGCCACCGGCAGGCCGTTGAGGTAAGCGCCGCGGCCGTCCGGGCCGTGGCAGGCGGCGCACATGGCGAACTTGGCCTTGCCGGCATCGGCCAACTTCTGGTCGACCTTGCGGCCGGACAGGCTCAGCACATAGGCGGTCATTTCCTTGACCCCTTGATCACCGAGGGCATCACCCCAGGCCGGCATCTGCGCCATGCGCCCATGCAGTATGGTCTGTTCGATGATCTCGGGGGTGCCGCCATAGAGCCAGTCGCTGTCGGTCAGGTTGGGAAAACCCTTGGCGCCCTTGGCGGTGGAGCCGTGGCACTGGGAGCAGTTTTGCAGGAAAAGCCTTTGGCCCACCTTGATGGCGTCCTTGTCGTAGGCCAGCTCCTTGATGGGCCTCTTGGCGTAGGCGGCGAAGATGGCGCCGTACTTCTTGTCGGCGGCGGCCATCTCGCGGCTGTATTCCACTATGCCGCCCGCCTTCTGGGCCGCGGCTTCCTTGGCCTGGATCTCGGCCAGGGAGCGGGCGTCCTGGATGGAGG